>NZ_JAJJIB010000005.1:0-161154 GCF_020905435.1 Microbacterium sp. F2E | reverse complement strand
CCGACCACCGATCCGTGCAAGCGCTCGAGAGGGACCTCCGAGAGTGGGTCAAGGCATGGAACGAGAACCCGAAGCCCTTCATCTGGACCAAGACCACAGACCAGATACTCGAATCCCTCGGACGACTATTGCAACGAATTAACGGCGGAGGACACTGTCCTGCGCCTGAAATCTTGTTCCTAATTGTAGAATTGGGTATGGCGAATGTTGGGCGGCCGAAGGCCTCGTTGGAACTGACCGATGATGAGCGGGAGACGCTCGCGCGGTGGGCTCGTCGGGCGAAATCTTCCCAGGCTCTGGCCACGCGGTCGCGGATCGTGCTGGCCAGTTCCGAGGGATTGACGAACGTGGCGGTGGCCGCCCGGTGCGGGGTTGAGCCGCACACGGTGACGCGGTGGCGGCGTCGATTCCTGGAGTACCGGCTGGACGGGCTGGTCGACGAGCCACGACCGGGTCGGCCCGCCACCGTCACCGCCGAACAGGTCGAGGATGTCGTGGTCACGACTCTGGAATCCACACCGGCGAACGCAACCCACTGGTCCAGGGCGAAAATGGCGCAGCGGACGGGACTGTCGAAGTCCACGATCGGTCGGATCTGGAAGTCGTTCGAGCTCAAGCCCCATCGCGCCGATGGTTTCAAGCTCTCCACCGATCCCCAGTTCGTGGAGAAGGTCTACGACGTGGTCGGGCTCTACCTCAACCCGCCGGAATCGGCCGTGGTGCTCTCGGTCGACGAGAAGTCCCAGGTTCAGGCGCTGGCCCGGTCCCAACCGGCGTTCCCGATGATGCCCGGGATGCCCGAGAAGCGCACCCACGACTACGTCAGGCACGGCACCACAACATTGTTCGCCGCCTTGAACACTGCCGACGGATCGGTCATCTCCAGCCTGCACCGCAAACACCGGGCGATCGAGTTCAAGAAATTCCTGGCGAAGATCGATGCCCAGGTCCCTGAAGGGCTGACTGTCCACCTGATCTGCGACAACTATCAGACCCACAAGAGCCCGGCCATCAACGCCTGGCTCGAGAAGCACCCCCGCTTCCACATGCACTTCACTCCGACCTACTCGTCCTGGATCAACCAGGTCGAGCGGTTCTTCGGATTCGTCACCGACGACCTCCTGCGCCGCAGCGACCACCGTTCCGTCCAGGCGCTCGAAGCAGACATCCGCGCCTGGGTCACCGCCTGGAACAAGAACCCGACACCATTCACCTGGACCAAATCGGCCGAACAGATCCTCGAATCCCTTGGACGACTTCTGAATCGAATTTCAGGCGCAGGACACTAGAGCAGTTCCCGGGATGCCTTCTCGGGGTCGACGAGCGCGTGCGCGGTGTCGACGGTGGCGCCCTGCGCACGGTGTGCGGTCGCCGCATATCCGAGCTCCACCTCGTCGGCGACGTACCTCGCGGGCAGCACCAGCGCTTTCCCGTGGGGTGCAACGCCTCTCCCGACGCGGCGGACGGCCAGCGAGCCGTCGTCGTAGCGACGGGTGATCTGCCACCGGTCGCCGTTCTTCACCCACGACCGCCCGGTCGACAGGGTGCGGTCGTTGCGGCGGGTGACGACGAGATCCCCGGCGCCGGCCGTCGTCCCGTCGTGAAGCAGCACCCCCTCGGCTTCGACGTGGCCGGCGTCGATGAGGTCGGCGCGAGCGCGCTGGTTCAGTTCCGCGACGGCTTCGCCGTTCCCGGCGATCATCAGCGTGGACAGCCCCGCCGCGCGATCCTCCTGCCACGCGCCGTAGAGGGCATCGAGCATCCGGTCGAGCCCGCCGTCGTGCAGCCGGCCCTGCTCGTCATATGCGTCCAGCGCTCCGGTGTCGCCGCAGCGCAGCGCAAGGCTTGCGGCCTTCTCCCACTCGTTCGTGAAGCGGCGCACATCGGTCAGCTCGGGCACGCCGTGGCGATGGCGCACGAGCATCCCGAACGCCCCGCCCGTCTCGACCGCCGACAGCTGCGCCCAGTCGCCGATCAGCACGACCTTCGCCCCGACCTTCGCCGCGTGTGCGGCGATGCGATCCAGCGCCAGCGTGCCCGCAAGAGAGGCCTCATCGATCAGGACGAGCTGCCCTGGCTGGAGATTCCACCGGCCTTTGCTGTGCTCCCAGAGGAACTTCGCCGTGTTCTCGGCCCGTACTCCGAGGCTGTCGCCGAGCACCTCGGCGGCGGCAGCGGACGGGCCAGCCCGATCACGGAGTCCCGGCCGTGCGCGGCCGTCCACGCCCGGTGCAGCGCGCGCAGCGCGGTCGTCTTCCCGGCCCCGGCCGGGCCGACGAGCAGATCGAGGGTGAGCCCGGATCGTGCGGTCGCTGCGATCGCCGCCGTCTGATCCGGCGCGAGGGCCACGCCACCGATCTTGCGGGTCGTGTGCCGGGCGACCAGGCGCGCCGTGAGCCGGGGGGGCGTCCTCGGTCTCGGAGCGTTGGAGCAGCCGGGTCTCGGCGTCGAGGATGTCCTGACTCGAGTACGCGACCTGATCGGCCGACTGGAAACGGTTCGTCCCGTCGGCGAGCAGATACGTGTCGGGCACAGGGCGGTCGTAACCGGGCGTGAGTCGCAGCGACTGTGCCTCGGCGTGCTGCACGATCTGGTCGAGCGCCGCGATCCGGTCGCCGGTGGTGACGAAACACAACCCCATGAGCTGCCGCATCGCCTCCGCGTGGAGGTTCCAGCGCCCCCAGGTCGCCCGCCGGTTCGCGACCTCCATCAGCACCACCGTCGCGATGTCCTCCACCTGTCGGGCATCCAGGTCGTCTGCGCGCAGACGCACCTGCCCCGCTCCCTGGGCCAGGAGATGCCCGGCCCAGGTCGTGGCGTCCTCGCCGAGTACGGCCGTTGCCCTCTCACGCCACTGCGCGGTCAGCTCGGCGAGCGAATGCAGTTCCTTCTCCGGCCGCGTCTCCAGCGTGGCTTGCTGCCGCAGCTTCGCCACCGCCGTCCGCGAAGGGGTGCGGCCGTGCTCGGCGACGTAGCCGTCGATCAGCCGCTGGGTGGCCGCAGCGATCCCGGCGCTGGCATCGCCGCCGGTAGTGCGGCGCGAGAACTCTGCCAGCAACCCGTTCGGGACACCATCGATCTCCCAGCCGGTGTTGCGATCCTTTCCGCGATCCACGGCCACCCACGCCACATCGAGCAGCCGGGCGGTGTGATCGGTGAGGAACGCGTTGTACGACGCGGACAGCGCCACGGTGGCGCGGTGCAGGGTCCGCGAGTCCAACGACCGCCAGCGCCCATCCTCGCCCTGTACCTTGTTCGACACGACCAGATGCGTGTGCAGCTGCGGGTCGGCGGGGCGGGAGTCGTAGTGATCGAACGCCGTCGCGATCACGCCGACCACCGGCATGCGTGCGATCCCACCATGCCCGACCCGGGTGGCCGCGACCCGCTGCTCGAGCAGAGCGAGCGTGTCGCGCATCGCCGCATGGTGCGCCTCGGCGATCAAGGATTGCGTGCCCGCGTCGGCGACGCCCCAGATCGCACTGAGCGACTTCGGCGGCGAGACGTCAGATCGAACCCCGCAACCGCGGTGCGCGGCTTCTTCGCCAACTCCTCCGCCCGGATGCGTTCGATCGCCTCGTCCCGTTGCGTCCCGGTAAGCGTCGCGTCGAGCTTCGCAATCCGGGTTGCGATGCGCTCGCGCGGGGGTTGCAGCCGCGGATACCGCAACCCCAACGATGCACCCGTCACCGGATGGGTGCCGTCGCCGAGCAGCCGCGCGAGATGCTCCTCGGTGACCTGATCGCCATCCGCGAGCACCGGGCCCTGGCCGGTGTCCAGAGCCGCGAGACCGGCGCCGAGCCAGGTGCCCTGCGGGCTGCCCGTCTCGGTGTAGTAGCGGGTCAGGGCGGTGCTCATGTCGCGGTCGCCGTCGCCCGCGACCACCGATTTGAGCAGATACTCGTAGCCGCGACCGGACGACATCACGCGGATCGTCATCACCACGGCGCGCCCTTCCCGAGCCGGTCTCGGGGAGGGCCCCCTCAGCGGCAAGGTGCGCGCAGCGCGCCCGACAGCACCCTGGGTGCCAACAGTGTGGGGGGATCTGAGAGGGCTGAGTGACGTACGAACGTGCGCTGGAGGCCGATAGATCAGTGATGCTGCTCGGCGCGCTGCTGGAGGCGGTCGAGGCGCCAGTTCGGGACCTGGTGCATCGCGTGCCGCATGAGTGCGAAGAAGGCTCCGTCGTGCGTCATCGTGTGGACGACTCGCGTCGTCTCTCCGTTGGGCTGGAGTTCCCATTCGCCGGTCTCGGTGCCGCCGGTGACCTGGAGCCGCCAGGTGATTCGTTCGGGGTCGGCGTGCAGGTAGGTGAGGCTGGCACGTCCGGGCACACGTGTGGAGACCGGGTAGGGATGGCCGATCCTTGCGATCCGATCCTGCGTGTCGGCGGAGTTCAGCGCCGGGTTCCAGTCGGCGAGCTCGGCGATGTTCAGGATGATGCCCGCGATGGTGTGGGGGTCGGCGTGGACGTCACGGTGTGCGGTGAGAGAGGGCATCAGAGCTTCCTACGTCCTTTGAGCAGCTTGGGGAATGCGACCTCAGCGAGATTTTCCAGGCAGTCGGCGGCCAGCTCGGTGGTCGCGGCGGTCTCGAGGTGGAGCACGCGGATGTTCTTGCGGAGCCCGAGCGGTGGCGTGAGGATGCTGCTCTTGCCGTCGCCGGCTGCTGCGTGCACTCTCGTTTGCTCTCTGATGAAGGCTGTCGCGGAGGTTGCGATTCTCGCGGGAAGCCAACTCATGGACGGCACGAAGAGGCTCGTGACTCCGCGTTCGCGTTCGATGATGTAGTCCGAGATTCCTCGTACGCGAACGCTCAGTTCTTCGTCGAGCAGGTCGACGGACTCGCCTTCGGAGTTCTGGATGATCAGCGCGGACTGGCCCACGCGCAGCGCCCTGAGAATCTGCGCGCGCTCGTGTGAGGAGGGCCAGATGCCGTCCAGATGCCACTCGGTCGGGCAGGAGTGCCGCCACTTCTGGCGAGGCTTGCCTTCCAACACGACGATCGCTCCGCTGTCGAGATGCCGGACCGGGGTCACGCGACCTGCTCCAGTCCTCGGCGGAGGGAGGCGATCCTCGCCGTGCGCGCAGGGGTTCGCCCGTCGTGCTCGTCCAACGCGGCAGCGGCCGTGTCGAGCAACTGCTCCACGCGCCGTGGGTCACCCGAACGCGCCTCGAGCTGTGCGAGCGCGAGCAGCGGGCGCGGGTCCGTTTGCCGTGTCAGGCGCGTCGATGCTTCCAGGTGCTCACGTGCTTGGCTTGCCCGCCCGGGGTGGGTGGCGAACACGGTTCCGAGGTAGTAGTGCGCGTCGGCGTCGCTCGGGTTGAGGCGCAAAGCGCGCCGGAGGTCACGAGCTGCTGCAGCGAGCAGGGGCCACTTCAGCGGCCCGCGCAGGGCGAGCGCGTCGAGTCCTCGTATCCGGGCGTGTGCTTTGACGGGGCCGATGCTCCCAGGGTTGCTGCGTCCCAGCGACCGCACGACGAACAGGAGCGCACGTTTCCGACGGCCGGCGAGTTGACCTTTGTGCACGAGATCAGTGGTGCGGGCCGTGAGGCCGTTGGTGTCGATGATGTCGTCCGCTCGGGCGGAGCGCATTTCTGTAAGCGATGCCTCCATCCAGCTTCGCGCGCACTCCAGGGTGCGCTTGACCCGCTCGGGCTTTGGCCGCGACGCATCGGGATAGATGGGGGAACCGAAGCGGACGTCGATGCGTCCGCGCCGGAACCTCCGCTCTCCCCGTGCGAGCACCTGGTCGGCGCCGACGATCACGACCGGAACCACCGGCACGTTCGCTGTGGCAGCGAAGTGGAAAGCTCCTGTCTTGAACTCCAAGAGATGTTCCGGATTCGGGTTCCTTGTGCCCTCCGGATATACGCACAGTGCCGCGCCGTCAGCCAGCACGGCCTGCACGGTGCGAAGAGTCTCAGCGGAGGGGCGGTCACGATCGACGGGAATGCCATGCCACGCGGTAGACCATGCACGGAGCAACGGCTTCTCGAAGCTCTCCCGTTTGGTCAGGAACCAGGTAGTGCGATCCTGCACGGCCTCGAGCAGGAAGTCCAAGACGAAGTGGTCGAGGTAACTGGTGTGGTTCGGGACGAGCACGAAGCCTCCCTCCTGGGGGAGGTTGCCGAGACCTTGGACGGTGCCGAGGTTCCGCCCGACCTGTCGGCGCAGGAACACCGCGCCGACAGGTCTCAGCCAGTCTGATCTCATGCGGCTGCTCGCACTTCGCTGAGGTGCTCGCGCAGCAGCTCGATGCTGGACATAAGCAGACCGTGCTGCCGTGCGAACTGGGCCAGCCCGTCACGTCGGAGCATGTGTCCGTCCTCGCCCACGATCTCCACGATCACGCCCGACGGCTGCAGGCCGGCGAGCCGGGCGAGATCGACCGAGGCCTCCGTGTGGCCGGCTCGTTCCAGGCTGCCGCCGTTGCGCGCGACCAGCGGGAACATATGCCCCGGAGTGCGCAGGTCGGAGCCGGTGCCGTTCAGGACGAGCTCGATCGTGCGGGCGCGCTCGTGAGCAGAGATCCCGGTCGTGACGCCGTGTTCCTCACCGCCATCGACGCTTACCGTGAACGCGGTTCCGTTCGACTCGGTGTTGTTCGTCGCCATCGGCCCGAGCCCCAGCGTGAGCGCACGGTCCTCAGTGATCGACACGCACACCAGGCCGCGCCCGTGCGTGATCATGAAGTTGATGACCTCCGCCGTCGCGAACTCGGCCGCGACGACCAAGTCGCCCTCGTTCTCGCGGTCCTCGTCGTCGACCAGCACCACCATGCCGCCACGGGCGATCACCGCGACCACGTCATCGATAGGCGCGAACCCCTCCGCCGCGGCCGTCCCGATCACAGGCAGTTGCTTGCTCATCTGTATCCTCTTCCGGTTGTCAGCATTCACATTAGATGCCATGTCATCCAATGACGTGATACTGAACCTGGTCGGGTGCGCTTGTCAAGCCGAATCAGAAGATTCGGCGAAAAATGTCGCGTCACGCATCTGTAGCCTCTAGGCTGGTGGCATCTCTTGAAAGAGCTGGATGCATAGTTCGATGACGGATCATCGAACCTGTGGCGCGTCATGCGCCAGGAACCGAAGGAGCCCGCCTGCATGCAGGACACTCACCCCCCCGTGACCGCGCCCGAGTTGCGATACGCGATCCTGGCTGCCCAGCGCGAGGGCAACCGCCAGCTCGCGCTCGCACTCACTCCGATGGAGGTCACTCCCTCTCAGGCGGAGGTCATCATCGTGCTGGGCGAGCATGGGCCGACCACCCTCAAAGGCCTCGGCGGATTGTTGGTGTGCGAGACGGGCAGCCCGAGCCGACTCGTCGACGCTCTCGTGAAACGAGGGCTTGTCGACCGGATCGACAATCCGATGGATCGACGCCAGGTTCTTCTCCAGCTCACCAAGGAAGGCCGCAAGCTCCGCCCGAAAATCCAGGCCGCCGAAGCGATGATCGACGAGAACCTCCGCGCCGCCTTCGGCGACGACCTTCTCCGCGACCTGGTGGAACGAACCCGCGCGTTCCTCGCTGGAAGCAACGCCGGCGCAGCCCTCGCCCGCCGCTTCGGACGAGAGTAGAACGGTCAGCGGCGTTAGGGCCCATCGTTCGACTGCTCATGAGCCGCTTCCGCACCCGGCGAGGCAGCGCAGCGGGGCCGGTGCTGTGGCGGTCGAGGTTGTGAGGACTCTGCCCTCGCGCCGAGCGGTGTTCCGGCAGACGAAGATCTTGAACGTGCTCGAAGGCGCGTGCGAGATCGAGACGGCGGACGGCGGCTACGCGTTGCGCCCGGGGACGTCGTTCGCGCTCGGCTCGGGACGGTGGTGTCAGGTTCGGCCGGCCTCGTCTGTGCGGATGTGGGCGGTCTACGCCGATGATGAGTTCTGGCGCTCACAGATGTCGTGGTTCTTTCCCGACCGGTCACGCGTCCTCGCGGGGGTGCATCCGCATGAGTGGGCCGGGAGGCCGCTCCTGATCGAGCCCGGGGTGCGGGCGCTGCGGCAGATCGAGCCGCTGTGGCGACAGATGAGCATCCTGTGCGACGAGACCCATCCGCCAGAAGTCGTCGCGACGCGCACGGTCGAACTGCTCGCCCGCTGGGTGGGCATGGTCTTGCCGACGTTCCTCTCCGCGGAGAATGGCGAGCACGACACCCGGCCACCGTGGAGGCCGATCGACGGGCGCCTCACAGATCCCGCGGCGATCGGACACATCGGCGACGCGATACGGATGCTCAGGGATCGGATGGCTGAGCCGTGGACCGTGGGAACGCTCGCTCGCGAGGTCTCGCTTTCGCGCACGCATCTCACACGGAGCCGACCACCGGCCTCGATCCCGAAGCGCGGCGCGAGGTCTGGGCAACCATCCGCACTCTGGCCGACCACGGCACCGCCGTGCTGCTGACCACCCAGTACCTCCACGAGGCCGAGCATCTCGCCGACCGCATCGCGATCCTGCACGAGGGGCGCGTGCTCGTGGAGGGCACCCTCGCAGAACCGAAGAGGCTGCTGACTCCGGCGACCGTCGAATACGTCGAGAAGCAGCCGACGCTCGAGGAGATCTTCCTCGCCCTCACCACCCGGGAGTCCTCATGACCACGCACGTGATCGCCGACACGGCGACGCTCACCGGTCGGTCGCTGCGACACATCCTGCGCAGCCCCGACACGATCATCACCACCGCCATCACCCCCGTCGCACTCATGCTGCTGTTCGTGTTCGTCTTTCGGCGGCGCGATCGACTCGGGCGCGCGCACGGGGTCGTACATCGACTACCTGCTCCCCGGCATCCTGCTCATCACGATCGCATCGGGCATCGCGTACACGTCGTACCGTCTGTTCCTCGATCTCCAGGGCGGCATCTTCGAGCGGTTCCAGTCGATGCCGATCGCACGGTCGGCGGGACTGTGGGCGCACGTGCTCACCTCGCTCGTCGCGAACCTGGTCTCGGTCGTCCTCGTCCTGGGCGTCGCGCTGCTGCTCGGGTTCCGCAGCTCGGCGGGAGCGCCGGCGTGGCTGGCGGTGACCGCATCCTCGTCCTGTTCATCCTCGCGCTCACCTGGGTGGCGGTCATCGCCGGGCTCGCTGCCAAGACGGTCGACGGGGCGAGCGCATTCAGCTACCCGCTCATCTTCCTGCCGTTCATCAGCTCCGCGTTCGTGCCGACGACCTCGATGCCCGCGCCGGTCGCCTGGTTCGCCGAGAACCAGCCCGTGACCCCGATCGTCGACTCCATCCGCGCGCTGCTGACCGGTCAGCCGGTGGCGGCCGATCTGCGGATCGCGCTGGCGTGGCTCGTCGGAGTGCTCCTGGCAGCGTACGCCGCCGCGATGGCGATCTACCGCCGCCGCGGGCGCTGAGCGCCCTCAGCCGAGGATGCCTCGGCGCGGCTCTCGCTCGGTGCTCCGCCCGAACTGCAAGGCCTGCGGCGCGACACGCCGGGGCCGAGCCCCGCTTGGCGGCGTGTCGCGCCGCAGGCCTTGCAGTTCGGGCGGGGCCGGGGCGATGGGCGCGGCGCGGGCGACGGGCACGGGCGGGTCAGCCGGCGTCTTCGGCGGCGGCCGCGTCGACGGCGGAGCGCTCGGCGGGGCTGAGGCGCCGGCGCTGCGCCTTCGAGGGGCGGATCGCCGGCACGTCGCCGACGATCGGCACCGGCGCGCGGTGCAGGCGCGGGCCGTAGCGGGCGACGAGCCCGACCATGACCTGCAGCTTGTTGCGCGGGCCGAGCAGGCTCGAGATGTGCACGAACAGCCACACGAACCAGGCCGGGCGCCCGGTGAGTGGCACGATGCGGCGCAGCAGCGGCACGCGCTGGAGGATCCCGATGCTGTGCAGCACCGGCAGGTTCGCCACTCCGGGCACCTCGCCCACCGCCGAGCGGCGGCCGATGATCGCGAGCTGCCCCTTGTCGTAGTACTCGAACGGCTCGGTCGGCTCCCCCGCCAGCAGCCGCTGGATCTGCCGTGCGACGTGCGCGCCGCCCTGGATGGCCGGCTGCGCGAGCTGCGGCAGGTCCTGCGGCGTGATCGCGACGTCGCCCGCGGCGAAGACGCCGGGGAGCCCCTCGACCTGCAGGTCGGCGCCCACGCGGATGCGGTCGCCCTCGTCGAGCGGCAGGCTCCAGTGGCGCACTTCCTCGTGCGGGGCGACGCCGGTCGCCCAGATCGTGAGGTCGGAGGGGAGCACCGTGCCGTCGGAGAGGCGCACCGAGTCGGGGCACACCTCCTCGACCCCCGCGCCCAGGCGCACCGTCACGTCGCGGCGGCGCAGCTGGGCCGCCGCGTAGGTGCGCAGCTTCGGCAGGAACGGCTTCAGGATCTCGCTCCGCTGCAGCAGGGTGATACGGAACGCGTCGCCCTCCAGCTCGGGGTAGGCGGGCTCGAGGCCCTGGTCGCGCAGCTCCGCGAGCGCTCCGGCCATCTCGACGCCGGTGGGCCCGCCGCCGATCACGACGACCGACAGACCCTTGTCGCGGTCGGGCTTGACTGCCGCGCGCTCCAGGCGCGTGAACAGGGTGTCGCGGATCGCGATGGCCTGCGACCGCGAGTACACCGCGAACGAGTTCTCTTTCGCGCCCGGAGTGCCGTGGTACGCCGTCGTCACGCCGTTCGCGATCAGCAGGTAGTCGTAGGGCATCTCCTGCCCGTCGAGCAGGCGCACGGTGCGGGCATCCGTGTCGATCTCCATGAGGTGCTCGTGCACGACGTCGAGGTTCGGCTGTTGGGCGCGCAGGCTCCGCAGGAAGTGCGTGACGTCGCCGGGGTTCAGCCCTCCGGTGGCCACCTGATAGAGCAGCGGCTGGAAGGTGTTGTAGATGCGGCGGTCGACGAGGGTCACGCGCACGGGGGCGTGCCGCAGCGCGCGTGCGGCGCTGACACCGGCGAAGCCGCCGCCGATGATGACGACGTGGGGGAGGTGGGCCTGGGCCTCGGCGTGGCTCATGCCTTGGCGATCGCGTCTTCGAGGGCGACCCACGCGAGCATCGCGCACTTGACCCGCGCCGAGAACTTCGACACCCCCGACAGGGCGGCAGCATCGCCGTAGACGTCTTCGTCGAGCTCGAGCTGGCCGCGCGAGCGGAGCGCCTCCCGGAACCCCTCGATCAGCGCGACCGCCTCGGCGCGGCTGAGCCCCTCCTCAGCGACGAGGTCGGAGAGCATGGATGCTGAGGCCTGCGAGATCGAGCATCCGCGACCCTCCCACGCGACGCCGGTGATGGTCTCGCCGTCGACGTGGGCGCGCAGGGTGATCTCATCGCCGCACACCGGGTTCTTCTGGTACGACTCGCCGGTCGTGCCGGCCGCGTCCTCCGCGGTGCTCAGCCCGAAGTGCTGCGGGTGCTTCGAATGGTCGAGGATCAGTTCGCGATAGAGCGCGTCGAGCTCGTTCATGGTCAGACTCCGAAATAGGGACGGATGCCGCTGACGGCATCGAGGAAGACATCCACGTCATCGGGGGTGGTGTAGAGGGCGGTCGAGGCGCGCACCGAGGCGGTGATGCCGAAGCGGCTGTGCAGCGGGGCGGCGCAGTGGTGGCCGACCCGCACGGCGACGCCGCGCGCGTCGAGGAACTGGCCCGCGTCGTGCGCGTGCACGCCGTCGACGTCGAACGACCAGAGGCCGACCCGTTCGGCGCCCTCCGCATCGCCGAGGAGGCGGATGCCCGGGATCTTTACGAGCCCGGCGCGCATGCGCTCGGCGAGCATCGTCTCCTGCGCGTGGATGCGGTCGAGACCGACCCCGTCGAGGTAGCGGACCGCGGCGGCCAGGCCGATCGCCGGGCCGATCGGCTGAGTGCCGGCCTCGAACCGCTGCGGCGGGGCCAGGTACTCGGCGTGATCGAGGGTCACGGTCGTGATCATCGAGCCGCCGGTGAGGAACGGGGGCATCGCCTCGAGCACCGCGGCGCGTCCGTAGAGGCCGCCGACGCCGTAGGGCCCGAGCATCTTGTGGCCGCTGAAGACGGCGAGGTCGACGCCGAGCGCGGGGAGGTCGAGCGGGAGGTGCGGGGCCGACTGGCAGGCATCCATCACCGTCAGCGCGCCGACGCGCCGGGCGAGCGCGATGAGCTCGTCGACCGGGTTGACGATGCCGAGCACGTTCGAGACGTGCGTGAACGCGACGATGCGGGTGCGCTCGCCGATGATCTCCGACGCGGCGTCGAGGTCGAGGGTGCCGTCGTCCCGGGCGGGGATGTGTCGCAGCACCGCGCCGGTGCGCGCGGCGAGCTCCTGCCACGGGATGAGGTTGGCGTGGTGCTCGATGGCCGTCGTGACGATCTCGTCGCCGGGGCGGAGGGCCAGACCCGCGGATGCCGGTGCGCCGCGCCCGACCGACGCGTTGCCGATCGAGTAGGCGACGAGGTTGAGGCCCATCGTGGCGCCGCTCGTCCAGACGAGCTGCTCGGCCTCCGCGCCGACGAAGCCGGCGACGGTCGCGCGGGCGTCTTCGAACAGGTCGGTCGCCTCGGCGGCGAGCGTGTGCGCGCCGCGGTGCACGGCCGCGTTCGCGTGCGTGAGGAACTCGCGCTCGGCGTCGAGCACCGCGAGCGGGCGCTGGCTGGTCGCGGCGGAGTCGAGGTAGACGAGACGGTGACCGTTCACCTCTTCGGAGAGGATCGGGAAGTCCTCGCGCAGCCGGGTCGCGTCGAGCGGGTCGACGGCGGACGCGACGGTCTGAGGGGTCGAGGAACTCACCCGTCTAGGCTACGCCCCGCCCGCGTGCCCGGCGCCGTGGGGGTGAGGGGTGCGGGGGAGTAGGGCGGCCTGCCGTGGCACGCTGGGGGCATGACCGATGCTGACGCCGCCGTCGAGATCCTCCGCCGCGCCGCCGAAGACCGCTCCGCGCACCAACACCTCGGGGCCCGCGTCGACGCGGCCCGCACCCTCGTCGACGCCCGCCGGGCCGAGCGCGATGAGCTGCAGGAGCGCCTTCGCGTGGAGGAGGCCGACGTCCGGCGCATCGAGGGGATCTCGGCGGCACGCCTGTGGGCGACCCTCCGCGGGGATGCCCCGGAGCAGGCGGCCCGCGAGCGTGCCGAGCGCGACGCCGCGGCGCTCGCCGTCGCCGGCGCCGAGGCACGTCTCGCGCAGGCGGGCGCGGAGCTCCGTCGGGTGAGCGCCCAGCGCGCCGAGCTCGGCGACGTGGAGGAGCGGTACGCGGGGGCGCTCGCCGAGTACGAGCGGATCGTGACCGCGGGGGCGGCGGGAGACAGCCTCGGCACCGTGGCATCCGACCTGCGCATCGTCGCGGCCGACATCGGCCGCGCGCGTTCCGACCTGCGGGAGGTCGATGAGGCCGTCGCCGCGCTCCGCGCCGCGATGAGCGCCCTCGAGGAGGCGCACACCCGTCTGCAGAGCGCGGGCGGCTGGTCGACCTACGACACGTTCTTCGGCAGAGGGATGCTCGCCGACCTGATGAAGCACAGTCGCATCCAGGAGTCGGCGGATGCCTTCGCGCGGGTGAACCGCGCCCTCGAGCGCCTGCGGATCGAGCTCGCCGACGTCGGCGTCTCGCCTGTGCAGGGCGTCGAGATCTCCGACACCCTCGGCGTGTTCGACGTGCTCTTCGACAACGTGTTCGCCGACTGGATGGTGCGGGAGCGCATCGCGCAGGCACGCGAGCAGGCGGTCACGCTGCAGGTGCGCCTCAGCGAGCTCGACGTCGCCCTCGCGAACCGGCGCCTCGAGACGGCGGAGCGGCTCGCCGCGCTCGCCCGCCGCCGTGAGGAGCTGCTGCTGACCGCCGCGTCGTGAGGGGGGCGCTCCGCGACGCGTCGTGAGCCGCGCCGGCCGGGTTACGGTTCGTCGTCGGTGTGGGCGACGAGGCCGTACGAGGTGATCCGCCCGGCGCGGTCGTCGCCCGGCAGCGGCCGCGAGCGGCGGCCGTAGATGAGCTCCGACGAGTCGAGCATCCAGGGCACGAGCGTGATCTGCACGCCGTGGACGAGCATGAGCTGCTGCGCGATGCGCCGGGCGCGGCGGTTGTGCAGGAAGGTCTCCCACCAGTGCCCGACGATGTACTGCGGCAGGTAGACCGTCACGACCGACGACCCGTGCTTCTCGCGGTACTGGTTGATGAACTGGGCGAGCGGCGCTGCGTACTGCCGGTAGGGTGACTCGATGACGAGCAGCGGCACCGGCATGTGGTGGTATTCCCACTCCTCCTGCACGTCGCGGGCGTCGTCGGCGGTGACGGCGATGTGCACGGCGAGGGTCTCGTCGTGCTTGGCGGCGAGGGCGTAGTCGAGGGCCTTCGCGACCGGCTTCTGCAGCTTGCCGACGAGCACGATCGCCACATCGCCGGTGGCGCCGAAGTGCACATCGTCATCCATCGTGATCTCGTGCTCGACGTCGCGGTAGTAGCGGTGCACGCCCACCAGGAGGAACGACAGCACCGGGATCGCGAGGAAGACCAGCCACGCCCCGTGCGTGAACTTCGTGATCGTCACGATCACGAGCACGACGACGGTGAAGGTCGCCCCGAGCGTGTTGATGAACAGGCCCGACCACGCCTCGCGCCGCGCGGCGACGGCGGTGCTCGACGTGCCGCGCGCCAGCAGCCGCAGCTCGCGCCGCCAGTGCCGGACCATGCCGATCTGGCCGAGCGAGAACGACACGAACACGCCGATGATGTAGAGCTGGATGAGGGTCGTGCGCTTCGCCTGGAAGAGGATCAGCACGAGCACCGCGGCAAGGCCGAGGATGATCATGCCGTTCGAGTAGACGAGGCGGTCGCCGCGGGTGTTCAGCGCCTTCGGGGCGTAGCCGTCGCGGGCGAGCACCGAACCGAGCAGCGGGAACCCGTTGAACGCGGTGTTGGCGGCCAGCAGCAGCACGCAGGCGGTCGCGGCCTGCACGACGTAGAAGAGGATGCTGCCGCTGCCGAACGTGGCCGCGGCGACCTGCGCCATGAGGCTCGGCTGCACCGCCGCCTGGCAGTCGAACCCGATGAGGTGGCAGGGGTTCTCGGCGTAGTGCACCCCCGAGATCAGGGCGAGCACGGTGAGCCCGGCGAACATCAGGATCGCGATCGAGCCCATCAGCACGAGGGTCGTCTGGGCGTTGCGCACCTTGGGGTTGCGGAAGGCGGGCACGCCGTTGGCGACCGCCTCGACGCCGGTGAGCGCGGAGCATCCACTCGAGAACGCGCGCAGGATCAGCAGGATGATCGCGGCCTGGCTCAGGTCTTCGGCCTGCACGGCGAACTGGGCGCTGTCGGCGATGGGCGGATCGCCCAGCGCCCACCGGATGAGCCCGACCACGATCATGACGAGCACCGAGCCGATGAAGACGTACGTGGGGATCGCGAAGGCGGTGGATGCCTCGCGCACGCCCCGCAGGTTCACGAGGATGATCAGCACCACGAACCCGACGGCGGCCTCGACCCGCCACGGGTCGAGGCCGGGGAGGGCCGAGATGATGTTGTCGACGCCGGATGCCACCGACACGGCGACCGTCAGGATGTAGTCGACGAGCAGCGCCGCCGCGACGACGACGCCGGCCTTCTCACCGAGGTTCGTGCGCGCGACCTCGTAGTCGCCGCCGCCGGAGGGGTACGCCTTGATGAGCTGGCGGTAGCTCAGCACGACCACGATGAGGAGCGCGACCACCGCCGCCGCGACCCACGGGCTGAACGCCAGGAACGCCGTGCCGCCGATGAGCAGGATCATGAGGAGTTCCTGCGGCGCGTAGGCGACCGACGAGAGCGCGTCGGAGGCGAAGATCGGCAACGCCATCCTCTTCGGGAGCAGCTGGCCCTCGAGTTCTTCACTCGTCAGCGGCTCGCCGATGAGGATGCGTTTGGCGATGGGGGTCTCGTCGGCCCCCGCCCTGTCCTCCCCGCGGTTTTCATCGGCCACGGCGGGCGACATTACGCGCCCCGGCGCGCGTGCGCAATCCGGCGACCTGGAAGTATCGGGGGATGGGCAACGAGGTGTATTCGGCGGCGATCGCGATCGGGCTCGGCGTGCTCGTCGGCACGGCCCTGTTCGTGCCGTTCGTGGCCGTCAGCTACCGCCGTCGCGGGCGCCTCACGCTCGGCCGGTCGGCGCTGTGGGCGGCGGCGCTCGTCTACTTCCTGGCGATCTGGACGTACACGCTGCTGCCCCTTCCGGACGCCGCTTTCTCTGCCTGCGCCGGGGTGGACCTCGACGTGTTCGCGTTCGTCGACGATCTGCGCGCGGCGCGCAGCGTGACCGATTTCGCGGTGCTGCAGCTGGCGCTCAACGTGCTGCTCTTCCTGCCGCTCGGCTTCTTCCTGCGGGTGCTCGGCGGCAGAGGCATCCTCACCGCCCTTCTCGTCGGATTCGGGGTCTCGCTCGTGATCGAGACGACGCAACTGACCGGGGTGTGGGGGATCTACCCGTGCGCCTACCGCGTGTTCGACGTCGACGACCTGCTCATGAACACGCTCGGCGCGGTGCTCGGATCGGCGCTCGCGCTCGTCGTGCCGCGGCGGCTGCGCGGCAGCGCGGTGACGGATGCCGCCCGCCGGCCGCACCCCGTCACGCGCGGGCGGCGGCTGCTGGCGATGCTGTGCGACTGGCTCGGCACCGTGCTCGTCGCCGGGGTGATGGGGATCGGCGTGCAGGTCGTGCTCGAGTACGTGGCGCGCGATCACGCCGCGGTGCTCGACGGTACGCTCGCGCGGGCGGTGTCGAGCGCCGTGCCGATCGCGCTGTGGGCGATCGTGACGCTCGCGACGGGGCGGACGGTCGGCGACCTCGCCGTCGAGCTGCGGTACCGGGGCGGACCGCTGCCCGAGGCGCTCGCCCGTCCGCTGCGCTTCCTGGCGGGGATCGGCGGGTATCTGCTGCTGTCGCTGCTGCCCGCGCCGTGGTCGGTCAGCGCGACGGCGTTCGCCGTGGCATCCGTCATCGCCGCGTTGTCGACGCGGCAGGGCCGCGGCCTGCCCGGCCTCGTCACGGGCCGGGACGTCACCGACGCCCGGGCGGAGGCGTAGGCGTAGGCGGAGCTTGCGGGAGTGCGCTTGTGTCCGGCCCGCGATCAGCCGCCGGCGGCGAAGTAGTAGAGCACGGCGGTGACCGTGGAGCCGTCGGTGTCGGCGATCATGCTGTACTGCACGGGCGGGCCGGCCGACGAGCGCGACTGGTCGAAGATGAACCGGATCGAGCCGACGTTGCCGCGCGGAACCTCCTGGCTCGGCCCGGCGGCGCGCACCGCCGTCACCGGCGAGCCGATCTTCAGTCCGTGCTCGGCGGTCATCGAGATCGGGCCGACCTCGTTGCGCGAGAAGGTGGCGTACGACGGCTGGGTGAACGTCGCGCGCTGCGCGCCGCCCGTGCCGTCGACCATGTCGTAGAGCAGGAAGCCCTCCCACTGGTACACCGTGTAGTCGGGGTAGCTGCTGCCGTCGCCCGGCTCGACGCGCTGCGTCGGTGCCGCGCCGAACGCCGCGGTGAGCTCCGTGACCGCGTCGGCGGCCTTGTCGCGCCACTCGTAGGAGAAGACCGTCTTGGCGTTCTTGTCGACGAGGGTGAAACCCGTGCCGCCGAACTTCAGCGCGACCGGAACGCCGACCGCGTCGGAGGATGCCGAGGGGCTCGGCGACGGCTGAGCGGTGGGCGCGGCCGTCGACGCATCGCTCGACGGCGTGTCTGCGGGGGAGGCGGTCGACGAGCCGCGGGTCAGGGCGAACCCGAGCGTCACGACGACGGCGACCAGCAGCACACCCGCGACGATCCCGAGGATCAGCGGCGTGCGCGAACCACCCTCGCCGTCGCCCTGTCCGCCCGACTCGCGGGGCGGCTTCGGCGGCTTCGGAGTCTTCGGCGGCTTCGGCTCCTTGGGGGGTTTCGGCTCTTTGCGCGGGCGGGGCGCCGGCGTCTCGTTGCCGCTCGGCTCGGGGGCGTCGGGCAGCCCGAGGTCGGCCCAGCTCATGCGAGGAACTCCCGCGCGGCCACCACGAGGGCGTCGACGCCGCGCTCGATCGTCGGGTGGAGGACGGGCGCGAAGAACGGCGAGTGGTTCGTCGGGATCTCCTCGTTGATCGCGCCGCGCGCGTACGCGTCGGCGAAGCGCTCCGGGTCGACGCCGCCCCAGAACCAGTAGACGAGCGGCACGCCGGCCTCGCGGGCGAACCACGAGACGTCCTCACTGCCGGTGAACATGCCCGGGTCGACGACGATGCCCTCGCCGAAGGCACGTTCCCACGCGGCGACGAGGCGCGCCGTGGCATCCCCGTCGTTGATCGTCGGGGGCAGGGAGTGGAGCGTGGTGATGACCGGCTCCTCGGTCGCGCCGGATGCCTGGGCCTCGGCCCGCACGACGCGTTCGACCCGCGCCATCACGTCGGCGCGGGCGTCGTCGTCGGGGTAGCGGAGGCTCAGCTCGAGCGTCGCCTCGGCGGGGATGATGTTGTTCTTCAGGCCCGCGTGGATCGCGCCGACGGTCACGACCGCCATCTCGCGCGGGTCGATCTCGCGCGAGACGATGGTTTGCAGGCGCATGACGGTGGCGGCGGCCATGACGACCGGGTCGATCGTCGCGTGCGGGCGTGAGCCGTGTCCGCCGCGACCGAGGAGGCGCACGGTCAGGCCGTCGGACGCCGCCATCTGCGTGCCCGGGCGCACGCCGATCGTGCCCGCCGGGAGCGGGGTCAGGTGCTGGCCGAGCACGATGTCGGGCTTCGGGAATCGGTCGAGCACGCCGTCGGCGATCATCGCCTGCGCGCCGGCGCCGTACTCCTCGGCGGGCTGGAAGACGGCGACGACGGTGCCCGACCATTCGTCCTTCGTGGCGAGGAGACGTTCGAGGGCGCCCAGCATCGCCGTCACGTGCATGTCGTGTCCGCACGCGTGCATGACGGGGACGTCGGTGCCGGCGGGATCGATGCCCCGCGCCGTGGAGGCGTAGGCGAGGCCGGTCTGCTCCTCGACGGGGAGGGCGTCCATGTCCGCGCGCAGCCAGACCACCGGGCCGTCGCCGTTCCTGATCGCCGACGCGGCGCCGGTCTTGCCGAGCCCCTCGACGACCTCAAGCCCGAGGACTCCGAGTTCGCGCGCGATGACGCCGGCCGTGCGCGTCTCCCGGAACGAGAGTTCGGGGTGGCGGTGCAGGTCGATGTACAGGGCCTCGAGGTCGATGCTCACCCTCCGACTGTAACCGGCGGCGCTGTTTTCGGCCTGTACGGGTTTGCGGCCTGGGCGGGGGCTCGGGAGGGCAGGCCGGAGTCCGGGCGGACGGGATTTCGGACGGCAGGGGGTCGGGGCGGGCAGGCGGGAGTCCGGGCGAGCGGGCGTACGTAACGTCGGAGATTCGGGTCGTGAACGGCCGGTCGAATCGGTTCGGGGGGCTCGCGCGTCCGGGATCTCCGACGTTGTGAACGGGGGGAGGTCAGGAACGAGGGGGTGGGGCGGTGGTGCCGCGGGTGACGAGGGCGAAGGGGAGGGATGCGTCGACCTCGGATCCGTCGAGTGACTCGCTGCCGCCGGGTGCGCCGAGACCGCCGGGTGCGGCGAGACCCGCGGGTGCGCCGAGACCCGCGGGCGCGGCGAGACCCGCGGGCGTGCCGGGGGCGTCCGCGGGTGGGCCGGGGTCGGGGGCGCCCGCGGCGGGGCGGCCGAGGGCGGCGAGGATCGCGTCACCCGCTCGCTCGCCCTGGGCGTGCGGGAACTGGTCGATCGTCGTCAGGCCGAACAGCTCCGCCAGGTCGTGGCCGTCGACGCCGATCACGGAGAGGTCTTCGGGCACGCGCAGTCCGAGGTCGCGCGCCGCGGTCAGCACGCCGTAGGCCATCTCGTCCGAGGCCGCGAAGATCGCCGTCGGGCGGCGAGCCGCGCCGGTGCCAGCATCCGCCGCGCCGCCCCCACCGCCGCGGAGCAGCGCGACGGCCGCGCGGCGCGCGCCGTCGACGGTGAAGTCGCTCTCGACGAACCGGGCCGCGGCGCCTGCCGCGGCCATCGCCGCCTCGAACCCGGCGCGCCGCCGGGTCGGGATGTCGTACGCCGGCGCCCGACCGGCGACCTCCGCCCCGACGCTCTGGCCGATGTGCACGATCTCGCGGTGCCCGAGCGCCAGCAGGTGCTCCGCGGCCGCGCGGCCCACGGCGGTGTCGTCGACCCGCAGGGCGGGCAGCTCGCCGCGGGGCACACCGAGGCCCACGACCGGCAGGTCGAGCGTCTCGAGCGCCACGACCTCGTCGTCGGTGAGCGCCACCGACAGCACGATCAGGCCGTCCACGCGCCCGCGGCGCAGGGAGGTCTCGAACAGCCGGCGGCGCTGCGCCGGGTCATCTGTGAGGTTGTACAGCGTGAGGTCGTACCCGCGCGGGGCGAGCCGCGCCGCGATGCCGTCGAGCACCGTCGCGAAGAACCACCGGTCCATGAGGGGCACGATCACGCCGATGTTCTCGGCGCGGCCCGACGCGAGCGACGATGCGGTGGCGGATGCCACGTAGCCGAGCGCGTCGGCCGCCGCCCGCACCCTCTGCCGGGTCGCCTCCGACGTGCGCCCGCGCCCGCTCAGGGCACGCGAGACCGTCGCCGTGGACACTCCGGCGGCGCGGGCGACATCGTCGAGGCTCGCCACGTCAGTCGGCGAGCATCCAGACCGCGGTGTCCACGGGCAGCGCGCCCGCACGTCCGGATGCCTGCAACGGCCCGCTCGAGACGAGCACCGTGCCGGCGGGGAGGGGCACCGAGGCATCCGAGGCGTTCGCGATCACGGTCACATTCCCGTTGCGGAATGCGATGACGTCGTCGCCGTAGCCGTCGAGCCAGGTGAGCTCGCCGGCTCCGAGACCCTCCGCGCGTCGCGTCGCGAGCAGCTGGCGGTAGAGCCACAGCGTCGAGTCGGGGTCGCCCTCCTGCGCGTCGCGCGCGAGCGCCGCCCATTCGGCCGGCTGCGGCAGCCACGAGGCGCCCGTCGTGTTGAAGCCGTACGCGGCGCCGTCCGCCGTCCACGGAATCGGCACGCGGCAGCCGTCGCGCCCGTAGCGCTCGCCGTCGGTGCGGAACCAGGTCGGGTCCTGCCGCACCTCGCCCGGCAGCTCGATGACCTCCGGCAGTCCGAGCTCCTCGCCCTGGTAGACGTAGGCCGAGCCGGGCAACGCGAGCATCACCGTCGTCGCCGCTCGGGCACGCCGCAGCCCCACCTCGGGGATCGGCTGACCCGGAGAAGACGGCCCGATGCCGTGGCCCTGCGGGTTCTCGGCGGTCAACGCGAGGCGCGACGCGTGCCGCACGACGTCGTGGTTCGACAGCACCCACGTCGCCGGCGCGCCGACGGCGGGGAACGCGCGCAGCGACTCGGAGATCACCTCGCGGATCGCCGGGGCGTCCCACTCGGTCATGAGATACGGGAAGTTGAATGCCTGGTGCATCTCGTCGGAGCGCACCCACTCCGCCGTCCGGTCGACGGTCGGCAGCCACGCCTCGGCGCACAGCGCCCGATCGCCGTCGTACTCGGCGAGCACGCGGTGCCAGTCGCGGTAGATCTCGTGCACGCCGTCCTGACCCCAGTACGGCACGTCGTCGTCGCCACCGCCCATGCTGTCGGCGTCGACGGCCGGCACGTGGTCGGGCAGCCCGTCGGTCTTGACGAGCCCGTGCGCCACGTCGACGCGGAAGCCGTCGACGCCGCGGTCGAGCCAGAAACGCAGGATGCCTCGGAACTCGTCCTGCACCTCGGGGTTCGCCCAGTCGAAGTCGGGCTGGGTCGTGTCGAACAGGTGCAGGTACCACTGCCCGGGCGTGCCGTCGGGGTTCGTCGTGCGGGTCCACGCGGGGCCGCCGAAGACCGACTCCCAGTTGTTGGGCGCCTCGTCGCCGGCCGGTCCGCGCCCGTCGCGGAAGAGGTAACGGGCGCGCGCCGGGCTGCCGGGTTCGGCGGCCAGGGCCTCTTGGAACCACACGTGCTGGTCGGAGGAATGGTTCGGCACGAGGTCGACGATGACGCGGATGCCCCGGGCGTGCGCCGCGGCGAGCATCGTGTCGAAGTCGTCGAGGGTGCCGAACAGGGGGTCGATGTCGCGGTAGTCGGCGACGTCGTAGCCGGCGTCGTGCTGTGGCGAACGGTAGAAGGGGCTCAGCCAGACGGCGTCGACGCCGAGCGAGCGCAGGTCGTCGAGGTGCGCGGTGACGCCGGGGAGGTCGCCGATGCCGTCGCCGGAGGCATCCGCGAACGAGCGGGGGTAGATCTGGTAGATCACGGCGGTGCGCCACCACTCGGCGCCGGGGTGGTTGCCGCGCAGGTCGGGCACCTCGGCGGTGGCCGCGGGGGAGGCCTCGGCGGGGGGCGGGGAGATCAGGGTGGAGGTCGGCTGCGACGTCATGCGCTCCAGTGTAAGCGCTTACGCAACCCGGTCGGTCGACGGCCGGGGCGCGCAGAGCCCCCTGCGGCGCGCGTACGCTGGTCCGGTGACGTCACAGGCCCTCCAGCGCGCCGAATCGCTCATCGCGACCATCCCCGACTTTCCCGAACCCGGCATCCTCTTCCGCGACATCTCGCCGCTCCTCGCGAATGCCGACGCGCTCCGCGCCTCGGTCGACGCGCTGATCGAGCCGTTCGCCGGTCAGTTCGACGTGGTCGCCGGCATCGAGGCGCGCGGCTTTCTGCTCGCCGGAGCCGTCGCGATCGCGGCCGGCGTGGGCATGGCCCCGATCCGCAAGGCCGGAAAGCTCCCGCGGCCGGCAGCCTCGGTCGACTACGCCCTCGAGTACGGCCGCGCGTCGATCGAGATGAGCGACGACCTCACGCCGGGGACGCGCGTGCTGCTCGTCGACGACATCCTCGCCACCGGCGGCACACTGCGCGCCGGTCAGCAACTGCTGGCCGAGCTCGATCTGAAGCTCGCCGGCACCGCCGTGCTGATGGAACTCATCGAGCTCGACGGTCAGGCGGCCTGCGGGCCGGTGCACTCCGTGTTCCAGGTCTGAGGACGTTTCGGGGCTGAGGACGCCGGGGTGGGATACTCGGGAACGCCAGAACGCGACAGAAAGGCCCCCGTGGGAACCGCCACCTTCGAACCGACCGTGCACTACACCTCGAGCACCGTGGCGCAGATCCACGTCTCCGGTGAGATCGACGAGGTCTTCGCGTCGACCGAGGAGGGGCTGCGCGCCCGCGTCGTCGAGGCGATCCGCCTGCTGGCGGCCTCGGCCGGCGAGCCCGTGACCGCGATGGTCGTCGACGGCGAGGTGCGCTGGCCCCTGATCGTGCACCCCGACGGCAGCTTCATCGAGGCGACCGCGCTCGCCGAGACCGAGGACGGCGAGCCCGCCTCGGCCCCGCGCCCGCTCCGCACCGGCGAGGTGCCCGTGGTGACCGGTGGCCCGGCGCCCGAACCCGCCGCAGAGCCCGAGGGTGATCTCACCGCAGATGTCGCCGGGTCGGACGAGACCCGCGATGAGGCGGCGGTGGTGATGGATGCCCCCGAGGCACCCGAGCCCGAAGCCGTCGCCGCCGAGGCGCCGGCGGCGCAGCTCGCGCAGGTTCCTGCCGTGCCCGCGCCCGAGGCGCCCGCCGTCGAGGCCCCCGCCGCCGGCACTCCCGGCGTCGAGACGCCCGCCCCCGAGGCATCCACCCCCGCCGCGCCCCTGCGCAGCACCACGCCGCGCACCGCGACGGCCCGCCGCGACACCGTCCGCGAGGGCGTGCACCGCGACCCCGTGCAGCGGGCGACGCCGACCGTCGAGGACCTCCTCGGTTCGCGCGCCGACCGCGTGAAGCCGCGCGCGACCGAGGGCTGGCAGGGCGCGATCCGGCGGGCGACCGCCGGCGCCGTCTCGCCGCGGCCCGGCAAGGCCGAGCAGTCGCGCCTCGACCGCGAGCGGCTCGTGCAGCGCCGGCTCGACGGTCCGCGCACGATCGTGATCCTGAACCCCAAGGGCGGGGCGCACAAGACGACCTCGACGCTGCTCCTCGCGGCGACGTTCGGCACGCAGCGCGGCGGCGCGACCCTCGCGTGGGACAACAACGAGACCCGTGGCACGCTCGGCTGGCGGGCGCAGAATGCGCCGCACCACCGCACCGCGGTCGACCTCCTCGAGCACCTCGACTCGTTCGCCGAGCCGAGCCAGGCGAGCCTCGCCGCGCTCGACACCTACGTGCGCACGCAGGTCGACGCGCGCTTCGATGTGCTCGCCTCCGATGAGGATGCCGCGGCGTCGTCGTCCATCGACGCGGCCGCCTTCGACCGGCTGCACGGTGTGCTCTCGCGGTACTACCGGCTGCTGATCGTCGACACCGGCAACAACATGCGCGCCTCGAACTGGGTCGCCGCGGTGTCGGCCGCCGACCAGCTCGTGATCGTCTCGACCGTGCGTGAGGACACCGCCGCCTCGGCGGCGTGGCTGCTCGACGGACTGCGCGAGAAGGGCTTCGACCAGAAGATCGACGAGGCCGTCACGATCCTCGCGGCGCCCTCGGCCAAGCCCGACCGCAAGCTCGCGGAGCGCCTCGAGCGCCACTTCGCGCAGGTGACCGCCGACGTCGTGCACGTGCCCTTCGACGCCGCGCTCGTCGACGGCGGCCCGATCGACTTCGACGCGCTGTCGCCCGAGACGCGCGATGCCTGGCTCACGGTCGCGGCGGCGATCGCCCAGCGACTCTGACCCGCGCCTCGCGGCTCAGACCGCGCGCAACCCGCCGCCGAGGTCGACCGGCGTGCCGTCGATGTTGCCCACGATCCCGCGGATGATGCCAACACCGTCGGCGCCGCGCAGACTCTCGTACCAGGCCTCCGTGGCGTCCACGTCGAACGCGTGCGTCTCGTAGCCGCGCTTGCGCGCCCGCAGCACGAGGTCGCCCGCGCGCTCTGCGCGCATCTGCTCGTAGCGCTTCAGGGTGTCTTCGACGCTCACCGTGTTCGTCGCGAAGGCGATGCCGAGCGCGAAGGCATCCTCGAGCGCCGAGCACGCGCCCTGCCCGATGTCGGGCGCCGTGTTGTGCGCCGCATCGCCGAGGATCGCAACGCGCCCTTTCGCCCACGTCGAGAACGGCGTGATGTCCCAGATCTCGACGCGATTGAGGGATGCCTCGGGATCGATGGCATCCACCAGTGCCTGCACGCCGGGAGCCCACCCGTCGAACGCCGCCCGCAGCGGTGCGACGCCGTCGGCGCGGTCGTACTCGAGCCCCGCCGGCTGCGGCACGTCGAACCAGAAGTAGAACCGGTCGCCCGCGACGGGCATGACCGCCGCGCGCTTGCCGTCGGCGACGTAGGTGGTCCACGCCGTGTCGCGGCCGATCGCGTCATCCGCCGGGATCAGCCCGTTGAAGTTGGTGTACCCGGAGTACTCGCGCACGATCTCGGGCGCGCCCTCGGGCTGCACGTAGTCGCGCGTGATCGAGCGCGCGCCGTCAGCGCCGATCAGCAGGTCGCCCGTGTCGGTCGTGCCGTCGGCGAAGGTCACCGTGACCTGCGTGCCGTCATCGGCGATACCGACCACCTGCCGCCCGAGGTGGATGCGATCCAACCCGACGCGCTCCATCAGCAGCGCCTGCAGGTCGGCGCGGGCGACGGGGTAGGGCTTCTGCCCTGCCATCGCCGTGACCGGGGCGAGCGAGAAGTCGCACATCGTCTCACCGGTGTGTCCATCGAGGTAGACCATGTCGGCCATGTCGCCGCCGAGGGCGGCGACTTCGGCGCCGACGCCGAGCCAGTTGAGCACCTTGACACCGTTGGACCACAGCGACAGCGCCGCGCCGACCGGCTTGTTCTCACGCATCCGGTCGTAGATGACGATGTCGTGTCCGAGTTTTGTGAGCGCGATCCCTGCGCTCGTTCCGCCGATGCCCGCGCCCACGATGATGACCTTCACATCCGCAGGCTACGGAGGCTGTGTCACCGTCAGGTTTCGTCGCGCTACCGGGGCGTTACGCCCTCACGACCCGCGATACGTCGAATACGCGAACGGGCTCAGCAGCAGCGGCACATGGTAGTGCGGACGGTCTGCGACGGTGAACGCGACCGTGACCGAGGGGTAGAAGGTCTCGACTGCCTGCGCAGCGAAGTACGGCCCGGTGGAGAACGTCAGCGAGTAGTCGCCCGGCTCCAGCGCGTCCGGACCGAGCGCGAGCCGCCCGTCGGCGTCGGTCTGCCCCGACGCGAGGGCGGCGCCGTCGGGCCCCGCCAGGGTCACTGCGACACCCGTCGCGGGCACACCCGCGGTCGCGTCGAGGATGTGGGTCGTGAGGTGGGTCATGTCAGTCCTCCAGGCTCGAGCGCAGACGCAGCAGCGCGATCTGGCGCAGCTGGTCGCGCGCCTCGGCGGCTTCGGTCGCGTCGTCGTTGCCGAGCCGGCGGCGCACTTCGGCGAGCATCTCGTCGGCGCTGCGGCCCGCGGCACGGATGAGGAACACGCGCCCGAACCGGGCCTCGTAGTCGGCGTTGGCCTGTGCCATGGCATCCGTCGTCGACACGGATGCCCTCGCCATCGCCGCCTGCTCACGGGTGCTCGCTGCGGCTTCCGCCCCCGACCCCGCGGGCTTCTGCCCGATGCGCGGGTGGTGAGCGAGCGCGGCATCCAGGTCGGCGTCGGTCCAGCTGCGGGCGAGCGCGTCGGCGCGCGCGGCAGCCTCGTCGACCGAGGCGTACGGCCGTGCCGCGACGACCGCGTCGACCCACGTGGTGACCGCCGCCCACACCGCGACCGTCGCCGTCGCCGTCTCGCGGTCGGTGTCGTTGAACTCGTCGAGTCTCATGCACCGACCGTATCGCCGCGGCGTTTCGGCCCCGTAACAGCGGTGAGCGAAACACGCGGGAAACGCGGGCTGGGTACCGTCGTGATCGACAGCCCGAACCAGGGCTTCAGCACCCAGGAGGTCCACGTGTCGGAACTGGTGATCCGTGCGGAGCGCGCGTGGATCGACGGTGCGTTCCGCCCGGCCGAGGTCGTCGTGCGCGGCGGCGTCATCGCCGACGTGGGGGTGCCCCACGGTGCCCCGCGCGGCGCTGTCGAAGTGCCCGAGGATGCGGCCCTCGTCCCCGGTCTCGTCGACTCGCACGTGCACGTCAACGAACCCGGCCGCACCGAATGGGAGGGCTTCCGGTCGGCGACCCTCGCCGCGGCCGCGGGCGGCGTGACGACCCTCGTCGACATGCCGCTCAACTCGATCCCGCCGACGACGACGACCGAGGCCCTCGAGATCAAGCGGGCGGCGGCCGCGGCATCCGCCTATGTCGACATCGGGTTCTGGGGCGGCGCCGTCCCCGAGAACCTCGGTGCGCTCGGGCCGGTCCACGACGCCGGGGTGTACGGGTTCAAGTGCTTCCTCGTACCGAGCGGCGTTGACGAGTTCGGCCACCTCGATCGCGCCCAGCTCGACCGGGCGATGGCCGAGGTCGCGTCGATCGGCTCGCGCCTGATCGTCCATGCGGAAGACCCCGACCTCCTTTCCGGTGACGGGTCGCTCGGGCGCGGCTACGCCGCCTTCCTCGCGTCGCGCCCGCCGGCGAGCGAGGAGGCCGCGATCGACGCCGTCATCGCCGCCGCGCGGCGTCACGGCGCACGCGCCCACATCCTGCACTTGAGCGACGCCCGGGCTCTGCCCGCGATCGCCGCGGCGAAGGCCGACGGGGTCGACCTCACCGTCGAGACCTGCCCGCACTACCTGACGATCACCGCCGAGGAGATCCCCGACGGCGCGAGCGAGTTCAAGTGCTGCCCGCCGATCCGCGAAGCGGGCAATCAGGACCTGTTGTGGCAGGGCATCCTCCACGGAACGATCGACGCGATCGTGAGCGACCACTCGCCCTCTACGGTCGACCTCAAGCGCTCGGGGAACGGCGACTTCGGTCTCGCGTGGGGCGGCATCGCCGGCCTGCAGGTGGGGCTCTCGGCCGTCTGGACCGAGGCGCGCCGCCGCGGCATCCCGCTCGACACCCTCCTGCCGCTGTTCACGACCGGTCCCGCCAGGGTCGCAGGTCTCGCGGATGCCGGTGAGATCGTCGTCGGAGCGCCGGCGCACCTCGTGGTGTTCGGCGTCGACGACGAACTGCGGATCGACGCGCGGGCCCTGCACCACCGCAACCCGATCTCCGCCTACGACGGCAAGCTCCTCACCGGACGCGTGCGCCGCACGTGGCTGCGCGGGCAGAGCGTGTACGACGCGAGCGAAGGCGGCGCCGGCGAGGCGCCGTGGCTGAGGCGCCCACCGGCGGGCCGCCTCCTGTCGAGAGGAACGGCGTGAGCGAGATCCTGCAGCCCGGAATCGGGCCCATCCCCGGCGACCACTACGTCGCCGCATCGCAGCAGACGGTGCTGTGGGGGAGGCTTCCGTGCGAGACGGATGCCCCGGTGCTCGCCGTCCCGGCGGGGGCCACCGTCACGTTCGACACGGTCAGTCACGAAGGCATCCTGCCTGATCAGGGGCAGGATCCGCTCGACTACTTCACGGGTCACGGGGTCGCGCCCGAGGCGGTGCTCACCGACGCGATCGAGATCGCGGCATCCGCCCCCCGTGATGCCGTCGCCGACGGGCCGCACGTGATCACCGGGCCGGTGTTCATCGAGGGAGCCGAGCCCGGCGACCTCCTCAAGATCACGGTCGTCGCTCTCGCGCCGCGCGTGCCGTACGGCGTCATCTCGAACCGGCACGGCAAGGGCGCTCTCCCCGGCACACTGCCGCGCGGCCCCGAGAACGTCAGCGTCTTCACACCGGTGGTCGGCGGCGCCGGACGCCTGCCGCTCGTCGAGGGTGGTGAGCGCGTCGTGGGCTTTCCGCTCGCGCCGTTCCTCGGCACGATGGGCGTCGCCGTAGCGGGTCCGGAGCGCCCGCACTCGGTGCCCCCCGGGTCGCACGGCGGCAACATCGACATCAACCTTCTCGTGGAGGGCACGGTCCTGTACCTGCCCGTGCAGGTGCCGGGCGCCCTCGCCTACGTCGGCGACCCGCACTTCGCGCAGGGCGACGGCGAAGTAGCCCTGACGGCGCTCGAGGCATCCCTGCGCGCGACGCTGCGCTTCGAGGTCGTGCCGCGCGCCGAGGCGCTCGCCGCCTTCGGCGAGGTCACCGGCCCCCTCGTGCGGACGGGCGAGTACCTCGTGCCGACGGGCCTCGACCCCGACCTCAACGAGGCGATGCGCAAGGCAGTGCGCGCGGCGCTCGACCTGCTCGCAGCCCGGTACGGCATGGCCGAGCACCTCGCCTACGCGTACCTGTCGGCGGCCACCGACTTCGACATCTCGCAGGTCGTCGACATCGTGTGCGGCGTGCACGCCCGCATCCGCGAGGCCGACTTCGCCGGCGTCGAGACGGCGGGTGACGCGTGAGCGCGGCGCATAACTCAGGCTGTTGGGGGCTCAAGCCGGGGTTTCGACGTCCGCGGGCGGGGTTCTGCCTGAGTTGTGCGCCCGCGTCGGCGGAGAGGGGTGACGCATGACCGAGATCCCCGCCGACCTGCGCGCGGCTTTCGACGCGTACGAGGCCGCGATCCTCGCGAACGACCTCGATGCGCTGGATGCCGCGTTCGCGCCCGGCGCCGAAACGATGCGCGGCGACGGTGCGGGCCTGCTCGTCGGGCACGACACGATCAGCGCGTTCCGCGGCGTGCGCGGCGGGGTTCCGCCCCGGACGATCGAGCGCATCGAGTACCGCCCGCTGGCAGACGACGTCGCGCTGCTCGTGTCGGTCTCGCGCTTCCGCGGTGGTGGCACGGGACTGCAGACGCAGGTCTGGGAGCGCCTCGACGGGCGCTGGCTCATCACGGCCGCCCACGTCACGCCGCGCGCGCAGGCGCTCGACCGGTCGGTCTGGCGCTCGGTCGGCGACCCGCTGTTCCAGGGCGCGTGGGACGGTCCGCTGGAAGGTCTCACCGTCGCCGTCAAGGACCTCTTCGCCATCAAGGGCTACCGCATCGGCGCGGGCAACCCCACCTACCTCGACTCGGCGCGTGCCGAAACGACGACGGCTCCGGCGGTGGCCGACCTGCTCCGCGGCGGCGCGTCGCTGCGCGGCATCGCCCGCACCGACGAGTTCGCCTACTCGATCGCGGGCGACAACGCGCACTACGGCACCCCGCCGAACGCAGCCCTCCCGGGAGCCCTGCCCGGCGGCTCGTCGAGCGGACCGGCGACGGCCGTCGCGACGGGCCAGGCCGACATCGGCCTCGCGACCGACACCGCCGGATCCGTGCGCGTGCCCGCGTCGTACCAGGGGCTGTGGGGTCTGCGCACGACGCACGGGCTCGTGCCGAGGCAGGGCCTGCTGCCCCTCGCGCAGAGCTTCGACACCGTCGGCTGGCTCACGCGCGACGGTGAGACCCTGCAGCGCGTCGCAGACTGGTGCCTCAGCTACGACGGGTCGGACTCCACTGAGTCGGTCTTCGGCGAGTCCGGCGCCGACCTGCCGTGGCGCTTCGTGATGCCAGCTGAGGCCCTGGATGCCGCGGATCCCGCCACGCGCGCCGCGTTCGAAACCTTCGTCGCGGCATCCGATCTGCCCGTCGAGACCGCCTCGATCGGCGACCTCGACGACTATCTGGTGCCGTTCCGCACGGTGCAGGGCGCGGAGGCCTGGCGCAACAACGGCGACTGGCTACGCGCGCATCCGGGCGCGACGGGCCCGGCCGTCGCAGAGCGCTTCCGGGCGGCCGCCGCCGTCACGGCCGCCGACGAGGCTGCCGCCCGCGCCGCCCTTGCGTCGCTGCGCGCGCGGCTCACTGACCTCGTGACGGATGCCGTCTTGATTTTGCCGACCGCGCCTGGCCCCGCCCCCGCGCGGACGGCCGGCGGCGAGGGCATCGACGCCGTGCGCCAGGCCACGCTGCGGCTCACGACTCCCGCCGCCGTCGCGGGGCTGCCCGCCCTGTCGGTGCCGCTGCTGACGGTCGCCTCGCCCCTTGGCCCCGCCCCCGTCGGCGTCTGCCTCATCGCACGCGCCGGGACTGACATCGCCCTCGTGCGGCAGGGCCTCGCCCTGCACGCCCTCACCACCGGAACGGAAGCACCATGACCACCGTCATCCCCGGCCCTGCTATCCCCGGCCCTGCTATCCCCGGCCCTGTGGACCCGCCCGCACGCCTGCTGATGGGCCCTGGCCCCATCTCGGCCTACCCCAGCGTCCTGCGCGCGATGTCGGCACCGCTCGTCGGGCAGTACGACCCGTTCATGACGACCGCGATGGCCGAGACGCAGGAGCTGTATCGGGCCGTCTGGAACACCACCAACGACGCGACCCTGCTGGTCGACGGCACGAGCCGCGCCGGCATCGAGGCGGCCATCGTCTCGCTCGTGCGCCCCGGCGACCGCGTGCTCGTGCCCGTCTTCGGCCGGTTCGGGCACCTGCTCGCCGAGATCGCCGAGCGCGCGCAGGCCGAGGTGCACACGATCGAGACCGAGTGGGGACAGGTGTTCCCGGCATCCGTCATCGAAGAGGCGATCGTCCGCGTGAAGCCCACCCTGCTCGCGCTCGTGCAGGGCGACACCTCGACGACGATGAACCAGCCGCTCGAGGACATCGGCGCGATCTGCGCCCGCCATGGGGTCCTGTTCTACTCCGACGCGACCGCGTCGCTCGGCGGCAACGCGTTCGATGCGGATGCGTGGGGACTGGATGCCGCGACCGCCGGCCTGCAGAAGTGTCTCGGCGGGCCGTCGGGCTCGTCGCCGATCACGCTGTCGGAGCGCGCCGTCGAGGTCATCCGCTCGCGCGGCCGCATCGAGGCCGGCATCCGCGAGCCCGGCGACCCGAGCGCGCCCGACTTCGTGCGATCGAACTACTTCGACCTCGGGATGATCCTCGACTACTGGGGTCCGCGGCGCCTCAACCACCACACCGAGGCGACGAGCATGCTGTACGCGGCGCGCGAGTGCGCGCGCGTGCTGCTGCTCGAGGGGCGCGACGAGGTCATCGCCCGGCACGAGCTCGCCGGGCGAGCGATGCTCGCGGGTGTGCGGGGCCTCGGCCTCGGCGTCTTCGGCGACGTCGCGCACAAGATGAACAACGTCGTCGCTGTCGAGATCCCAGGCGTGCCGGGGGATGCCGCGCGTTCGGCCCTGCTGGAGGACTTCGGCATCGAGATCGGCACCTCGTTCGGACCCCTGCATGGACGCGTCTGGCGTATCGGGACGATGGGCTACAACGCCCGCAAGGACGCCGTGCTCACGACGCTCGCGGCGCTCGAGGCCGTGCTGCGGCGGTTCGGGGCAGCCGTGCCCGCGGGCGGCGGTGTCGAGGCGGCCGCAGACATCTACGCGGCGGCCGCGTGAGCGCGTCATCTCGCCTGCTCACCGCGTCGCCGGACGCCGTCGCGGCCGCCGCGCGCCGCGTCATGGCGCGGTGCGACGAGCTCGCCCGCGTCACCGCGACGCCCGGGCGCATCGAGCGCGTCTACCTCTCGCCCGAGCACGCCCGCGTCAACCGACTGGCCGCCGAGTGGATGCGCGAGCTCGGCATGCGCACGTGGCAGGATGCCGCCGGCAACCAGGTCGGGCGGATCGAGACGGTCGGGGGTCGTCAACCTCGCAGTATGTCACGAACTCCGCAGAATATCGCTGGATCTGTGCGGAGTTCGCGCGAATCTGCGGAGTTCGTGAGCGCGCTCGGCGATGTCCCCGCCCTCCTGCTCGGGTCGCACCTGGACACGGTCATCGACGCGGGCCGCTTCGACGGCATCGCCGGCGTGCTCATCGCGCTCGAGGTCGTGCGGCTGCTGCGGGTTCCGACCGAGGGCGGCTGGGCCGTGCCGCTGCCGTTCCCGATCGAGGTCGTCGCCTTCTCCGACGAAGAAGGCACGCGGTTCGGCAAGGCGCTGCTGGGCTCGTCGGCGGTCGCCGGCTCGTGGAACGACGCGTGGTGGACGCTGACGGATGCCGAAGGGGTGAGCCTGCGGCAGGCGTTCCTTGAGTTCGGGCTCGACCCGGCGCGTATCGGCGAGGCGGCCCGCCGCCCCGACGAGCTCGTCGCCTACCTCGAGGCCCACATCGAACAGGGACCCGCGCTCGACCGCGCCGGGGAGCCCCTCGCGGTCGTGTCGTCGATCGCGTCGGCGCGCCGGTTCCAGCTCGTCGTCGAGGGTGAGGCGCGGCATGCCGGCGGCACTCCCTACGACATGCGCCACGATGCCCTGCTGGGCGCAAGCGAGGCGGCGCTCGCCGTCGAGCGCGTCTGCGCCGCGGAGCACCACATCATCGGCACGGTCGGCCGGTTCGAGGCCTTCCCCGGTGCCGTCAACGTGATCCCCGGCGAGGTGCGGTTCTCGCTCGATCTGCGCGGCGAGTTCGACGGCGAACGCGACCGCGTGTGGGACGTGCTCTCGCGCGACCTCGACGAGATCATGGGCGGCCGCGGACTGCGCTGGTCGGCCCGCGAGGTGCACAGCGCCCCGGCGGTGTTCTGCGCCCCTCTGCTGCAGGACGTCGTGGCCGCCGGCATCCGTGCGACCCTGCCCGTGCGCTCCGACGCGGCGCCCGTGCTGTTCAGCCCGGCTGGCCACGACGGCATGGCGCTCGGTGCGATCACCGACGTGGGGATGCTGTTCCTGCGCAACCCCGACGGCATCAGCCATCACCCCGACGAATTCGTGTCGGCGGGCGATGTGGCCCACGGCATCCGCGCCCTCGCCGAGTCGATCCTGCACCTCGCCGCCGAGCCGCGCTGACCCGCTGACCCGCCGCGCTGCGCTGACCCTCCGCGCCCCGCTGACCCTCCGCGCCGCGCTGACCCTCCGCGCCGCGCCGCCGCGTCAGGGACGCACGGGCAGCGACAGCGCGCCGGTCATCTCGGCGCCGGGCGATGCCTCGCTGCGCGCCGGGGGCACGTAGTCGCGCAGCCGCGCGAGGGCCTCGCCGGCCTCCGTCGCCACGACGAGCATGTCGGTGTAGCGCGGGTGGGTGAAGCCGCGGTCGCGCATGTTCCCGACGAACGCGAGCAGCGGGTCGAAGTAGCCGTCGATGTTGAGCAGGCCGACGGGCTTGGTGTGGATGCCCAGCTGCGCCCACGTCCACTGCTCGGTGAGCTCCTCGAGCGTGCCGGGTCCGCCCGGCAGGGCCAGGAACGCGTCCGCCCGGTCGGCCATCATCATCTTGCGCTCGTGCATCGTGTCGACGATGACGAGCTCGGCGATGTTGTGGTTGACGGCCTCGCGCGCCTGCAGTGCGCGCGGGATGACGCCCGTGACGTGTGCGCCGGCTGCCACCGCGGCATCCGCCACCGTTCCCATGAGCCCGACATGCCCGCCGCCGTAGACGAGATTCATGCCGGCGCGACCGATCGCGGTGCCGACCGCGCGGGCGGCGTCGACGTAGATCGGGTCGAACCCCGGCGAGGATCCGCAGAAGACCGTGACTGTGAACCGTCCCATGCACCGACGCTAGAACCCTCGTGTTTCCGGGGTGTGCCTGCGTGTTTCCAGGCCGTGACAGCGCGGAAACATCGCCCGGATACCGTGACGAGCATGTCTCTCCTCGTCACCCACGCGCGTCTCATCACGATCCCCGCCGGCACCGCCGACCCCGGGTACATCGAAGACGGCTGGATGCTGATCGAAGACGGCCGCATCGCCGCGATCGGCTCGGGAACGCCGGATGCCACGGCCGACGAGACCCTCGATGTCGCGGGCGCCTTCGTCGCGCCCGGCTTCGTCTCGAGCCATTCGCACCTGTTCACCAGCGGCCTGCGCGGCCTCGGCGTCGCCGACACGCTCTACGGCTGGTGCGACGCGATGCTCGGCACGACCGCCCACATGACGCCCGAGCAGCTGTACTGGTCGACGCTGCACGGATCGCTCGACTTCCTGTCCAACGGCGTCACGACGGCGTACAACTTCACCGACCCGCTGCAGGCGTGGGAGTCGATGGTCGACGGCAAGCGCACGGGCACCGCGGGCATCCGCGGACTCGAGTACCACTACCGGCAGGCCGACGGGACGCTCGACGCGGGCATCCGCTTCGTGGATGCCTCGGGCATGGATGTCACGGTCGGCAGCTCCGACGAGGTGTTCGACCGCTTCGCCGCCGAGGTCGCGCACACCCGCGCGATGGACGCCGATTTCGCCCTCGGCTCGTCGATCATGGGCCAGGTGCAGTGGTCGCCGCACCCCGAGGCCGCCGAGTTCGAGGTCGAGGCGATGCGCCGCTACGGCGTGACGAACCAGGCGCACTTCCTCGAGTCGCCCGAGGCGGTCGAGCACCAGCAGTCCAAGTTCGCGCTGTATCGGGATGCCGGGGCGCTGGGCCTCGGGCTCATGTTCGGCCATTTCATCCAGACGACCCCCGAGATCATCGCCGAGTCGGTTGCAGGTGGCGCCTCGATGTCATGGCAGCCGGCATCCAACGGTCGCCTCGCGTCGGGTGTCGCGCTGGTGCCCGAGATGCTCGAGATGGGCATGAAGGTCGGTGTCGGGCTCGACGATCAGGCGTGCACCGACGTGAGTGACCCGTGGCAGAACATGCGCATGGGCATCTACATGCAGCGGGCACGCACGAAGGATCCGTTGTCGATGATGCCCGAGCTCATGCTGCGCCTGCACACCCTCGGCGGAGCCGAGATCATGGGCGTCGACGACCGCGTCGGATCGCTCGAGGTGGGCAAGTTCGCCGACTTCGTCGTCGTCGACCCGCGGATGCCGGATGTCGGGCCGCTGTGGCATCCCGTCCGCTCGTACGTGCTCGCGATGAGCCCCCGCAACCTCAAGGCCGTCTACGTCGGCGGCCGCCTCGTGAGCGAGAACGGGGTGTCGACCAACCCGCTGGCCGCCGAGGCGTCGGCGAAGGTGCACGAGCTGCCGGCATCCGTCATCCCGCTGCGCGGCCACCCACACTGAGTGGCCCGCGGCGCGGCATCCGTCCCGGGCCTGCCGCAGCATCCGTCCGCAGAACCATGTCCCAAAAAACGCTGGTTCAGCGCACCACACCCAACCATTTCTGGGACATGGTCGGCAATAAGTGGGACATGGTCTGCAATAAGTGGGACATGGTCGGCGATGAGCAGGGGTCAGCGGGACATGCCCATGCGCGTCAGGACGATGTTCTCGACGATCTGCACCAGGTTGTACAGCAGCAGCGTGATGATCGTGATCAGCGCGATCGACGACCACAGCTGCGCGAACTGCGCCTGCGCGTTGAACTTCAAGATCGACCCGCCGATGCCGGCGCCCGTCGACAGCCACTCGGCCAGCAGGGCACCGGTCACCGCCCCCGGCACCGAAACACGCGCCGCCGCGAAGATCGACGGCAGCGCTCCGGGCATGTTGACCTTGCGCAGCGCCATCAAGCGTCCACCGCCGAACACGTGCACGACGTCAAGGCTCTGCCGGCTCGCCCGGCTCAGCCCGAACAGCACGTTCGCGAGCGCGGGGAACAGCACGACGATCGTGCCGATGACGGCGACCGATGCCGTGGTGCCGCGCCCCGTCATCAGGATGATCACCGGCGCGATCGACACGAGGGGAATCGTCCGCAGCAGCAGCACGAGCGGCATGACACCCGCCTCGATTGCCTTCGACAGGCTGAACGCCACCGCCAGCACGATCGCGACGACCATGCCGACGACGAACCCGAGCGACGAGTCCACGAGCGTCTGCCCGACGAGCGGGAACAGCTGGGCGCGATTGGCTTCGGCATTCGCCGAAGCCAAGAGGAACTCCCACACGTCCAGCGGGCCCTTGGCGATGTACGGCGAGATGCCGGTGAGACTGACGACCGCCTGCCACAGCAGAAGCAGCACGACGATCGTGATCCCGGCGTTGCCGAGCGAGCGCAGCACCGTCTTGCGCAGTGCGCGCCGGCGCTCGGCGCGCAGGCGCGCCTGCGCCGCGGCATCCGCTGCCACGGCCAGCTGGACGGTGGCTCCTCCGGCGGTGACCGGATCGAGAGTTGCACGCGGAGACATCAGGCCGCCTTCCCAGCCACACCCGCGGCGCCTGCGACCCAGGGAGTGACGAGCTTGATCACGAGGCCGAACAGGCCGTACGCGGCGAGGGCGAACACGGCGCACAGCAGGAACACCGACCACACGCCGGCCGAGTCGAGTTGCCCCTGCAGGCGGATGAGTGTGGGCCCGACTCCTGCTGTGATCGAGCCGAGGTATTCGCCCAGCACGGCGCCGAGGAACGCGGTCGGCACGGCGATCTGCAGGGCGTTGAGGATCGCGGGCAGCGCCGCGATCAGCCGCACCTTGCGCAACTGCGTCCAGGCGCCGCCGCCGTAGACGCGGACGACGTCGAGGGCTGCCTTGTCGGCGGACTTGAAGCCGAGGATCGCGCCGACGACCGTCGTGAACACGCACACGAGCGCGGCGAGGAAGATCGCCGTCGCCGATGGGTCGCCGGGGTTCTTCGCGCCGCCGAGCACGACGACCGAGATGCCGCCGACCGCGACGACCGGCAGGCAGTAGGTGACGACCGCGATCTGGGTGATGACGGTCTCGGTGCGCGGGAAGACGAGCACGGATGTCGCGAGCACGAGTGCGATGCCGTTTCCCCACAGATACCCGATCGCGGCGGCCGTGATCGTCGGCTGGAACACGCTCCACGCGCCGGCGATGTTGCCCTGGATGAACAGCCAGTCGAACACGGCGTACGGCGAGGGAACGGGCGTGAAGGTCGTGCCCTCCTGCTGCTGGAACGCGAGCAGCGAGAACAGCCACCACGCGAGGACCAGCCCGACGCCTCCGAGCGTCGCGGCGAGCCAGCCGGGTATGCGAGCCTTGGTCACCTCACGCCTCCGCTTCGGCGTGCCCGTCCGCACCGAACAGCAGTTCGGATGCCCGGTCCACGAGCGCGTGGAACTCGGGCGTGCGCATCATCTCGGGGGTTCGCGGGCGCGGCAGGTCGACCTCGATGATCTCCTTGACCCGCCCGGGACGCGGCGACATGACGGCTACGCGGTCGGCGAGGAAGATGGCTTCGCTGATGCCGTGGGTGACCAGCAGCGTCGTCGCGGGCTTCTCGGTCCAGATGCGCAGCAACTCGAGGTTGAGGTTCTGGCGGGTCATGTCGTCGAGCGCGCCGAACGGCTCGTCGAGAAGGAGCACGGAGGGCTTGAGCACGAGGGCGCGCGCGATCGAGGCGCGCTGGCGCATGCCGCCCGACAGCTGCGCGGGCTTCGCGTTCGCGAAATCACGCAGGCCCACGAGGTCGATGAGCTCGTCGACGTAGGCCGTGTCGACGGGGCGACCGGCGACCTCGAACGGCAGCTCGATGTTCTTGCGGATGCTGCGCCAGGGCAGCAGCGCGTGGTCTTGGAAGGCGATGCCCAGCTCGCTCTTCGCGCGCAGCTGATCGGGCGTCTCGCCGTCGACGAGCGCCGTGCCGTCGGACGGGTGGTCGAGAGCTGCGAGGATGCGCAGGATCGTGGATTTGCCGCACCCGGACGGCCCGAGCAGGGCCAGGAATGACCCCTTCTCGGTGTGCAGGTCGGTGTTCTGCAGCGCCTGCAGCGACCTGCCCCCGCGCAGGGTGAACGACTTCGATACTCCGGAGATCTGGATGCCGGTGCCCGCGAGAGCACCGGCATCCAGGGTTTCTGCCATGGTCATGTTGTTACGGGAGGTACGACTTCAGGTCGGGGTTCTCGGCGTAGATCTCGTCGATGATCGTCGTGTCGAACAACTGGTCGGCCGTGAGGTCCCAGCCCGAGGCGGCGAGCGACGCGAGGGTCTGCGTCTTCAGGTCGTCCGAGATCGTGAACAGGCCGTTCGCCTCGGTCTCGTCCGTCGAGATCAGCTTCGCCTGGGCCTCGACGCCGGCCGCGACCTTGTCGGGGTCCAGGTCTCCGAAGGTGAGGTCACCGGCAGAGGCCGACTCGTTGTAGTACTTCGTCACGAGCGCGACGGTGTCGTCGATGGGCTGTGTGAAGGTATCCGTCCAGCCCTTGATCTCGGCGATCAGGAACGCCTTGATGAGGTCTTTGTTGTTCGCGAGGTAGTCGTCGGTCACGGCGTACGACTCGGCCACGTAGGGCAGGCCGTTCTCGGCGTAGGCGAGGTTCGTGACCTCGTAACCGGCCATCTCGACCGTGATGGCCTCATTGGTCAGGTATGCCATGAAGCCGTCGACGTCGCCGTTCATCAGCGGAGTCGGGTCGAAATCGACCGGGACGATCGTGAGCTGGTCCTCGGTGATGCCGTTGGCGGCGAGCAGGGCCTTGAAGACCGAGGCGTTCGAGTCCTGCACGCCGATCTTCTTGCCGATGAGGTCCTCGGGCGTCGCGATGCTCGCGCCGTCCTTCAGCGACAGGATCGTGAACGGGTTCTTCTGGAACGTCGTCGCGATGATCTTCAGCGGGGCATCCTGCTCGGCCACCGCAGCGCCGACCGAGGCAGCGTCGGTGAGGGCGAACTGGACCGAGCCGGAGAGCAGCTTCGCCACGCCCGTGTCGGGGCCGGCGACGCCGACGACGTTCGAGAAACCGGCCTCGTCGTAGTAGCCGTTGTCATAGGCGTAGAACTCGCCGGCGAACTCCTCGTTCTTGATCCACGAGTACTGAACGCTGATCTCGCCGAAGCCGGCGGAAGCGCCCGCGTCGCCCGAGGAGGACGCGGAGGGGGCGGCCGTCGACGAGCAGGCGGACAGGGCGAGCGCGGCGGCGGCCGCCAGCGCGAGGACGATTCCGCCGCGGCGGCGGATGGTGTGAGATGCGGGCATCGGGTCTCCTTGAGTGCTGTTGGTGCTCTCGTGACCCTAGGTCGCTTACGTTTCGGGCGTCCGTTCGGTGGTGTTTCCGGGATGTGACGAGTGTGCGAGACGCCACACGCGGTCGCGGCTGAAGGGCTGCGCGAAGGGCCGGATGCCCAGGGCGCGCGCGATCGCGTTGCCGATCGCGGGCGCCACCGGGTTGTACGGCGACTCGCTCATCGACTTCGCACCGAACGGGCCCAGATCGTCGCTCGTGTCGGCAAAGTACACCTCGGTGGTGGGCACGTCGGCGAACTGCGGCACGCGATACGTGCGGAAGACGGGCGTCGTGACCTTGCCCTCGGGCGAGACCATGACCTCCTCGTACAGCGCGCTGCCGATGCCCTGCGCGACGCCCCCCTCGATCTGGCCACGGCACTGCGCGGGGTTCATGACGAACCCGGCGTCCGCCGACTGGATCGACTGCAGGATGCGCACCGTACCGGTCGTCGGGTCGACGGCGACGCGCACGGCGTGCACGTTGAACGCGAGCGAGCGCTGCTCGCCCAGCTCGCTGCCGTCGGCTGTCAGCTCGCCGTCGGCGCACAGCTCGGCGAAGCCGACGAGGCCCGCGGGCGTGGCGACTCCCGTGGCGGTGAGTGAAGCGGATGCTGTGTCGGTGCCGGTCAGCGCCGCCGCGCGCTCGCGCATCCGCCGCGCGAGCGTCAGGCACGCGGCGTGCAGGGCCTTGCCCGCGACCGTGATGCCAGCCGAGGCGAACGCGCCGGTGTCATGCGCGACGGCGTCCGTGTCGGCGTGCCACAGCTCGATGCGGTGGAAGTCGGCGGCGAGGTCGGTCGCCCCGATCTGGCGCAGGACGGTCGTCGTGCCGTTGCCGAACTCGGCCGTGCCGGCCCGCAGCAGGTACGTGCCGTCGGCGCGCAGCGTCGCCGTCGTGTGCGCGATGTGGCCGAACGGCGCCATCGTCGCGATCATCGCGGCGGCCATTCCCTCGCCGACGAGCCAGCCGTCGGGGGCGGCCGCGCCGCCTCCGCGCGCCAGCGCATCCTGTGCGAGGTCGAGGCACTGGTCGAAGCCGTAGCTGCCCCACACGAGATCGTCGTGCCCGGGATCGTCGCCGGGCCGGATCGCGTTGATCCGCCGCAGGTCGAAGGGATCGATGCCGAGCCGTTCGGCGAGCATGTCCATCGCCGATTCGACGCCGAGCACGACCTGCCCGAGCCCGTACCCGCGGAACGCGCCGGACGGGATGTTGTTCGTGTAGACGACCTCGGCATCCACTCGCTTCAGCGGCACCCGGTAGATCGTCGTCGATTCGGCGAGCGAGTGGAACATGACACCGCGCGAGTGGTTGCCGTATGCGCCGGTGTCGCTCAGCAGGTCGATCTGCATCGCGGTGAGCCTGCCGGCGGCATCCGCACCGAGCGTGACGGCGACGCGCATCGGGTGCCGCACCGCGGCGCGCAAGAACTCGTCGGTGCGGGTGAACTCGTACGCGACCGGGAGCCCCGTACGCAGCACCGCGAGGGCGACGAGGTCTTCCGTGAAGATCTCCTGCTTGCCGCCGAAACCGCCGCCGAGCCTGGCCGCGTGTACACGTACGCGGTCACGCTCGAGGTCGAACAGGCGCGCGATCTCGTCGCGCGCAAGGAACGGCACCTGCGTCGACGAGCGGATGACCAGGCGCCCCTCGTCGTCGAGCCAGCCGACCGAACCGTGCGTCTCGAGCTGCGCGTGCGTCACGCGCGAGGTCTGCCACGTGCCGCTGACGGTCACGGCGCTTGCGGCGAGGGCGGATGCCACGTCGGGCCCCGCGTGCATGCTCGCGATGACGTTGCGGTGTGCCTCGTCGACGCGGTCCTCCGGGGTGCGATCGGGGTGGACGAGCGGCGCGCCGGGCATCCGCGCCTCGTCGGGGTCGAAGACCGCGGGGAGCACGTCGTAGGTGATCTCGACGAGGCGGCATGCGGCGTCCGCCGCTTCGGCCGTCTCGGCGACGACCGCGACGACGCGCTGGCCGATGTAGCGCACGACGTCGTCGAGCATGAGGGTGTCGTCGGGGTCGTCGGTACGGTGCTCGTGGCGACCCGACGAGTAGCGCACCTGCGGGACGTCCTCGTGCGTGAAGACGGCGACGACACCGGGCACCGCGCGCGCGGCGGTGGCGTCGATCGCGGTGACGCGCGCGTGCGCGTGCGGACTCGCGACGACGCGCAGCACGAGTGCGCGGGTGGCGGGGTGATTCGGTGGCAGATCGAACGTGAACGGCTCGCGGCCCTGCACGATGCGGCGCGCGGCCTCGGGGCGGGCGGAGCTGCCGACGTGCTGCGGGCCCGCGGCGTCGGGTGTCGGCGTCTGCGTCCTGGCGGTCGCTGCGGCGGGCCCCGTTGCCGGCGTCGTCGTCGCGGGCTCGGCCCGCGGCCCGGTCTCGCGCACGTCGCCGAGCACCGACGCGCGGATCGCCTCGCGGATGGGCCGATACCCCGTGCAGCGGCAGAGGTTGCCTTTCATGCGGCGATCGAGATCGTCGAGATCGTCGGCGCACAGCGTCGACGCCGTCACGGTCATGCCGGGCGTGCAGAATCCGCACTGGAAGCCGAAGCCGTCGGCAATCGCCTCCTGCACGGGGTGCAGCTCGTCGACGGGTGCGAGGCCGGCGGCCGTCGTGACGGCGCGGCCCTCGACACGCACGGCGGGGATCAAGCACGAGTGCACGGGCACCCCGTCCAGCAGCACCGAGCATGCGCCGCAGTCGCCCGCGTCGCAGCCCTTCTTGACCTCCGTGTGGCCCGCCTCGCGCAGCAGGGTCCGCAGGCACTGGCCCGCGCGGGGGTCGGCCTCGACCGCCTTCCCGTCGACGTCGAAGATCATGCGAGCTCCGCCCGGATGCGTGTCGCGAGCTCGACGCTGACCGCCCGCCGCCAGTCCGCTGCACCCAGCGGGTCGGTGTAATAGCCGGTGGCGGATGCCACGGCATCCGCCAGTTCGGACTCGGCAGGCAGTTGCGCGAACCGCAGCACCGTCGGCGTCGCCGTTGCCGCGGTGACGGCGAAGACGCTCGCACCGTCGCGGTCGACGCGGCCTGTCACGACGGCACCGGAGCGGCCGTGCTCGGCGAGGGCGATCTTGCGCAGCACGGCGCGCGAGGCGAGTGCATACGCGGGGATCTCGACGGCGCGGAGCACGTCGCCGCTGGTCAGGATGGTGGTGCCGTTGCCGGTGATGAGGTCCGCCACGGGTATCCGCTTCTCGCCGTCCCCTGACCAGACGACGGCGTCGGCGTCGAGTGCGACGCAGAGCGAGACCATCGCCGCGGCGCCGAAGGCGCGGCAGATGTTGCCCCCAACTGTCGCGGTGTTCCAGATCTTGAAGGATGCCAGTAGGGCGTTCGCGGCCGCCGGCACGAGGGAAGCCGCCGGCCAGTGCGTGGGCGCGGTTCCCGCCCACGCGACGAGGTTGGCGATCGTGCAGGTCGCCGCGATGTGCAAGCCCTCGGGGGTCTCTTCGAGGGCTGGCCAGTCGAGCCCGGTGAGGTCGACGAGGCCCGTCGTGGCGGGCTGGGGCTCGCTCATGATCCACGTGCCCCCGGCAAGGTATGCCTCGCCGGGGGCCAGTCGCAGGTCCTCGCGAGAGTGGGCGACGCGGTACGCCTGCACCGACGTGATGTCCATGTCGCCTTGCCCTCCGGATCGCTGTCATTGCTCGCTGTCGTGCCCGATCGAGTGAAACAGGTGCTCGTTTCGAGGGTGTTTCGTGACCGCAACACGGCCGCAATCCGGGGCGCATACCGTGAAGGACATGCGTGAGATCCTGCCCGTCGCGTCCCGGTGGGCCCGCGACGGGAGCCCGTTCGCGATGGCGACGGTCGTCGGTGTCGCCGGCAGCGGGCCGCGCGAAGTCGGCGCGAGCATGGTCGTCTCGGCGGACGGCGCGGTATTCGGCACGGTGTCGGGCGGATGCGTCGAGGGCGCCGTTTACGAGCGCTGCCTCGAGGTGCTCGCGGGAGCCCCCGCCCTCGTGGATCGTTTCGCCTACAGCGACGCCGACGCCTTCGCGGTCGGGCTCACGTGTGGAGGGACGATCGATGTGCTCGTCCGCGCTGTGCCGCCGGGCAGCGCCGCGGCGGCGGATGTGCAACTTCTTGCGGCGCGCGAGGAGGCGGCGATCGCCACGCAGTACACGCTCGTCACGGCGGGGCCCGACCTTGGCCGGGGGAGTGTCGCCGACGGCGAGGCGAGCGTGGGCGAGAGCGTGCGCGGCGCGGCGGTGCGGCCTCTGCAGGATGCCGTGACGCTGCACGTCGGCGTTCCCGGCCAGCTCATCATCGTCGGCGCTGTCGAGTTCGCGGTCGCACTTGCGCGTCTGGGCACGGCGATGGGGATGAGGGTCGCCGTGGTCGACCCCCGCCCGGTGTTCGCGACCCACGCGCGCTTTCCGACCGCGGAGGTCGTCGTCGACTGGCCCGATCGCTATCTGAAGACGCAACCGCTCGGCGCGCGGACGGCTGTATGCGTCTTGACGCATGACCCGAAGTTCGATGTGCCCGCGATGCGTGTCGCGCTGGTTGCGCCCGTCGGCTATATCGGCGCGATGGGCAGCCGGCGCACGCACGAAGACCGGCTGCGGCGGCTCGCTGCGGCAGGCGTTCCCGAGACGGCCGTTGCGCGGCTGCGCTCGCCGATCGGACTCGACCTCGGTGGCCGCACGCCGGAAGAGACGGCGCTGTCGATCCTCGCCGAGATCGTGGCCGATCGCCACGGCGCCGGCGGTGGTCGCCTGTCGGAGTTGCCGGGGGCTGTGCACGCCGATGCGGCCGAGCGGGCCGCTGGCGCATCCGGGGGTGTCATCGGCGCCGCGCTCACATCCGCACCCGCCGCGCCCGTACCCGCAGACCGCGCCGCGTCGGACGCCAGTATGCCGTCGACGGCATGCACCTGGATGTCCGACGCCGCCGTCCTGCCATGACGGTCTGCGGCATCGTCCTCGCCGCCGGCGCGGGGACGCGCTACGGCGGGCCGAAGGCGCTTGCGCGCGACACGGACGGCACACCGTGGGTGGCCCGGGCGGTCGACACGCTCGTCGCAGCCGGGTGCGCACCCGTGATCGTCGTCCTGGGCGCGCGCCGCGACGCGGCCGCCGCGCTGGTGCCGCGCATGGCAAGGATCGTCGCGGCGCCGGAGTGGGCCGAAGGCCTGTCGGCGTCCGTGCGGGCGGGGCTCGCCGCGGCATCCGCCACGAGCGCCACGGCGGCGCTGATCGTGCCGGTAGACCTGCCCGACCTGACGGCATCCGCGTGCGCGCGCGTCATGGCGTCGCCGACCGCGGATGCCCTGCGCCAGGCCGTCTACGACGGCGAGATCGGGCATCCCGCCCTCATCGGCCGCGACCATTGGGAAACCCTCGCCGCGCAACTCAGCGGCGACCGCGGCGCAGGGGCCTATCTGCGCGCGCACGGCGCGACGCCCGTCGAATGCGGCGACCTGTGGCACGGCCGCGACATCGACATCCGATGAGCGCGGACGCGTCCCCGGATGCCACGGCGTTGCCCTGGCATCCGGTCCGCGCTGACGAGTAGCCTCACCACAGGAGGCCACGATGATTCCCGAGATCAACTACTGGGCTGTGCTGATCGCGACGATGGCCGCGATCGTGATCGGCTCGATCTGGTACACGCCGAAGGTGTTCGGCGACCGCTGGAAGCGTTGGGCAGATGTGAAGGACCCGCAGACCACCACCGAGGCGTGGCTGCCGATCCTCGTGTCGATCGTGCTCGCATTCCTGCTCGCGTGGGTGCTCGCCGGCTCGGTCGCGATCGCGTGGCACTTCTACGGCGGCAGCTACTTTTCGTCGGCGATCGTGACGGGACTCACCCTGTGGGCGGGCTTCACCGCGGGGCGCCTCATCACGCACGAGGTCTTCATGGGACGCCCGTCGCAGCTGACGATCCTCACGAACTCGTGCTCGTCGTGGTGATGTCGGTCGTCATCGGCGCCTGGCCACCCGCCGGCACCGTCTGAACTCCGGATGCCCGGGCGCGCGCACCCCGCACGCCGCGCGCCGCGTTCGCCGACTGCGCCGGTTTGTGCCGACTGCGCGGGTTATGGCGGGGGCACAACCGGCGCACTCGGCAACAAGCAGCGCACTCGGTGCGGATGCCCGGGCGAGCGCACCCCCGCCGCCGTCGCGGTCAAGCCGCGGCGGCGGTGAGCGAGGCGATCGCCGAGGCGAAGAACGGCAGGCCGTCCACGCCCGAGCGCATCGCGGCGGCCGTGTTCGGGCCGAAGCCGGGCTCGACGGCGTGCTCGGGGTGCGGCATGAGGCCCACGACGTTGCCCGCCGGGTTGGTGAGCCCAGCGATGTCGTCGAGCGAGCCGTTCGGGTTCACCCCGACGTAGCGGAAGGCCACGAGCCCCTCGCCCTCGATCTGCGCGAGGGTATCGGCACTGCAGATGTAGCCGCCGTCCGCGTTCTTGAGCGGGATCGTGATCTCCTGCCCGACCTCGAACTGCGAGGTCCAGGCGGTCGACGCGTTCTCGACGCGCAAGCGCTGGTCGCGGCGAATGAACTGCTGGTGCGCGTTGCGGATCAGGCCGCCCGGTAGCAGGTGCGCCTCGACGAGCATTTGGAAGCCGTTGCAGATGCCGAGTACGGGCATGCCCTTCGCCGCGGCATCCTTCACCTCGGTCATGATCGGCGACAGCGCCGCGATCGCGCCGGCACGCAGGTAATCGCCGTAGCTGAAGCCGCCCGGCAGGACGAGCGCGTCGACGCCCTCCAGGTCGTGCGAGCCGTGCCACAGCGCCACCGGCTCGGCGCCGGCGAGGCGGATTGCGCGGCGGGCGTCGCCGTCGTCGAGCGACCCGGGGAAGGTGATGACCCCGATGCGGGCGGTCACTCGACGACCTCGATGCCCACGACGTCCTCGATGACCGAGTTCGAGAGGATCTCGTCCGCGAGGGTCTGGACAGCGGCGCGGGTCTCGTCGGAGGCATCCGCCACCGTCAGCTCGAACCGCTTGCCGATGCGGACACCCTCGAACCCGTCGTATCCGAGCCGGGCGAGCGCGCCGGCGACGGCCTTTCCCTGCGGATCGAGCAGCTCGGCCTTGGGCATGACGTCGACGACGATGGTGGGCATTCGAGGCTCCAGGAGTCGCGGGATGAGGGTGCGGCCAGTCTATCCGCCTCGGCTCGTGACCGAATCGTGACCACCTGTCATGGGAGCGCTCCCATGCCATTTTGGGAGCGATCCCATAGCGTCTTGGTCATCTGGTGAGAGCTCCCAAACCGCTGGACGAACAGCGGCAGGCGCCACCGCCGGACGAAGCACCCTCGCACCCACACACCACAAAGGAGTGACACGTGAACACACGCGCACTGCGTCGCATCGGCCTCGTCGCCGGCGTCGCCGCCACCTCCGCCATCGTCCTGGCCGGCTGCGCCGGCGGCAGCGGCGGCGATGCGACGGCAGACCCCAACGAGAAGGTCGAACTGACCGTCGCCACCTTCAACGACTTCGGGTACACCGACGAGCTGCTCGCCGAGTACACGAAGGAGCACCCGAACGTCACGATCGTGCACAACAAGGCCGCCACCTCGAACGACGCGCGCGCCAACTACTTCCAGAAGCTCGGCAAGACCGGCCTCGCCGACATCGAGGCCATCGAGATCGACTGGATGCCCGAGGTCATGAAGTACGCCGACCTGCTGGCACCCGTGCCCGACAGCCTCAAGGGCCGCTGGCTCGACTGGAAGGAGAAGGGCGCCACCGACTCCGAGGGCAACCTCATCGGCTACGGCACCGACATCGGCCCCGAGGGCGTCTGCTACCGCTCCGACCTGTTCGCTGCGGCGGGCCTGCCCACCGACCGCGACGAGGTCGCGAAGCTGCTCGAGGGCGACTGGGCGAAGTACTTCTCCGTCGGCGCCGACTACACCGCCAAGACCGGCAAGGCGTTCTTCGACTCGGCCGGCGGCACCTACCAGGGCATGATCAACCAGGTCGAGGCGGCCTACGAAGACCCCTCGAGCGGCAAGATCGACATCGACCCGCAGGTCGAGAAGCTCTACAATCAGGTGCTGGGCGCCGCGTCGACCCAGTCGGCGCACTTCAGCCAGTGGTCGGATGACTGGTTCGCGGGCCTGTCCAACGGCGCGTTCGCGACGATGCTCTGCCCGGGCTGGATGCTCGGTGTCATCTCCGGCAACGCCAAGGACGTCAAGGGATGGGACATCGCCAACGTCTTCCCCGGCGGCGGCGGCAACTGGGGCGGTTCGTACCTGACGGTCCCCGCGAACGGCAAGCACGTCGCGGCGGCGCAGGAACTCGCTGACTGGCTGACGAGCCCGGAGACGCAGCTCAAGGCCTTCACCAACGCGGGCACCTTCCCGAGCCAGCTCGACGCCATGAAGTCGGACACGCTGCTCAGCGCGACCAACGAGTTCTTCAACAACGCCCCGACCGGTCAGATCCCCACGGATCGCGCCAACGCGGTGACGGTGTCGCCGTTCAAGGGCCAGTTCTACTTCCAGATCAACGACGCGATGCAGAAGGCTCTCACGCGCGTCGAAGAGGGAACGCAGGACGCGGCCGCCTCGTGGGCCCAGTGGAAGACCGAAGTCGACGCCATCAAGTAACCCCCTTCTCACCGGCCGCCCCCGCGCGGGGCGGCCGGTGAGACCCCGAAAGGACCGGTCGACATGACCAGCACCGCGGCACGCCCGACGAAGCGCATCGGCTTCGGCAGCAAGATGAGCGCGTGGGACCTGAAGATCTCGCCGTACCTCTACATCTCGCCGTTCTTCATCCTCTTCTTCGTCGTCGGACTGTTCCCCCTCGGGTACACCGCGGTCATCTCGTTCATGGACTGGGACCTGGTGCGGGGCTCCGGCACGTTCGTCGGCTTCGACCAATACGCCACCGTGCTCGCCGACCCGAAGTTCTGGACGGCCCTGCGCAACACGTTCAGCATCTTCCTGCTGTCCACCGTGCCGCAGCTGATCGCGGCGGTGTTCATCGCGGCGATGCTCGACCAGAACATCCGCGCCAAGACCTTCTGGCGGATGGGCGTGCTGCTGCCCTACGTGATGGCGCCCGTGGCCGTCGCGCTCATCTTCTCGAACATGTTCGGCGACCAGTACGGCATCGTGAACACCTGGCTCGGCGCCATCGGCCTCGACCCGGTGAGGTGGCACTCCAACGCGTTCGCGAGCCACATCGCGATCGCGACGATGGTGAACTTCCGCTGGACCGGCTACAACACCCTGATCCTCCTCGCCGCGATGCAGGCGATTCCCCGCGACTACTACGAGGCGGCGACCGTCGACGGCGCCGGCAAGGTGCGCCAGTTCTTCGCGATCACCCTGCCGAGCCTGCGCCCGACGCTCATCTTCGTGATCATCACCTCGACGATCGGGGGCCTCCAGATCTTCGACGAGCCGCGCATGTACGACCAGTACGGCACCGGCGGCGCGAATTACCAGTGGCTGACGATCACCCTCTGGCTCTACAACATCGGCTGGGGCGAGTGGAACTTCGGCCGGGCCGCGGCGCTCGCCTGGATCCTGTTCCTCATCATCCTCGTCATCGGCGTGATCAACCTCTTCATCACCCGCAACCTCGTGCGCGACGAGGGCAGCCGCAGCGACCTCACGCGGGCTCAGATGCGCGCCGCGCGACGGGATGCCAAGGCATCCGTCGCGGCGGATCGCGTGGCATCCCGCACCGCATCCGCGCAGCGCACCGCGCATACCACCCACCACACCGAGGAGGTCTCGCGATGACCGTTCTCAACGAGCAGCCCGTCGCCGTCGTCGACGACGACGTGGTCGCCACCACGAAGACCCGGCGCCCGCGCCACGTGAAGGGCACCCGCCCCGGCTGGTTCATCTACGCGTGCCTGGGCGTGGTGCTGCTGGCGAGCGTGTTCCCGTTCTACTGGTCGCTGCTCATCGGGTCGGGCGACTCGTACACGATCCGCGACCCCCACATGTCGTGGATCCCGGGCGGCAACTTCTTCTCCAACGCGGCGAAGGTGATCAACGACCCGGCAGTGAACTTCTGGGTCGCCCTGTGGAACTCGATCATCAGCTCGGGCCTCATCGCCCTGTCGGTCGTGTTCTTCTCGACGCTCGCGGGCTGGGCGTTCGCGAAGCTGAAGTTCCGCGGATCGAGCTGGCTGCTCGTGTTCGTCATCGCGACGATGGCCGTTCCCACGCAGCTCGGCGTCGTGCCGCTGTACATCCTGTTCAGCGACCTCGGGTGGACGGGGCAGCTCGGCGCGATCATCGTGCCGGCCCTCGTCAGCGCCTTCGGCGTGTTCTGGATGACCCAGTACCTGCGCCAGGCCGTGCCCGACGAGCTCATCGAGGCCGCGCGCGTCGACGGGGCGACCTCGTTCCGCACGTTCCTGACCGTCGGCCTTCCCGCCGCCCGACCGGCCGCCGCGATGCTCGCCCTGTTCACCTTCGTCTCGGCGTGGAACAACTTCTTCTGGCCGTTCATCGTGCTCGACCGGCAGAACCCGACCCTGCCGGTGGCGCTGTCGCTCTTGCAGTCGAACTACTTCGTCGACTATTCGATCGTGCTCGCCGGCGTGCTGCTGGCGACCATCCCGCTGCTGATCCTGTTCGTCTTCGCCGGCAGACAGCTCGTCAGTGGCATCATGCAAGGTGCGGTCAAGGGCTGACGCCCGACCGGCCTCGGAAGGATCATCATGAGTGAGAACCCCCGCGCCTTCGCGCCCGGATTCCTCTTCGGCGCCGCGACGGCCGCCTACCAGATCGAGGGCGCCGCCTTCGAAGACGGCCGTACCGCCTCGATCTGGGACACGTTCAGCCGCGAGCCCGGCGCCGTGCTGCACGGCGACACCGGCGACGTCGCGTGCGACCACTACCACCGCTACCCGGCCGACGTCGCGATGATGCGCGAGCTCGGGCTCGACACCTACCGGTTCTCGGTGTCATGGGCGCGGGTGCGACCCGACGGCGGTGCGGTCAACCAGAAGGGCCTCGACTTCTACAAGCGGCTCGTCGACGAGCTGCGCGAGAACGACATCCTGCCCTGGCTGACGCTCTACCACTGGGATCTGCCGCAGGCGATCGAAGACCGCGGCGGTTGGACGGCGCGGTCGACCGCCGAGCAGTTCACCGAGTACGCGCTGTCGGTGCACGACGCGCTCGGCGACCGGGTGCAGCACTGGACGACCCTCAACGAGCCGTGGTGCTCGTCGTTCCTGAGCTACACCGCAGGCATCCACGCACCAGGTCGCACGAGTGTCACCGACGGCGTGCTCGCCGCGCACCACCTGCTGCTCGGCCACGGGCAGACGGTGCGCGAGCTGCGCGCGCGCGACGCGTCGCTCGACCTCGGCATCACGCTGAACCTCACCGTCGCCGAGCCGGTCGACCCGGGCGTGCCCGCCGACGTCGACGCCGCCCGCCGCATCGACGGTCAGTTCAACCGCTGGTTCCTCGACCCGATCTTCCGCGGCGCCTACCCGACCGACGTCGTCGAAGACATCCGCGCCGTCTCGCCCGCCGCGATCGCCGCTCTCGACGAGGCGACCCTCCCCGGCGACCTCGAGGCCATCGCCACGCCGCTCGATGCGCTCGGCGTGAACTACTACCACGGCGAGTTCGTCGGCGGATCACCCGACCCGCACGCGCCCGCCTCGGGCGACGCGCCCACGACGCGCGAGATCACCTCGCCGTTCCCCTCGCACGAGCGGATCTTCTGGCACGACCGGGGTCTGCCGCGCACCAACATGAACTGGGAGGTCGACCCCGCCGGCCTCACCACGCTGCTCGAGCGGGTGTGGCGCGAGTACGCGCAGCCCGCCGGCACCGTGCTGTACGTCACCGAGAACGGCGCGTCGTACGACGATGTGGTGGATGCCTCGGGATCGGATGCTGCCGACGGGTCGGGCGCCGCGGCGCGGCGCGTGCACGACGTCGAGCGCACCGCGTTCCTGCGGGCGCACCTCGGCGCGATCCGCGACGCGCAGGACGCCGGCGTCGACGTGCGCGGCTACTTCTACTGGTCGCTCATGGACAACTTCGAGTGGGCGTGGGGTTACGGCAAGCGGTTCGGCATCGTGCACGTCGACTACGACACCCAGGAGCGGACGCTGAAGGACAGCGCGCTGGAGTATCGTCGGGTGATCGCCGCGCGCGCCATCGATGTGGCCCCGGCATCCCCCGTCGGCGAAGCCGCCGCCGCTCAGAGATAGGCCTGCCCACGTGACCATCGAGACGCCGCGTGCGGCAGCGACGATCGAAGAGGTCGCGGCGGCCGCCGGAGTGTCGCGCTCGACGGTGTCGCGGGTCGTGAACGGGTCGACGGCGGTCAGCCCGGCTGCGCTCGAGGCCGTGCAGCGGGCGATCGCCGAGCTCAGCTACGTGCCCAACCGGGCGGCGCGTTCGCTCGCCTCGCGGGCGACGATGGCGATCGCGCTGGTCGTGCCCGAAGACACGACCCGGTTCTTCGGCGATCCGTTTTTCGCGGCGGTGGTCTCGGGCATCAACGCGCGGCTCAGCCGGTCGGACTACGTGCTGAACCTCATCATCGCGAGCGACGATCCCCGCGACAAGACGGCGGCGTATGTGCGCAGCGGCGCGGTCGACGGGGCGATCGTCGTGTCGCACCACACGAGCGACACTTTCATCGACCGCATCGCCACGTCGGTGCCGGTGGTCTACGGCGGTCGGCCCGCGCGGGCGCGCGAGAACGACTACTACGTCGACGTCGACAACACCGCCGGGGCTTACGACGCGACGAAGTACCTGATCGACAAGGGTTTCCGGCGGATCGCGCACATCTCTGGACCGGTCTCGATGCCCGCCGGGATCGACCGTCTCGCCGGGTTCCGCTCGGCCCTCGCCGACGCCGGCATGGTGCCCGTCGCCGTCGAGGACGGCAACTTCACCGCCGACGGCGGGTCGGCGGCGATGGCGCGGATTCTCGAGTCCGCGGCCTCCTTCGACGCGCTCTTCATCGCGAGCGACCTCATGGCGCGCGGCGCTCTGGCCGTGCTCGGCCGGGCGGGCATCCGCGTGCCCACCGACGTCGCGATCATCGGGTTCGACGATTCGCCGGTCGCCACGGCGGTGCAGCCGAACCTCACGACCGTGCGCCAGCCCTCGCACCAGCAGGGCCAGCAGATGGCCGAGGTGCTGCTGCGGCTACTCGCCGGAGGCACGCCCGAGCACGTGACCGTGCTCGACACCGAGCTCGTGGTGCGCGCCTCGGCCTGAGGGGCGGGGCGGGCTGGGAGAGCGCGCGGCGCGGACTGTTCGCCATTCAGTCTCCCGGGGCGGGTGTGACGGAACGTTCCGCGGAAACACGCGGTTCGTGCGGCGCGCGGCGGCCGCGGAGACTGAATTGTGCACGGGTTCCGCCCGGAACCGACCCGGATGCCTCAGGCGAGGGCCGCGCGCAGCTCGTTGTTCCAGGGGTCGACGAACGTCACGGCGCGGCCGTCGTCGCGCACGGCGACGCCGTGGTCGCGGAGGCGCTCGGTGAGGGCGCCGAGGCCATCGGCATCCGGCAGCGCCAGTTCGACGCGACCGAGGCCGAGCGCGGGCATCCGCGGCCCCGCACCGCGGGAGTTCCAGACGTTCATCGCCATGTGATGGTGGTAGCCGCCGGCGCTGACGAACAGGGCCGATCCGGGCATGGAGGCCGTGGTCTCGAACCCGAGCGCGTCGACGTAGAACGCGCGGGCGGTGGCCACGTCGCCGACCGACAGGTGCACGTGGCCGATCGCCGCGGCGTCGCCGGCCGTCGCGCCGTCGGCGGCCGCTTCGCTGAGGTGGGGCGGCGGCCGGCTCCCGCTACAAAAACCAGCATCGGCGCTAGAAGAATCCTGTCGCGGATGCTGGTTGTTGTCGCGCCTCCGGCGAGGGGCCGCGGAGTCGCAGCAAGGTCGGGTCCCACGGTGCATCTGACCCAGGGATGCCTCGCGCGCGAGCGGCTCGCGCGCGAGGCATCCGGGTCGGTTCTGGCGGGTTACTCCGGGTCGCCGCCGAGCTGGCCGATGGGCACGATGGGGCCGCCGTCGTCGGCGCCGGTCTTGCGCCAGCGGGCGATCGCGTTGCCGCCGTGGTAGATCACGAGCGCGGCGACCGTGCCGAGGACGATGGCCGAGAACGTGAGCGAGCCGATGCCCATCGTGAACCCGGCGATCGCGATCACGAACGAAACGGCGACCGTGTACTGGTTGACCGGGCGCGAGAAGTCGACCTGGTTGTCGACCCAGATCTTGATGCCGATCACGCCGATGAGGCCGTACAGCGCGGTCGTCGCACCGCCGATGACGCCCGCCGGGATCGTGTTGATCACGGCGCCGATGGCGGGGGAGAACGACAGCAGCACGGCGATCGCGCCGGCCACCCAGTACGCCGCCGTCGAGTAGACGCGGGTCGCCGCCATGACGCCGATGTTCTCGCCGTACGTGGTCGTCGCCGAGCCGCCGAACAGGCCCGCGAGGGTGCTCGCGACGCCGTCGGCGGTGAGCGCGCGGCCGGTGCTCGCGTTGATGGTGGGGTCGCCGGTCATCGTGGCGACGCCGCGCACGTGCCCGACGTTCTCGGCGACGAGCACGAGGATCACCGGGAGGAAGATCGGCAGCAGGCTCCACGAGACCGGGTCGCCGAAGGCCGGCAGGTGGAACTCGGGCAGGCCGACGAGCGGGGCCGCGGCCACGGCATCCCAGTTGACCTGGCCGGTGATCGCGGCGATCACGTATCCGACGACGACGCCGAGGAAGATCGAGATGCGCCCGAGGAATCCGCGGAACAGCACGCTGAACAGGATGATCGCGACGAGGGTGACCGTGGCCACGAGCGGCTGGAGCGTGAAGTTGTTCCACGCGGCGGGGGCGAGGTTCAGACCGATCAGGGCGACGATGGCGCCGGCGACGACCGGCGGCATGAGCTTCTCGATCCAGCGGGTGCCGACCTTCTGCACGAGCAGGCCGACGAGCGCGAGCAGCACGCCGGTGACCGCGACGCTGACCATCGCCTGCGTGATCTGCTCGGTCGTCTCGAGCGTCTTGCCGCCGTTGTAGGCCTGGATCGGGGCGATGAACGCGAACGACGACCCGAGGTAGCTCGGCAGCTTGTTGCGCGTGATCACCAGGAACAGAATCGTGCCGACGCCCGAGAAGAACAGCGTCGTCGAGACGGGGAATCCCGTCAGGATCGGCACGAGGAACGTGGCGCCGAACATCGCGACCACGTGCTGCGCGCCGATCGCGATGGTACCGGGCCAGCTCAGGCGCTCGTTGGGCTTGACGACGGCGCCGGGTTCGACGGTGCGGCCGTCGCCGTGCAGGGTCCAGATGGGCATGCGGGTGCTCCTCGAGGGTGGAGAGTGCGGCGGTCGGCGAGGGATGCCGCCGCTCAGGCTACCTGGGAATCCCCTGTGCGCCGCGCATGCGCGCCGCGGTGGCGTGCGGCCGCGCGGGTCAGGCGGTGAGGCGGGCGAGGAGTTCGCGGTACTTGTCCGCGGTGCGCTCGACGATCTCGGCGGGCAGCTCGGGTGGAGCGCCGGCGCCGTCCCAGTGCGCGGACAGCCAGTCGCGGACGATCTGCTTGTCGAAGCTCGCCATGCGCTCGGCGGGCGTCCCCCCAGCGGCCCACGCCGAGGCATCCCAGTACCGCGACGAATCGCTCGTGAGCACCTCGTCGGCGAGGGTGAGCACGCCGTCGTCGTCGAGTCCGAACTCGAACTTCGTGTCGGCCAGGATCAACCCGTGCGCCTCGGCGGTCGCCGCCGCGCGACGGTAGATCGCGAGCGACGTGTCGCGCAGCTCCGCCGCATGCTCGACGCCCACGAGTTCCTCGGCCTGCGCGAACGAGATGTTCTCGTCGTGCTCGCCCATCGGCGCCTTGTATGCGGGCGTGAAGATCGGCTCGGGCAGGCGGTCGCCGTCCGCCAGGCCTGCCGGCAGCGGGATGCCGCAGACGGTGCCGGATGCCTGGTACTCCTTCCAGCCCGACCCGGTGAGGTAGCCGCGCACCACGCACTCGATCGGCAGCATGTCGAGACTGCGGACGACCATCGCGCGCCCGGCGACGGCCGCGGGGATGAGGTCGACCAGGTCGTCGGCGGTGTTCGCCTCGCCGTCGGCGCCGAGGGTGAGCACGTGGGAGGGGGCGAGGTGGTTCGGCACCCGCTCGCCGCCGTCGGCGCCCGCGAGCTGGTCGAACCACCACAGGCTGAGCGTCGTCAGCAGCACGCCCTTGCCCGGGATGCCCGGGCTCAGCACGTGGTCGAACGCGCTCACACGGTCGCTCGCGACCACCAGCATCCGCTCGTCCGCTCCGGGTCCGACCGCGCCCGGCCGGGCGTGGTCGGGGCGGTAGAGGTCGCGCACCTTCCCCGAGTACACGTGGGTCCAGCCGGGCAGGTCGAGGGGATCCGTCACCGCTCCATTATCGCGAGCGCGCGGCGTCGCCGTCACCGGCCGCTCGCGCCCGCCCCGCCCCACCCCGCATCGCCAACCCATAGCCGCGCCATAGCCCGGTGATCGGCGGCGAGAGGATGCTGGGCGCATGATTCCCGAAGCCGACCCCACGCCCGACGGCCCCCAGTACGAGGGTCGACCGCTCGATCGCCCCGACGACGAGGTCGTCGATCAGGGTGCGGGGTTCGATCTGCGCACGCTCGTGTCGCGGCGGGGCATCCTCAGCATCGCCGGCCTCGGCGTCGGCGCGGCGGCGCTCGCGGCGTGCACCGCGGTCGGAAACGCCGCGGCCTCGCCGTCGGCGACGGGCGCCGCCACGCCCAGCCCGACACCCACGCCCACCCCGACCCCGACGCCGACCGCGACCGCGCCGCTGCCGGCGGGCGAGATCCCCGACGAGACGGCCGGCCCCTACCCCGGCGACGGGTCGAACGGCCCCGACGTGCTCGAGCAGTCGGGCATCGTGCGTTCCGACCTCCGCAGCTCGATCGGCGGCGGAGCCACCGCCGACGGAGTGCCTCTGCAGTTCACGCTACGCATCACCGACATGGCGAACGGCGACACCCCGTTCGCCGGCGTCGGTGTCTACGCCTGGCACTGCGACGCACAGGGACGCTACTCGATGTACTCCTCCGGCGTCGAGAACGAGAGCTACCTGCGCGGCGTGCAGGTGACGGATCCCGACGGTCAGGTCACCTTCACCTCGATCGTTCCGGGGTGCTACTCGGGGCGTTGGCCGCACATCCACTTCGAGGTCTACCCCTCCGTCGACGCGATCACCGACTCCGCCAACGCGATCGCGACGTCGCAGCTCGCCTTCCCCGAGAGCATGCTCGGCGGCGTATATGCCCTCCCCGCCTATGACGGGTCGGCGGCGAACCTCGCCGGGGTCACCCTCGCGAGCGACAACGTGTTCGGCGACGACGGCGGCGCGCTCCAGGTCGCGACGGTCACAGGCGACGCGTCGAGCGGCTTCTCCGCAATGCTCGTGGCGCGAGTCGACACCACCACCGCGCCGACCGGCGGCTCGATGCCCGGCGGCGGCCCCGGCGGGCGCTGACCGCATCATCGCGCTCACCAACGGCACGGTCTACCACACGGTCGCGCGCCTCGAACGGCTCGGCCTCGTCTCCGAGGTGGGCGTCGACCGCGAGGGCAACCGGCCCGAGCGCACGACGTACGCCCTGACGGATGCCGGTGACGCGGCCATCACCGACTGGGTGCGTCGCGAGCTGCCGCGCCTCGGCCGGCCCACCGAGTATCGCGTCGCTCTCGCCGAGGCGCACAACCTCGGCCGCGAGGAGACCCTCGCCCTGCTGCGCCGCCGGCTCGCCGCCCTCGAGGAGGCCCTCCACGTGTACCGGACCGGGCTCGCGAAGGCGCGCGGCGGCACCGTGTTCGAGCAGTACCTCGTCGAGGCCGACCGGGAGTTCGCGCTCCTCACGGCCGACCGCGCCTGGCTCGCCGCCTTCCTCGACCGGCTTGCCCACCCCGACTTCGTGTGGGGACCACACGAGACCGACGACCGTTACCTGGCTCAGAGAGAGGCCGCACGGCAATGACCGAATCATCCACCACTCGCGACACGGGGGCGGCGACCACGCCCGCCCGCAGCCCATGGCCGGCGCTCTGGGCGCTCGTCATCGGGTTCTTCATGATCCTGGTCGACACGACCATCGTCTCCGTGGCGAACCCCGCCATCAAAGCCGCCCTCGACCCCGACACCGCCAACCTCGACAACGTCGTGTGGGTCACCTCGGCGTATCTGCTCGCCTACGCGGTGCCGCTGCTGATCACGGGACGCCTGGGCGACCGGTTCGGCCCGAAGAAGATCTACCTCATCGGGCTCGCGATCTTCACCCTCGCCTCCCTCGGCTGCGGACTGTCGTCGACGCTCGAGATGCTCATCGTGTTCCGCGCGGTGCAGGGCTTCGGGGCATCCCTCATGACGCCGCAGACGATGGCCGTCATCACCCGCACCTTCCCGCCGAACCAGCGCGGCGCGGCGATGGGCCTCTGGGGCGCGACCTCGGGCGTCGCGATGCTCGTCGGCCCGCTCGCGGGCGGCCTGCTCGTCGACGGGCTCGGCTGGGAGTGGATCTTCTTCGTCAACCTGCCCGTCGGGATCATCGGCTTCGTGCTGGCCTGGATGCTCGTGCCGAACCTCGAGATGCACCGCCACCGCTTCGACATGGTCGGCGTGTTGCTGAGCGCAGTGGGACTCTTCCTCGTCGTGTTCGGTCTGCAGGAGGGCGAGCACTACGACTGGGCGCCGTGGGTGTGGGCGATGATCGTGGGCGGCGTGCTCGTCATGGCGCTGTTCATCTGGCAGCAGTCGCGCACGAAGAGCGAACCGCTCGTGCCGCTCGCGCTCTTCCGCGACCGCAACTTCTCGGTCGCGAACATCGGCATCGCGACCGTCGGCTTCGCCGTGACCGCTATGTCGCTGCCGATGATGTTCTTCTACCAGCTCGCCCGCGGGCTCACCCCGACCGAGTCGGCACTGCTGCTGATCCCGATGGCCGTGTTCGCCGGTGTGCTCGCCCCGATCGCCGGACGCGTGCTCGACCGCGTCGACCCGCGGCTGCTGCTCGTGCCCGGGCTGCTGCTGAGCGCGATCTCGATCTTCTGGTACTCCGCGCTGATTCACCCCGACACCCCGATCTGGATGTTCCTCCTGCCCTCGGCGCTCATGGGCATCGCGCAGGCCGGGATGTGGGGGCCGCTCGCGACCACCGCGACCCGCAACCTGCAGCCGCGCCAGGCCGGCGCCGGCTCGGGCATCTACAACACGACCCGCACGATCGGGTCGGTGCTCGGCTCGGCCGCCATCGCCGCGCTCATGCAGGGCCGGCTCGAGGCGAACCTGCCCGGTGCCGCCGAGGCCGGAGGCGACTTCGCCGCCGGTCAGCTGCCCGACATGGTCGTCGGAGGATTCTCGGATGCCATGGCGCAGACCATGCTCCTCCCCGGCATCGTGCTCCTGGTCGGCGTCGTCGCGGTGCTGTTCATGCAGCGGCCCCCGCACCTCGGGGAGCGCTGAGGGGCGCTGGCGGGGGCTCGCGCCGGCCGCGTCCCGCGGGTGCGGCCGGCGGCCGGCTGGTGTGGCCGCCGGCGGGCTCGCTGGATTCGCAAACTCGCCACAGAATCGGATGCCTCGGCATCCATTCTCCGAATCTGTTGCTGATCTCCGATTCTGGTGAGGGCCGGCGCGGGGCTTACTCGGCGGCGGTGCGGGCGACGACGGCGGCGATGTCGGTCCGGAAGTGCGCGCCGTCGAGGGTGATCTCGTCGAGCGCGGCGTACGCGCGCTCGCGCGCCTGCGCGAAGGTGTCGCCCGTCGCGATGACGTTGAGCACGCGGCCGCCGGTCGAGATGAGGTCGCCGCCGGGGGCATCCGGCCCCGCGGTCGCCGCGTGCGCGAGGTGCACGCCGGGGGTGGCGGCCGCGGCATCCAAGCCGCCGATCGTGCGGCCTGTCACGGGCGCCTCGGGGTAGCCCTCGCTCGCGAGCACGACCGTGATGGCGGCGATGTCGGCGAAGGTCGGCTCGGGCTCGTCTTCGAGGGTGCCGGATGCCGCGGACATCAGGAGTCGCGACAGCGGGCTCGTCAGGCGGGCGAGCACGACCTGCGTCTCGGGATCGCCGAAGCGCGCGTTGAACTCGATGACCTTGATCTCGGTCGCCTCGCCCTCGCCGGTGAGGATGAGGCCGGCGTAGAGCAGTCCGATGAAGGGGGTGCCCTCGGCATCCAGCTGTCGGATGACGGGTTCGGCCACCTCTGCGGTGACGCGCTCGATGAACGCGCGTTCGCTGCCGAATCGCTCGGCGAGCCACGGCAGCGGAGAGTATGCGCCCATGCCGCCGGTGTTGGGGCCGGCGTCGCCGTCGTAGGCGCGCTTGAAGTCCTGCGCCGGCGCGAGCGCGCGGACGGTGTCGCCGTCGCTCACGAAGAAGAGCGAGACCTCGGGGCCGGAGAGGAACTCCTCGACGAGCACGGGGCCCGTGGGGAGGAACGCGTCGGCGTGGGCGAGCGCGGCGGTGCGGTCGTCGGTCACGATGACGCCCTTGCCCGCCGCGAGCCCGTCGGCCTTGACGACGTAGGGCGCGCTGTAGGCGTCGATCGCCGCCTCGACCTCGGGGCGGGTGGTCGCGCGGGTGGCGCGGCCGGTGGGCACGCCCGCGGCATCCATGATGCGCTTCGCGAAGGCCTTCGATCCCTCGAGCGCCGCGGCGGCCTTGCCTGGGCCGAAGACCGGGATGCCGCGCTCGCGGAGCGCGTCAGCGACCCCCGCGACCAGCGGCGCCTCGGGGCCGATGATGACGAGGTCGATCTGCTCGTCGTTCGCGTACTCGGTGACGGCCGCGGGAGAGTTCGCGTCGAGCGTCGACACGAGCGTCGCGTCGGCGGCGATGCCGGCATTGCCCGGCGCCGCGAAGAGCTCGTGGCCGCCCTCGGCCTTCAGAGTGAGGAGCAGGGCGTGCTCGCGGGCACCGGAACCGAGGACGAGAATGCGCACGCCGCCAGCCTACCGAGCGGCCGGGGGCGGGCGTCGGGGTGTTCGGGCGTCGGGCGGCTCGGTTGCCGGGGTCGGGCGGTGGGGGCGTCGCCCCGATCTGTACCGTTTGCAGGATCTATCGACGAGTCGGCGGGGCGGACCTGCGGAATTCCGCGGGTCGAGGCGCGTGGGAGGGGCAGCGATCCTGCAAACGGTACGCGCGGGGCGGGGGAAGGCGGTTCGCCATTCGGTCTGCGCGCGGGTGAGGGGGACGCGACGTCGCGGAATGACGGGGCGCGACGGGCGCGCGCGGTGCGGGGAGACTGGATTGCGGACGCACTACCGTGGATGCCATGGCGCGGAAGATCTCCACCGAGGACGGGCGCGCGGCGCTCGCCGCGGTGGCGGCGGCGCGCGAAGCCGCGGGCGGCAGCGGTGACGGCGGGCTGGCCCTGCCCCGCGCCCAGACGGCGACGGCGGTGCGGTATCTCCTGCAGCTGCTCGCCGAGAAGGAACCGGGCAACACGGTCGAGGTGCGTGTGCCGCCGTTCGGCGCCGTGCAGGTGATCGAGGGGCCCCGTCACACCCGCGGCACCCCGCCGAACGTGGTCGAGACCGATGCGGCCACCTGGATCGACCTCGCCACGGGCGCCGAGGCCTGGCCGGATGCCGTCGCCGCGGGCCGCATCGCGGCATCGGGCACCCGCGCCGACCTCGCCGCCCTGCTGCCGCTCCGTCCCTAGATGTACTGACCCGGATCGTTGTTGACGTAGGAGAGACCTCCGTAGTCGAGTTGGAGCTGTCTAGGTTCCCTCGAGTCCACGGAGGTCTCTCGTGTCCCACGCTAACGCCCGGCTGACTCCGGCCGGCAGGTTGATCATGGTCCAGCGCATCGGGTCGGGGCGTGCGGTCGCGCACGTCGCGGCGGAGAGGGGGATCTCCCGCACGACCGCGTGGCGGTGGTGGCGTCGGTTCCGGGAGCACGGCACAGCGGGGTTGGTGGGTGGCGCCTCCACGGCCGCGGGCAGTGCCCTGCGAGGACAACGCGTTCGCCTACCGCCACTCCGCCGCGTTCAAAGCCGTGATCGACACGCACGCCATCAAGCAGCGCTTCATCAAGCCGCACTGCCCCTGGACCAACGGGAAAGTGGAACGCCTGAACCGCACTCTCGCCACCGAGTGGGCCTACGCCCGCCCCTGGACCTCCAACGACGACCGCAGAGCAGGCTTGACGACCTGGCTCGACCACTACAACCTAGACAGAGCCCACCTCGGCATCGGCGGCAAGACCCCCATCGACCGAATCAACAACGGTCGAGGCCAGTACACCTCGGCCCCGCGAACACGCCGATCACCGCGCAGCCGCAGCGCGCGGGCCTGGTGCCGAACGCCACGAACGGCGTGCCGCCGATCGTGCCGCCGCTGCTGGCGTCGGCCGCGGCCCTCAGTATCGCGATCGTGTCGGTGCTGAGCATGATGCGCGTGCTGCCGTGGCAGCGCCGGCTGGGCTGATCGCGCGAGACGGGCGGCCGCCGAGGCGACCGGCCGGTGGGACAATGGAGGGATGACCGAGCGCGCCCAGCACCAGATCGAGACCGCGCACGTGCGCCGGAGCCCCCGGTACGCGATCTTCTTCGTGCTCGGCGCGATCCTCGGCATCCTCGCCGCGCTCATCCTCACATTCGCCTTCGACGGCACCGAGGAGAAGAGCGCGTCGACGCAGGTCATCTACTCGACCTCGCAGGTCTTCGGATTCCTGTGCCTCGTGTGCATCCCGATCGGCATGGCCGTGCTCGGCGCGGTCGCGCTCATCCTCGACCGCCGGCTGTCGCGCCGCCAGCACGAGGTGCGCGTCGACCACGAGCGCGTCGAGGTCGACTACCCCGACGACGACACGACGGTCTGACGCCGGAAGACCGGGCACCGAAACACCCGGGCGCCGAAAGACCGCCCGTCAGGCGATGTCGGCGATGACCGGCGCGATCGCCGCGTCGAAGGCCACCACGTCGCTGCGCAGCGAATCGGTGACGGCGACGGTGAGGGCGCCGATCCACCACACGCCGCGCTGCGTCAGCGGCAGCACCTGCACGTTCAGCTCGAACGAGTGCGCCCGGCGGCCCGCGTGCCGCTCGTGCTGGGCGATCGCGCTCGCGTACGCGCGGTAGGCCGACCCGCCCGACCGGGCGTCGGCGTGCGCGCGGGCGTGATAGCGCTCCGACGCCGCGCGGGCGTAGGCCACGGCATCCTCGCCGTACGGCGTAATCGCGGCGATCAGCGGGTCGAAGCCCTCGGTGGGCAGTGCCACCAGCATCTCGAAGCCGGGCACCAGCTCGAGCGGCACCGGCGACGTGTGCGCCTGCGGCTCGACCGTCATCTCCCAGTACGTGCGCCAGAGGCGATCGAGCGTGGCGGTGTCGTCGTACTCGCTGGATGCCGCGGGCGGCATATTCCGCAGATGCGGCAGCTCCTCGGGCGAGCGGATCCCGAGCACCTGCCGCAGGTACAGCGCGACGAGCACCGGCATGCCGGCGTCTTCGCGCACGACCCACTCCGGTGTCTCCGCTGCCATGCCGCCATCCTAGGCACCGCGCTCCTCGCGCCGCCCCTGCTCGCCCGCGCCGGCGCCCCGTCCCCCCACCCGGAGACGGCCGGCGGCACCCGCGCGGGCCGGTAGGCTGTTCGCGTGGCCCCGTCCCCACAGAACCCCTACACCGCAGCCGGCGTCGATACGGCGGCGGGCGACCTCGCCGTCGAACTGATGAAGTCGGCGGTGCGCCGCACCCACGGCCCCGAGGTGCTCGGCGGCGTGGGCGGGTTCGCCGGCCTCTACGACGCGAGCGCGCTGCTCGGCTTCACGAAGCCCCTGCTCGCGACCTCCACCGACGGCGTCGGCACGAAGGTCGCGATCGCGCAGGCCATCGACAAGCACGACACGATCGGCCAGGACCTCGTCGGCATGGTCGTCGACGACATCGTCGTGGTGGGTGCGAAGCCCCTCTTCATGACCGACTACATCGCCTGCGGCAAGGTGGTCCCCGAGCGCATCGCCGACATTGTGCGCGGCATCGCGACCGGCTGCGAGCTCACCGGCACCGCCCTCGTCGGCGGCGAGACGGCCGAGCACCCGGGTCTTCTGGGTGTGAACGACTACGACGTCGCCGGAGCCGCGACCGGCGTCGTCGAAGCGGACGCCGTGCTCGGGGCCGAGCGGGTGCGCCCCGGCGACGTCGTGCTGGCCCTGGCATCCAGCGGCCTCCACTCCAACGGCTATTCGCTGGTGCGCCACATCGTGAGCCGCGCGGGCATCACCTATGCCTCGGATGCCCCCGAGTTCGGCCGCACGTGGGGCGAAGAGCTGCTCGAGCCGACCCGGCTCTACACGCTGCCGCTCCTGCGTCTGCTCGAGGCGGTGCCGGAAGGCATCCACTCGCTCAGCCACGTCACGGGGGGCGGCATCGCCGCGAATCTCGCGCGTGTGCTGCCGGTCGGCACGTGGGTCGAGGTCGACCGGTCGACCTGGTCGCCGGCACAGGTCTTCCGCGTGCTCGCAGACCTCGGCGGACTCGAGCTCGAGAGCACCGAGGGCACGTGGAACCTCGGCATCGGCTTCCTCGCTGTCGTCGCCGCGGAGCGGGCGGATGCCTCGATCGCGGCCCTCCAGGCCGAGGGCATCGACACGTGGCAGGTCGGCGTCGTGCGCGAGGGCGCACTGCCGGAGGACGGCGCCGACGGCTTCGGACACTTCGAGCAGGGCGCCAAGGGTGTCGACGGGGGCGCCGTGCGTCTCGTCGGGTCTTACGCGCACACCGCCTGAGCGCGTCAGCCAGGCAGAAACGGACTGAGCAACACAGATGTGCGGAATCGTCGGTGTCGCCTCGCAGGCGAACGTCAACCAGGAGATCTACGACGCGCTTCTGCTGCTGCAGCACCGAGGGCAGGACTCGACCGGCATCGCGACGGCGGAGCCGAACGGCGTCTTCCACCTCTTCAAGGCGAAGGGCCAGGTGCGCGAGGCGTTCCGCACGCGCGACATGCGGGCCCTCCTCGGCAACATCGGTCTCGGCCACGTGCGCTACGCGACGAAGGGCACCGCGTCGAGTGAGGAAGAGGCGCAGCCGTTCTACGTCAACGCGCCCTACGGCATCGTGCTCGTGCACAACGGCAACCTCACCAACACGCGGGAGCTCACCGACGAGCTGTTCCGCAAGGATCGCCGCCACCTCAACACCAGCTCCGACACCGAGCTTCTGGTCAACGTGCTGGCGAACGAGCTGCAGGCATCCATCTCCGGTCTCGATCTCGACCCGACGCAGATCTTCCAGGCCGTCTCGCGTGTGCACGAGCGCGTCGAGGGCTCGTACGCGTCGATCGCGTTGATCGCCGGATACGGGCTGCTCGCCTTCCGCGACCCGTTCGGCATCCGGCCCCTGATCCTCGGGGTGCGCCGCACCGACGAGGGGCACGACGAGTGGGTCGTCGCGAGCGAGTCGCTCGTGCTCGAGAACGCCGGCTTCGAGGTCGTCCGCGACGTCGAGCCCGGCGAGGCGGTGTTCATCGACCTCGACGGCGCCCTGCACACGCAGCAGTGCGCCGCGAACCTGAAGCTCGTGCCGTGCTCGTTCGAGTACGTCTACCTCGCCCGACCCGACTCGGTGATGAACGGCATCTCGGTCTACGAGGCGCGGCTCCGGATGGGCGACCGGCTCGCCGACACGATCGCGAAGTACACGCCCGCGGGTGCGATCGACGTCGTCATGCCGATCCCCGACTCGTCGCGGCCGGCCGCCATGCAGGTGGCCCGCAAGCTCGGTATCGAGTACCGCGAGGGCTTCTACAAGAACCGCTACGTCGGCCGCACGTTCATCATGCCGGGCCAGGCGGTGCGCAAGAAGAGTGTGCGCCAGAAGCTCAACGCCATGTCGAGCGAGTTCAAGGGCAAGAACGTGCTGCTCATCGACGACTCCATCGTGCGTGGCACGACGTCGAAGGAGATCATCCAGATGGCGCGGGATGCCGGTGCCGAGAGTGTCACCTTCGCGTCGGCCGCGCCCCCCGTGCGCTACCCGCACGTGTACGGCATCAACATGCCCTCGCGCCACGAGCTCGTCGCTTACGGCCGCACGATTCCCGAGATCGCCGCCGAGCTCGGCGCCGACTACCTGGTCTACCAGGAGATCGGCGACCTGAAGGCGGCGATCCTCGAGGGCGCGACGGGCGTCGACGACCTCGATCTGAGCTGCTTCGACGGTCGCTACGTCACCGGCACCGTGACCGAGGAGTACCTCGCCTGGGTCGAGGGTTCGCAGGAGAGCTGACCGCCCGACCCCCGCTCCGGCGGCGATAGGCTGGATCGAGTGACAGACCCGCGCCCCCTCTCCCTCTGGCGCGGCAGACTCCTCGCCTGCACCGGCATCGTGCTGGTCGCCTTCTCGCTGCGTTCGGCGGTCGCCTCGCTCTCGCCGATCCTCGCCGAGATCGAGGCCGACTTCGCGGTGCCGTCGTGGATCCTCGGACTGATCGGAGCCGCGCCGCCGGTGTGCTTCGCGGTGTTCGGCATCGTGACGCCCGCCCTCGAGCGGCGCTTCGGCCTGGAACGCCTCGCGGTCGCCGCGATGGTCGTCGCCACCGGCGCGATGGTCGCGCGCGCCCTGGCATCCGATGCCCTCGCCCTTCTTCTCGGCACGGCGGTGTTGTTCGCCGCGATCGGCGTCGGCAACGTCGTGCTGCCGCCGCTCATCAAGAAGTACTTCCCCGACCGCGTCGGCACGATGACGGGGCTGTACTCGTCGCTGCTCGCCGTCGCCGCGTTCGTGCCGCCGCTCGTGGCGGTGCCGGTGGCGGATGCCGCGGGCTGGCGCTTCTCGCTCGGCATGTGGGCGGTGTTCGCGCTCGCCGCGATCGTGCCGTGGGTGGCGCAGCTGGTCGTGGATGCCCGCGAGCGCGCGGCGGGTCGGGCCGCGGCGGCGCGCGGGCTCGACGGGAACGGCGCCGGCGATGCGGTCGGCGCCGACGTCGAGATCGACGAGCCGACGCCGCGGGTGCTCGGGCGGCTGCCCCGCATCCCGCTGGCGTGGGCGCTGGCGGTGACGTTCGCGATCTCGTCGGCGAGCGTCTACGCGTGCTTCGCGTGGCTGCCGGTGGTGCTCGTCGAGATGGCGGGCGTCTCGCACGCGGCCGCGGGCGCGCTGCTGTCGCTGTTCGGCGCGATGGGGCTGCCGTGGTCGATCCTCGTGCCGATGGCCGTCACGCGCTGGAACCGGGTCGGCGTCGTGTACGTCGTCGCACTGGTCGCGGGTGTCGCCGGTGTGCTCGGCATGGTGCTCGCCCCGACCGCGGCGACGGTGCTGTGGGTCGTGCTGCTCGGCACGCCGCAGGGGCTCTTCCCCGCGGTGCTCGTGATGATCCAGCGTCGCTCGCGCACGCACGAGGGCGCGGTGGCGCTGTCGAGCTTCAGCCAGAGCATCGGCTACGCGATCGCGGCGATCTTCCCGCTGGCGTTCGCGGTGCTGCACGAGACCACGGGCGGCTGGCAGGCGCCGCTGGTGCTGCTCGGCGTGCTGTTCCTGTTCGCGATCCCGGCGGGGTACGTGGTCACCCACACCCGCACGATCGAGGAGGAGTGGGAGAAGCGCACCGGCCGCACGTGGTGACGCGGACGCGCGCGGATGTCGCGCGGGCGCGGCGGGAAGCCGACGTGGGGGAGATCAGGCCGTTTCGACCTTGTCGTCCTCGTCTTCGTCGGCGTACTGGTCGGCCCACTTGTCGACGTACGGGTCCTCGTCGTGGTGACCGAGTTCCTTTTCGAGCGCGGAGTAGTTCACGTTGTACGTGTCGTACTTGAGTTCGCGAGCGATCTTGGTGTGCTTCGCCTTCTGACGGCCACGCCCCATGCGAGACCCCCTCATTTCTGAGTCACGGGCGGTGCGGCTGCGTTTCGCACACTCACCCGATGCATTCACGATGCGTTTCGAACCGGCCCGAGGCCGGGAAGAGTAGCATTCAGGATAACACGGTGGCCTCCGACCCCTCGCGGTTCGTGACGACCTGGTTCGTTCCAGCCGGGTTCGTGACGATGCGGTTCGTGCCGGCCGGGCCACGCGGGTGAGTGGTCACGTCGATCGAGCGGAGTGTGTGATGGCGGATGCCCAGTCGGGCGCGGATGCCCAGTCCGGCGCTGATTCAGAGTCTCGCGCTGTGCCGCATCGCGCGGTGATCGTGGGGGTCATCCCCGATCAGCCGCAGCGGGTGCTGACCGAGGCGGCGCGCTATGCGCGGCTGCTCGGGGCGCCGCTGATCGTGGCGCACGTCGACGTGACCCGGTTCGTCACGTATGAAGACCCGGGCGGCTACGTGCACACCGCGCCGATCGACCTCGACAATTCGGCGGGGGAGGCGCAACTCGCGCGCGTGCGCGAAGCGGCGGTCGCCGCCCTCGGCGGCGCGGGCGTCGAGTGGACGACGGCGCAGCTCGTCGGCGATCCCGCGCTGGCGCTGAAGCAGCTCGCCGAGCGGGCCGAGGCCCGGCTGATCGTCGTGGGCACCCGCCGTCGCGGCTTCGGCGAGACGGTGCGTGAGTTTTTCACCGGCTCGGTCGCGGCGCGGCTCGCGCACCGCCAGTCGCGCCCGATCCTCGTGGTGCCGCTCGACGACCCCGTGCAGGGCAACGACGACCCCTGGGCCGAGACCTGACAGCCGCGACGCGATTTCTCATTGGATGGCCTCCGCGATCATGACCTGCTTGCGCGCGTGTACCCAAGTGGATGCGCCACAGTTGAGTTTCGGTGAACACGTGTTGCCCTTCCGGGAGCGGTGGGCACGTCCGAGAAGGCCGCTACTCACCGGGCGGTTCCGCGCACGTCGATTGGCCGAGAATGTCGATGCTGGAGAAGCCGTCCTCCTTCTGCACCGCAGTCACGGTCACCAGGACGTCGTCGGGGCGAGACAGAAACCGTGCCCGGGACGACGCCAGGGTGGACTGCGGTTCGAAGTCGGAGCCGAGCTGGCCGGCGAGGCTTTCGACGAATCCGGCGGCGTCGTAGTCGGTGGGGGTGCGGACGGCCCAGTGTCCGGTGAAGAAGACGCCGTCCTTATCGCCGCACGCGAACGGCGAGTCCTTAGAATCACCCGAAGCGAGGCCCCGCCCCCGCCGCTGTCGGCTGGATAGGGGACAGAAGTGAGTGATCTCGGCGCCGGACCGCGCCTCGACGAGCGGCGGTCCGGCACCGGGATCAGCGGCGCAGGGCCCGCGCCAGGTCGCGGAGCGTGTCGTCGAGCGAACGAGCGAGGTCGTCGACGACGGATGCCGCGAGCGAGCCGCCGCGTGCCAGGTGGGTGCGCAGGTCGGTGCGCACGGACGTGCGGAAGTCGGTGACGATCGCCTCGGCGCGGCGCACCTGCTCCCGTGCATCTGCGCGGGAGGCCGATCGCGCGTCGGCGCGCGCCACGTCGTCTGACTGCGCCCGCTCCTTCGCCGCGCCCTGTTCGGCCTGTGCGGCGGCGGCGAGGTCGGCGCGCAGGCTCTTCATGGCCTCGCGCACGCTGCCGCGCACCTCGTCGGCGATGAGGCGCACGCTGTCGGCGAGCCCGGCCTCGATGCCCTCGAGGTCACCCGCGCGCGCGACGACTTCGGCGTGCCCGGCCTCGGTGATCGCGTAGATCGTCTTGCGACCCTCGACGCTCTTGGTGACCAGCCCCTCCTCCTCGAGCTTCGCCAGCCGCGGATAGATCGTGCCGGCGCTCGGCGTGTACGTGCCGCCGGTGCGGTCGGAGAGCGCCTGCATCAGGTCGTATCCGTGCCGCGGTGACTCGTCGAGCAGGTTCAGCAGGTACAGGCGCAGGTCGCCGTGAGAGAAGACGGGAGGCATGCTCACGCCTCCCGATCGGTGTCGAGGCGATCGGTGTCCGGGCGCTCGCCGTCGGGGCGCTCGGTGCCGAACCCGTCGCCGTCGAGGCGGTCCGGGTCGGCGGCGGCCTCGACCGACGCGCCACCCGAGGCATCCTCGACGGAGACCTCCTGCAGGGCGGGCTCGTCGACGTGCGGAGCCACCTCGTCGAACGAGTTGTGCTCGACGGATGCCGCGCGGCGCAGCACCGTGATCGCGCCGGAGACCGAGTTGACGCGCACGTCGACGAAGCTGCCGCTGAGCTCGCCGTCGGAGTCGACCCAGTTGGTCGGGCCCGAGCTCGATCGCTTGATGCCGTCGACGAGCACCCGACCGCTCACCGAGCGCAGCACGTAGTTGGCGGCGTGCCCCTCGTCGAGGCGCACGGTGCTCTCGCCCGACACGGTGTTGAGATTCACCGTGTCGACGCGTCCGGTCGAGTCGACGAGCAGATCGCCCGAGACCGTGTCGATGGTGGCCTTGCGGATGCTGCCGGTCGCGGCGACCTCGCCCGACACCGAGTTCGCGCTGAGCGCGCCGTCGAGACTGCGGACCTGCACATCGCCCGACACCGCGTTGACCGAGAGGTCGCCGACGAGCCCGTCGACGATGATGTCGCCCGACACCGTGTTCAGACGCGCACCCGAGCGCAGACCCGACACGAGAGCGCTCGCCGAGACGACGCCCAGATTCAGGGTGATGCCGCGCGGCACAGCGACGCTCACCTCGGCCTTGGGGCCGGCGGCGCCGAAGTTGCGGAACATCTCGAGGAAGTTGTCCCAGCGCAGCTGTGCGTGGTCGATCTCGACGACGTCGCCGGATGCCTCGATGCGGAGGTCTTTGCCGGTCACCGCGTGCACCTCGATGCGCACGCCCGGTTCGTCGTGGGCGACGACGTCCACCTGGCCGCCGACGAGGCCGATCTTGAGCTTGCGGATGTCTTCGAGGTCGATCACGCGGGACTCGCCCGGCTTGATGAGCCACTTCTCGATCGTCATGGTCTGTCTCCTGCGTTGCGCGAATCGAGATATATCGCGTTGATCCGATCAAACACGATATATCTCGACTTTGTCAACACCCCGCTTTCCAAGCCCGCGACCGAGCGCCGCGAACGCGAGGTTGACATTGACGCGGCGTCAACCTTTACCGTGGCATCCATGAACGAATGGTCGACCCACGAGGTCGCGCGTCTCGCCGGAACGACGAGCCGCACGCTCCGCCATTACGACGTGCTCGCGCGGCCGGCGACGGTCGACGAGGCGCTCGTGCAGCACCTCGCCTGGCTGCGAGAGGAACAGGGGCGCCTCGCGCGGCAGATCGCCTCGGTGGAATCGACCCTCGAGACACGGAAGAAAGGAGAAGAGCCCATGGCAGAGCAGATGTTCGACGGGTTCGATCACACCGCCCATCGGCGCGAGGTCGCCGAGCGCTGGGGAGAGCAGGCCGCGGCCGACTCCGACCGGTGGTGGCAGGGACTCGACGAGGCCCTGAAGGGCGACGGGAAGGCCCAGACCGCGGCGCTCGGCGCCGCGTGGACGGATGCCGCGACGCGGGCGATCGCGCCGGACGGCGCCGAGGCGCACGAGCTCGCCGCCCGCCACGTGGCGTGGCTGCGCGGCATCCCGGGCACACCGGCCGCCGATCCCGACGGCGACGTCGCCGGGTACGTGCGCGGGCTCGGCGAGCTGTACGTCGCCGACCCCCGCTTCGCGGCGAACTACGGCGGACAGGCGGGCGCGGAGTTCGTGCGCGACGCCCTCGCCGCCTACGCCGACGCCCACCTGTGATCGGCGGCTGCGCCATGGGCGCACCCGCACACACGACGACGCCCCTGCGGAGTGATCCGCAGGGGCGTCGCCCTTGTGTTCTCGGGACGAGGCGTTACGCCTTGCCGCCCCGCACGACTCGCAGCAGGAACGCGATCAGCGCGATCACTCCGACGATCAGCGCGACCCACAGCAGCCAGCTCAGAGCGGTGTTCATGCCGCCGACGATGGCGAGCACGATGGCGACGACGATGATGATCAGAAGAGCGATGTTCATGGGGAGGCTCCTTTTTCCTTCGGGGGGAGGTCATGGGAACTCCATGACGCCACGGCCACAATGGGCCACCGTGGCTCCCCGAAAATACCCTCGATCGGCAATCGTGCGGACCCCCTTGCCAAGCGGCCCCGCGGTGCGATAAGGCCGAAGTATGCCCCAGAACCGCACCCCCTCCTCGCTCAAAGATCCGCACCTCTACGAAGAGCTCCGGAAGGACGGCGCCTCGAAGCAGAAGGCCGCCCGCATCTCCAATGCCGTGGCCCGCGACGGCGCGAAGGCGGTCGGTCACCGCGGCGGCGAGGCGGGGTCGTACGACGACTGGACGGTGTCCGAACTGCGCGCCCGCGCGAAGGAGCTCGGCCTCTCGGGCTACTCCGGCAAGCGCAAAGCGGAGCTCATCGACATGCTGCGACACTCCTGACGTGCCGCGGCTGCGAAAAGTCCGCCCGGGGGTCGACCTCGGGTACCGGCGGGTGCGCGCCGGTGAGGCGTTCCGATACACCGACGCCCACGGTGCGGCCCTTCCCGCCGACGAACGCGAACGGGTCGCCGCCCTCGTCATCCCGCCCGCGTGGAGCGAGGTCAGGATCAGCGCGGCACCCAACGGGCACATCCAGGCCACCGGCATCGACGACGCCGGGCGGCTGCAGTACCTGTACCACCCCGACTGGGCGGCCGGGCGCGACAAGGGCAAGTACGCCCGCGCGCTGCAGCTGGCGGGGTCGCTGCCGCGCGCGCGAGGGCGGGTCACCACGTCGCTGCGCCGCGCCGACCTCGACCGCGAGCGCGTGCTGGCGGTCGCCTTCCGCATGCTCGACCTCGCCGCCCCGCGGGTCGGCAGCGAGCGCTACCTCGTCACCCACGGCAGTCGGGGCCTCACGACCCTTCGCCGACGGGATGCCGCGACCGCGGCATCCATCGTCAGCCTGCGTTTCCGCGGCAAGAGCGGAAAGATGCAGCACCTCGAGATCGACGACGCCGAGCTCGCCGAGGTGGTGCTGCTGCTCTCGGCGGGCCGCCCCGCCTCGCCGCTGCTCGCCTATGAGCGCGGGCGGCGCCGCGTGCCGCTGCACCCGAAGGACGTCAACGCCTACGTCCGCACGATGACCGGGGGAGCGTTCACCGCGAAGGACTTCCGCACCCTGCGCGGCACGATCCTCGCCGCCGACGCCCTCGCGCGCATCGGTCCGGCCTCGACGAAGACCGACCGCAAGCGCGCCGAGGTGCTCGCGGTGAAGGCCGCCGCCGAGGCGCTCGGCAACACCCCGACCGTCGCGAAGAGCTCGTACATCGACCCCCGCGTGTTCGCCCGCTACCGCAAGGGGATGCTGCTCGACACGTCGGTGTCGCCCGAATCGGCGATCCGCACCCTGCTCCTCGGCTGATCGCGCCCTATCCTGCCCACATGGTGCAGCGCGCGTGGTTCTCCCCGGCCGTGCTCCTCCTCGTCATCGCGGGCGGCGCGATCGGGGTCGCGGTGCGCGCGGTGATCGTCGTGCCGCTCGGCGACGTGGCGAACCCGCTGGTCGTGCCGGTGGTGACTCTGGCGGTGAACCTCCTCGGCGCGTTCACGCTCGGCGTGATCGTCGGGCGCCTCGATGACCATCACCCGCGGCTGCGCGCCTTTCTCGGCACCGGCGTGATGGGCGGATTCACGACCTACAGCGCGTTCGCGGTGCAGTCGGTGACCGTCTCGAGCGCCTCGCCGCTCATCGGGATGCTGCTCATCGCGGTGTCACTGTTCGGCGGCGTCGTGGCCGCCGCGGCCGGGCTCGGCGTGGGGCGCGGCCCCACCCGCCGCCCGGGCGCCGAGTCGCCGGAGAGCGCCGAATGAACGTCCTGGAGTGGGGCGCGCTCATCGTGGGCGGCGGCATCGGTGCGGGCGTGCGCTACCTGCTCGACGGCGCCATCATTCGCGGGAGGAAGGATGCCTTTCCCCTCGGCATCCTCGTCGTGAACATCGTCGGATCGTTCCTGCTGGGCCTTCTCGCCGGCGTTCCGCAGGTGTCGCCGGCGTGGCTCGCGATCATCGGTGCCGGCGTGCTCGGGGGATTCACGACCTTCAGCACCGTCGCCGTCGAGACGGTGCTGCTCGCGCAGCGCCGCCGCCGCGACTGGGCGTGGGTGAATCTCCTCGGCACGTTCCTCGTCTGCCTTGTGGCCGCCGCGGTCGGCCTCACGATCGGCGGGCTCTTCCCGCGCTGAGCGGGCCCGTCGGCACGCCGACGCGTGCGACAATGGCATCCGATACATCTCTGTATCGAACCTCGCGCCCGCCACCCCGCAAAGGCTATCCGTGTCGCATCTCGCCGTCTTGAGTCTGAAGAACCGGGCGCTCATCGCCCTCGTCACGATCGTCGCGGCGATCTTCGGCGGGCTGGCCCTCACGAACCTCAAGCAGGAGCTCATCCCGTCGATCGAGTTCCCGCAGCTGTCGATCCTCTCCACCTACCCGGGTGCGTCGCCCGACGTCGTGAACAACGACGTGTCGACGCCGATCGAGACGGCGATCCAGGGGGTGCCGGGGCTCGAGTCGACCACCGCGACCAGCACGACGAACGCGTCGATCGTGCAGGCGTCGTTCACCTACGGCACCGACCTGGCGACCGCGGAGCAGAAGATCCAGCAGGCGATCAACCGCATCGCATCCACGCTCCCCGACGGCGTCGAGCCGAACGTCGTGTCGTTCTCGATCGACGACCTGCCGGTCATCGCGCTCGCCGTCACGGGGTACAGCGACGAGAAGACGATTCAGGCCCAGCTCGAGGCGAGCGCGATCCCCGACCTCGAGGACGTGAAGGGCGTCAGCGCCGCCTCGATCGTCGGCGGTCGCGGGCAGCGGGTGACGATCACCCCCGACCAGGCGAAGCTCGCCGCCGCCGGCTTCACACAGACCGCGATCACCGATGCGCTCGACCAGAACGGCGTGCTCTTCCCGGGCGGATCGGTCACCGAGGGCGACCAGACCCTCACGGTGCAGACCGGCGCGAAGATCACGAGCGTCGACGAGATCGCCGCCCTGCCGCTCGTGCCCACCTCGCCCGCGCAGGCCGCCGGCGGCGCCCGCACGATCGGGGATGTCTCCGCCGTCGCGCTCGCGCAGGACCCGGTCACCTCGATCTCCCGCGTGAACGGCGAGCCGGCGCTCACGATCTCGATCACGAAGCTGCCCGCCGCCAACACCGTCGACGTCAGCCGCGCGGTGACCGCGCTGCTGCCGCAGCTGCAGGACGCGATCGGCGACGACGCGCAGTTCACCGTCGTGTTCGATCAGGCGCCGTACATCGAGCAGTCGATCGAGGCGCTCGCGCAGGAGGGCCTGCTCGGCCTCGTCTTCGCGGTGCTCGTGATCTTCGTGTTCCTGCTGTCGGTGCGCTCGACGCTCGTCGCCGCCATCTCGATTCCGACGAGCGTGCTCATCACCTTCGTCGGCATCCAGGCGTTCGGCTACTCGCTGAACATCCTCACCCTCGGCGCCCTGACGATCGCGATCGGGCGCGTGGTCGACGACTCCATCGTCGTCATCGAGAACATCAAGCGACATTACGTGGGCGACGCCGATAAGGGCGATGCCATCCGCCTCGCGGTGCGCGAGGTGGCCGGTGCCATCACGGCATCCACCATCACGACCGTCGCGGTGTTCCTGCCGATCGCGTTCGTCGGCGACATGACCGGCGAGCTCTTCCGCCCGTTCGCCCTGACCGTCGCGATCGCGATGACCGCGTCGCTGTTCGTCGCGCTCACGATCGTGCCGGTGCTCGCCTACTGGTTCCTGAAGCCGGGCAAGGCGGTGCACGATGCGGACGGCGAAGAGATCGACCCCGAAGACCCCGCCGCGCCGCCCTCGCGCCTGCAGCGCGGCTACCTGCCGGTGCTCAGCTGGACGCTGAACCACTCGTGGGTCACCCTGCTGATCGCCGTCGTCGTGCTGGGCGGCACGGTCGCCCTGGCCCCGCTCATGAAGACGAACTTTCTCGGCGACAGCGGCCAGAACACGTTCACCGTGACGCAGGAACTCGCCCCCGCCGCCTCGCTCGACGCCGAGGACGCCGCGGCGCAGAAGGTCGAGGCGGTGCTCACCGGCATCGACGGCGTCGAGACCGTGCAGACCTCGATCGGGTCGAGCGGCTCGGCGATCCGCGACGCCTTCTCGGGCGGCGGCGCCGGCATCACCTACTCGATCACCACCGACGCGAGCGCCGACCAGGTCGCCGTGCGCGAGAACGTGCAGGACGCGCTCGCCGATCTCGACGACGTCGGCACCGTGACGGTCGCCTCGGGACAGGGCGGATTCGCCTCGAGCGACATCGAGGTCGATGTGACCGCCCCCTCCGCCGACGCGCTGCAGACCGCCACGGATGCCGTGGTCGCGGGCCTCACCGGACGCGACGGCGTCGGCCAGGTCACCTCGAACCTGTCGGCCTCGCTGCCGTACGTGGCCGTGTCGGTCGACCGCACCAAGGCAGCCTCGCTCGGGTTGTCGGAGGTCGCCATCGGCGCGCTCGTGTCGAACACGATGCAGCCGCGCCAGGTCGGCACGGTCGAGATCGACGGCACCACGCTGACGGTCTACCTGCAGGCCGCGTCGGTGCCGAAGACGATCGACGAGCTGAAGGCGCTGCCGATCGCGTCGGGCGCGGGCCTCATCCGCCTCGACGAGGTCGCCACCGTGCAGCAGAGCGAGGGCCCCACCTCGATCACGACGCAGCGCGGGCAGCGCACCGCGACCGTGACCGTGACCCCGTCGACCGACGACCTGAACGCTGCGTCGGCGACGGTGCGGACCGCGATCCAGGACGTCGACCTGCCCACCGGCGCTGACGCGAAGATCGGCGGCGTGCTCACGCAGCAGCAGGATGCCTTCGGTCAGCTCGGCCTCGCGATGCTCGCCGCGATCCTCATCGTCTACATCGTCATGGTCGCCGCGTTCAAGTCGCTCCGTCAGCCGCTGCTGCTGCTCGTCTCGGTGCCGTTCGCGGCGACCGGTGCGATCCTGCTGCAGATCGCGACGGGCGTGCCGCTGGGCGTGGCATCCCTCATCGGCGTGCTCATGCTGATCGGCATCGTCGTGACGAACGCGATCGTGCTCGTCGACCTCGTGAACCAGTACCGCACCAAGGGGCTCTCGGCGCACGACGCGACCATCGCCGGCTCGTCGCGACGCCTGCGGCCGATCCTCATGACCGCGCTCGCGACGATCTTCGCCCTGACCCCGATGGCGCTCGGCATCACCGGGCACGGCGGGTTCATCTCGCAGCCGCTCGCGATCGTCGTGATCGGCGGACTGGTGTCGTCGACCGTGCTGACCCTGCTCGTGCTGCCGACGCTCTACAACCTCGTCGAGGGCGCGCACGAGCGCCGCCTCAACCGCCGGATCGCGGGGGATGCTGGGGCGTCGGCTTCGGGTGCTGGTACTGAGGCGGGTGCGGGCGCTGAGGCGGGTGCGGGCGGCGAGGCGGGTGCGGGTTCGGCCTCACCCGATGCAGCCGAGCATCCGCGTCGCGCGCGCCGCGGCCGGGACTCGCGCGGCTGACGTCGAACCCGGGACGGATCAGCCGCGCTCGCGGCGCGGGCGGGTGAGCCAGGGCCGCAGCATCCGCGTGACCCACGGCAGCACCCAGAACACCATGATCGGCGTGAAGATCAGCGTGCTGACGCCGACGCGCAGCGCCAGCGGCCAGTCGGCGAACGTCGGCACCATGAGCAGCAGCCAGCTGCCGACGAGGTTCACCGGGAAGAAGCCCAGCCAGATCGTGACGGCCTGCTTCCACGCCGGGGGAGCCGCGGGGATCGGCAGGGCGACCGGGCCGGTCTCGACGGGGGCGAGGATGTCCGCTGCCGCGAACGCCTCCACGGACGACGCGAGCGGCGCGTCGAACCAGCCCTCGATGCCGGTGCGTCGCTCGATGCGCACCTCGCGGGCGAACACCCGGCCCGAATCGAGCCACCAGCTGCGCTGATCCGATCGCTCCCACGCCTCGAGCGTGTCGAGGTCGCGGAACCGGTAGAGCATGTACCAGAGGTCGCTCTGCTCACCGGTGCGCACCCAGCCCGAGCCGAGGTAGCCGTCGAAGCGCGCCGCGAGGTCGGTGCCCGCCTGCATCCAACTCGTCGCCTCGACCGACCGCGCGGGGTCGACCCGGCGTTCGATCGCCACCGTGATGGGGTGGGTGGGGGTGGCCTCGGTCTCCAGCACGTGACCATTGTGCACGGTCATTGTTGCGTCGATGTTTCAGGATGCCTCGCAGTGGGCGCACCAGCTGGGCAATTCGGAGAATCGAGCGGAAGTGGTCGTGCAGGGACGGTTCCCAGGCGCGCCGGGTAGACTGGCCGTGTCGGCTCTGGACACCGCGCAAGCGCGGGTGGGTGCCACACCCTTGTGAGTTCAGCGGGGCCGATGGTGAGCGTCGATCGACGCTTATGAACCATCACGTGAATGGCCCCCGGCCGACGAGTGTCCGGGTAACTCCTCGTCGCGATCACCGCGACCGCGCCAGTGTGCGCCCGCGGAGTGCTGTTCTCACATGAGGAACCCAGAAGGACACCATGCCCAAAAACAAGAAGCCCGCCGGCGGCAGCCGCGCGCAGAGTTTCGAGCCGCGCTACGGCGCGAAGAAGACGTCATACCAGGACGCCAAGCGCCGCCCCGGCCAGTCATCCGCCGGCAAGCCCGGAAGCAAGAGCCCCAGCCATCGCGGCTACCGCCCCGAGGCGGAGGAAGCGGCCCCGAAGAAGCAGCGCTGGTCCGCGCAGGAGCGCGCCGGCCGCAACGAGGCCCGTGGCATCCGCTCGCAGGCGCAGGGCGACCGCCCCCGCCGCGATGACCGCTCGGACCGCCCCGCCCGCTCGGACCGCCCCGCCCGCTCGAACCGCCCCGCCCGCTCGTACGACGACCGCCCGGTTCGCAACGTCGGAGATTCGGGCCGTCGGGGCTCGGATCGGGCCCGTTTCGACGGCGGAGACCGGAATGTCCGACGTTACGAACGCGACGACCGCCGGCCGCAGGGCGAGCGGCGCAGCTACGGTGACGCCCGTCCGTCGTTCCGCGACGACCGCCCCCGTTATGAACGCGACGATCGCCCGCGCCGCGACGACCGCCCTGCTCGCTCGTACGACGACCGCCCGCGTCGGGCCGAGCGTCCCACGTACGGCGGAAACCGCTCGGACTGGAAGCAGGACGAGAAGGATGCCGCGAAGCGCAAGGCCTACGAGCAGCACGCCGACACGGTGCACGAGAAGCTGCAGGCGCAGGCCGTCCAGGCCGAGGAGGTCGCCGATGTGAGCTTCGCGAGCCTCGGCCTCGGCGACAACATCGTGCGTGCGCTCGAGGGTCTCGGCGCGGCATCCCCCTTCCCGATCCAGGCCGCCACGATCGTTCCGATCCTGGAGGGCAAGGACGTGCTCGCCCGCGGCCGCACCGGCTCGGGCAAGACCATCGCGTTCGGCGCGCCCCTTGTCGAGTCGATCCTGCGCAGCCAGGCGGGCAAGCGCCGTGAGTTCGGCCGCAGCCCCCAGGCGCTCATCCTCGCGCCGACCCGTGAATTGGCGTTGCAGATCGATCGCACGGTCCAGCCGATCGCCCGCAGCGTCGGCCTGTTCACGACGCAGATCTACGGCGGCGTGCCGCAGGCGCGCCAGGTCGGCGCGCTGAAGAAGGGCGTCGACATCATCATCGGCACCCCCGGCCGCATCGAAGACCTGCAGGAGCAGGGCAAGCTCGACCTCTCCGAGATCCGCATCGTCGTGCTCGACGAGGCCGACCACATGTCCGAGCTCGGCTTTCTGGAGCCGATGCAGCGGCTTCTGCGCCTCGTGCCCGCGGATGCCCAGAAGCTGCTCTTCTCGGCGACTCTCGACCGCGAGGTCGCGGCGCTCGTCGACGAGTTCCTCGTCGACCCCGCCGTCTATGAGGTCGCCGGCGAAGACCAGGACTCGGGCACGATCGAGCACCGGGTGCTCGTCATCGACCACCGCGACAAGGCCGAGATCCTCACCTCCCTCGTCGACCGCGAGGGCAAGACCCTCGTCTTCGCCCGCACCCGCGCCTACGCCGAAATGCTCGCCGAGCAGTTCGACGACGCGGGCATCCGCGCCGTGGCCCTCCACGGCGACCTCAACCAGGCCAAGCGCACGCGCAACCTCGAAAAGCTGACGTCGGGGCGGGTCGACGTGCTCGTCGCGACGGATGTCGCGGCGCGAGGCATCCATGTCGACGACATCGACCTCGTGATCCAGGCCGACGCACCGGACGAGTACAAGACGTACCTGCACCGGTCGGGCCGCACGGGGCGTGCGGGTCGCACGGGCACGGTGGTGACGCTCATCACGCGCCAGCGCCGCCGCCGCATGACCGAGATGCTCGAGCGTGCCGAGATCGAAGCGCCGTTCGACGACGCGCGCCCGGGCGACGACGTGATCGCGGGCCTGCGCGAGGTCTGAGCGCCGTCTTCGACGCCGCGGGGCGCCGATTCTAGGGCGGTCGAGATGATCGCACGAGGGGGTCCCGCGGCGGCGGCGACGCTGCGTACCGTGTCGGGCGTGAACCGATACGCACACTCCGTCGGTCTCGTCGCCCTCGCTCCAGGGATGGTGATCGGGATGGCCGGGTGCGCCGCCGGCTCGGAATCGCCGACGCCCACCGAGACCGTGACGGTCACGACGACCCCTTCTCCATCGAGCGCGCCGCCGAGCCCCGCGCCCTCCGGGTCGGGTGCCGCGGGGCGCAGCATCCCCGACTGCGAGACGCTGGTTCCCCTGGACGTGGTGCAGGCTCAGCCCGGGTGGGAGCGCTACGAGTTCGTCGGGCAGTACCTCGACGCGGCAGAGCCCGCGCCGCTGCCCGGTCCGGTCGCAAGCGAGGTGGCCGCCGGGGCGAGATCGCGCCAGGACTGCATCTGGGGCGTGCCGAACTCCGACAGCGGCATGGGAGTTGACATCCTGCAGATCGACGAGGCGGCGCAGTCGAAGCTCGTCTCGGCGCTCGCTGCCGCGCCGGACGAGTACACGTCGTTCTCGATCGACGGTCACGACGCCTTCCTCACCCACGCCCCGTGGGGCATCGGCGAGGGGGTCGTGGTCTATGCCTTCGACGGCGGCGTCTGGGTCGTCATGGGCGGTCACGAGTACGACCAGCAGGTGGCGACCGCCGTCGTGGGCTCAGCTCTCGACGGCATCCGCGCCGCCAACCCGTGACAGGCGATCGACGGAGCTGTCGGCGGTCAGAACAGCCGGTCGGCGACCGGGGTCTTCGTCATCCGCACCGGACCGGGGCGGGACGGACGGGTCTCGACCTCTTCTTCGGCGCCGCCCGCCAGCCGGTGCCGTCGCAGCATCGGTCGCACCCGCGCCGCGAGCCACGTGCGGTAGCCCGCCGGGGCGTAGACCGAGGCGCGCGGGTACAGGCCGCGGTAGGCGGGCACGAGTTCGGGGTGTTCGCGCTCGAGCCACTGCCAGAACCACTCGCGTGCGCCAGGCCGTAGGTGCAGCGCCCCGAACACGACGCGACGTGCGCCGGATGCCGCGATGCGCGCCAGCGCGTCGTCGAGCACGGCGACCGAGTCGGTCAGGTGCGGCACGATCGGCATCAGGAACACGGTCACCGCGAACCCGGCGTCGGCCGCCGCGCGCACCGTCTGGAGGCGCGCCTCGAAGGTCGGCGCCCCCGCTTCGAGGGTCTGCCGCAGCCGCTCGTCGGGCATCGCGATCGACATGGAGATCGACACGGGCACGGACGAGCGGGCCTCCGTCAGCAGCGGCAGATCGCGCCGCAGCAGCGTGCCCTTCGTGAGGATCGAGAACGGCGTGCCGCTCGAGGCGAGCGCGTCGATGATCTCGGGCATGAGCCGGTATCGCCCCTCGGCTCGCTGGTAGGGGTCGGTGTTCGTGCCTAGGGCGACCGATTCGCGCCGCCAGCTCGGCGCGGCGAGCTCGCGGCGCAGCACCTCGGCGACGTTCACCTTCACGACGATCTGCTCGTCGAAGTCGCGCCCCGCGTCGAGGTCGAGATAGGTGTGCGTGTTGCGGGCGAAGCAGTTGTGACTGACGACGCCGCCGGCGATGAAGTCCCCAGTTCCCGTCGTGATGTCGACCATGTCGATCTCAACACCGAGGTCTTCTATTGAGGCGACACGCAGATCGGCGGCGGTCTTCACGGCGGTGCCGAGTATGTCCAGTTTTCGAGTGATCGCTGGGGCGACCGAGGTGAAGAACCGCTCGTGCGAGGGCAGGCCGCCGACGACACGAACAGTGATCACACCGTTCGGGCGAGCGGGCTCAACGACGTGAGGAACCTCGAGGGCGGTGAGCGCGTGCGTGGTGATGGCGATGATCTGGCGGTCCTTGTTGCAGATGCGGAGGATGCCTCGCGAGAACGAGCCCTCTGCATCGAAGATGCCGCTGAGGAACCCGCACAGCCACCCGACGGAAGGCTGGGTGGGAATTTCCACGAGCTCTTCGATGCGGGCGACGTCGGCTGATCGGGCGGTGTGGAGCGCCGACATCGAGCGCCGCGTGTCCGACGCGGCGACGAAGGGCCGCGTGCGCGTCGGCACCCCTTCGTGCTCGAGGAAGGTACGCGTACGGGTCAGCGCTTCATCGTCGACGAGGGCCAGCCGGAATCGATGGATGTCTCGCACGCGCGTGGCGTCGCTGTACCGGCCGTGGAAGATCATGCCGTCACCGCGGATCATGCCGGTGAGGTACCCGAGCCGGAATTCAGCGCTCAGGAGGTCACCATCGGCGATGGTCCGCGCGTCCCGCAGGCCGAACCCCTGAAGTCGGTGACTCATCGTGAGGAACGGGCGGCGCCCGGCCCCGCTCATGGCGCCGATCACGTGCTTCCACCCACGTTCGGTCAGAAACCGATGATCGCCGCTCGCCACGAGTTCCGTGCCGTCCGCGAGACTCACGCGATACGCACGCTTGCGCGTCGTCCACGCGGCGCGGACTTCCGTCTTCACGTACCGCCGGTAGGCGCCCTGCTGGCTCGTACCGACGACCTCGTCGCCCACGGACAACTCGCCGATGGGGCGATGGCGACCGTCCCCGCACAGCACCGGGGTATCGGGTGAGAGGCAGTAGGAGCATGCATGACTGCAGCCCCGGTAGGGGTTCACCGTCCAGTCGAACGGCATCGCCGACGCGCCCGGCACGTGGTTCAGCGCGGAGCGGGCGGCGACCTCGTGGAAGGTCATTCCGGCGAACTCGGGGGTCTTGACGCTGCGCACGAGACCCTCGACCGTCTCGAGGCCGGGGAGGGCGGAGGCATCCCGTTCTCCGATCATCTGTCCACTCCACCGCATGTCGGTAGTAGAACATAGGTTCGAGAACATGGCAAGCGGAGCGGACGATCAGCCGAGGCGGGGCAGAATAGGCGGGTGCCGCAGCCCGAGCAGCCGACGACCCGCCGCGCGGCCCGACGCGACGCGGTCCGTCATGGACGGCTCCGCGCGCTGCGGGCGGGCGCGCTCGTCGTGGTGCTGGCGCTCGTCGTCATCGCCGCTGTCGCGATCGCGGGCTCCCTGGGAGGGCCTTCTGCCGCCCCGGTCGCGCAGGCGACCGGGGCTACCGCGCCGACCGACGCCGTCGACCTCCCGGACGGGGCGGGTGGGTCAGCGGGCCCCGCCACCGGGCTGCCCGCGCCCGCTCAGACCTCGGTCGCCGCCGCGTCGTGCGGCGACCCCGCCGTCGCGCAGGCGCTCGCGAGCGGCAGCGATGCCGACGTGCTCGCGGCGTTCGGCGGCGCTGCGGCTTTCCGCGCCGCGGTCGCCGGCGGCACGGCGCCGTGCGTCGACCTCTCCGACTCGCGGCGGGTGTGGGTGATCGTCGACAAGCAGCGGCCGCTCGTGCCGATCGACTTCGAGCCCGCCGAGGTGACCGCCCCCGCGAACATGCCGCGCACGGTCGACGGGCGGCTGCAGCCCGCGGCATCCGATGCGCTGTCGGCCCTGGTCGCGGCGGCGGCCGCGGAAGGCGCCGGCTCGATCGGGCTCAACAGCGCCTACCGCTCCTACGCGTCGCAGACGCGCACCTACAACGGCTACGTCGAGTCGATGGGGCGCGACCAGGCCGACCTGCAGAGCGCGCGCCCGGGATTCAGCGAGCATCAGACGGGGCTCGCCACCGACGTCGCCGCGTGCGACGGCGGGTGCTCGGCGATCGAGTCGTTCGGCGGCGCGACCCAAGGCGCGTGGGTGGCCGCGAACGCGTGGCGGTTCGGCTTCGTCGTGCGCTACGAAGACGGGTACACGCCGATCACCGGCTATGAGTGGGAGCCGTGGCATCTGCGCTACATCGGCACCGACCTCGCGCAGGTCTACCACGATGGCGGGTTCCACACCCTCGAGGACTTCTTCGGTCTGCCCGCGGCGCCCACGTACTGACGATCGCCGCCGCGCCTCGCGCACGCGGTGAAACCCAGTACCATGGATGCTGAGATGGCATGCCACCGGCATCCCGCACCTCGACCGACTTCGGCACTCGATCACACACTCAACGAAGAGAGGCAGGCGCACCATGGAGCGCAATATCTACGACGAAGACCACGAGGCGTTCCGCGACGTCGTCAAGGAGTTCGTCAAGCGCTACGCCACGGAGGAGAAGCGCAAGCAGTGGGAGGCGGACGGCGAGATCGACCGCGCCACGATGCTCGCCGCGGGCGAGGCCGGCATTATCGGGCTCTCCGTGCCGGAGGAGTTCGGCGGCGCGGGCATGCTGCAGGACTACCGCTTCCGCGCGATCGTGCTCGAAGAGGTCATCAAGGCCGGCCAGGGCTCGCTCGCGGGCGCCCTCGGCATTCAGGACGACCTCGCCGTGCCGTACATCGTGCACATGGGCACGCAGGAGCAGAAGGAGAAGTGGCTGCCGGGCATGGCGACCGGCGAGATTCTCGGCGCCCTCGCGATGACCGAGCCCGGTGCCGGATCCGACCTCCGCGGCATCAAGACGACCGCCAAGAAGGTCGACGGCGGCTACCTCGTCAACGGCGCGAAGACGTTCATCTCGTCGGGCAAGACCGCCGACATCGTCGTCACCTTCGTCAAGACCGGTGAGGGCAACCGGCCGGATGCCTTCAGCCTGCTGATCCTCGAAGACGGCATGGAGGGCTTCGAGCACGGCAAGAAGCTCGAGAAGATGGGCTTCCACGGGTGGGACACCGCCGAGCTCAGCTTCACCGACGTGTTCGTCCCCGAGGCGAACCTCATCGGCGGCAAGGAGGGCCTCGGCTTCATCCAGCTCATGATGAACCTGCCGCTCGAGCGCCTGTCGATCGGCGTCGCGGCGGCTGCCGCTGGCGAGGCCGCGTTCGACTGGACCCGCGACTACGTGATCAGCCGTGAGGCGTTCGGCGAGCGCGTCGCCGACTTCCAGAACACCCGCTTCCGCCTCGCCGACATGGCGACGACGGTCGACGTGATGTGGGCCTACATCGACCGCGCGATGGAGCTCTACAAGGACCAGAAGCTCACCGCCGAAGAGGCCGCGAAGGTCAAGTTCTGGGCCACCGACCGCGAGGCGGAGCTGCTCGACGTCGGCGTGCAGCTGCACGGCGGCTACGGCTACATCACCGAGTATCCGATCGCGCGCGCCTACCTGGATGCCCGTGTGCACCGCATCTACGGCGGCACCAACGAGATTATGCGCGACCTCGTCGCGCGCCAGATCGTCGGCAAGCGCTGACGCGGGCGCCGCACAGCCGCCCGCCCCGCCTCACCGAAGCGCGAGGCTCACGCACAGCAGGGTGCGTACGAGACCCTGGATGACCGCGCGCAGCACGATCACCGAATCCCAGCGCTCCCGCAGCGCGCGGGCGTCCCGCGGAACGTCGCCGGCGTAGGCGGCGGCGCTGAGCCTTTTGTTGATCGGCGCCGAGATGCGCGCGAAGATACCCAGCCACGCGAGCAGCCGCACGAGCGCGAGCGTCGCCGCCACGCCGCTCGCCCAGGCGTGCTGGAGGAAGGCCAGCACCGCGGCGACCGCCGATCCGGCTCCGTTTACGAACAGCCCGACGCTGACGCGGTGAACGCGCAGTTCGACCGGCTGCGGGACTACGTCGACGGCAAGCTCCCTGACGCGCACGGCCACCTCGATACCGCCCGGGCGGACATCCTCGCGTTCACCGGGTTCCCCGACGGGCTCCGGCAGCAGATCTGGTCCAACAACCCCAACGAGCGATTGAACCGGGAGATCCGCCGCCGCACCGACTCCGTCGGGATCTTCCCCAACCGTGACGCGATCATCCGCCTCGTCGGCGCAGTCCTCGCCGAACAGACCGACGAATGGGCCGAAGGACGCCGCTACCTCGGCCTCGACATCCTCGCCAAGTCCCGCCTCACCCTCGTCGCCGACCGGAACGGAGGCGACCACCGACACCGTCCTCGAACTCAGCGCCAAGCCCCGTCGCCTACCATGGAGCGGTGACTGCTGAGCGTTGCCGATCCACCGCCGATCCTGCCGAACCCCTTTCCGATGCCGAGCTGCTCATCGGCCTGGTGGTCTCACCATCCCTGAGTGCGGTGCTCGGCCCCGAGGTCACCACCTCGGTGCGCAAGATTTTGGTGCAGCAGTATCCGGGAGTGCGCTGGCAACTGAAGATGGCCGAAGACCGGCTGGTCGATCCACCCGCCGAGACCTTGGACCTGCTGGAGGCGGCCCGAAACCGCGTGCTGGAGGAGAACTGGGATTTGGCCGTGGTGCTCACCGAGATCCCCTGAAGACCAGCCGACGTCCGGTGCTCACCCAGCTCAGCCCCGTGCACGGGGTGGGACTGGTCTCCGTCCCAGCCCTGGGAGCCGTGCACGTGCGGCAGAAGGTGCAAGAGACCACCGTGCACGTGGTCGGGCAACTCCTGGGCTACGACGCCGAAGACCCCAACGCCCAGCGGGATCTTGCTCGAAGAGCCCACCAGCTGTCCACCGATCTCGACGAACGCCCGGACGACAACGTCGTGCAGTTCACGGCCCGAGTGCTGAGCGGCAACGTGCGGTTGCTGCTGGGCATGATCCGCGCCAACCAGCCTTGGGCCTTCGTGGCCCGGCTCTCCCGGGCGATGGTCGTGGCAGCGGCCACCGGCATGGTGACATTGGTGGCCTCGGACCTATGGGTACTGGCCATGGCCTACGGGCCGGTGCGCCTGGTCCTGCTGGCGGTGATGGCGATCGGGGCGGTGAGTGCCACCCTGATCCTGGGAGCCGACTTGTGGGAGCGCCCACGGCGGCGAGCCCAACGTGAGCAGGTGATCCTGTTCAATTTGGCCACCACCGCGACCGTGGCCATCGGGGTTGTGGTGTTCTACCTCGTCTTATTCATCCTGTCCTGGGTCGGCGCGCTGCTGCTCATCGACGAGCAGGCACTGGCCGGTATCGCCGGTCACCCAGTGAACGCTTTGGACTACGCGAAGATCAGCTGGCTCACCGCCAGCCTGGCCACCGTGGGCGGAGCAATAGGAGCTGGACTGGAGGACGAAGATGTGGTGCGCGCCGCTGCCTACACCCGGTCCAGCACCTGACACAGCCCCAGCACAGAAGAAACTGAAACATCTACGCGTTGATGCCACGTTGAACCGCCCTGGGTTTCGTTCCGTTCCTTTATCGAGAGGATGGGAACGTGCCCGCGAAGTATCCGGAATCGTTCAAGGACCGTGCGGTCCGGATGGTGCTGGACAGGCTCGAGGCCGATGAGGGGCCTTGACCCCGGATCGTGGACACGGTGTCCTTGATTTCGCCATCAGTCATGGGCTTCTCCGTTTTCGGCCTCGTCGTTCCTCACTCCCCCATCGGTCGACCCTGGGGCAGTTCTCGAGCCCCGACGGGTGGGAACGGCTTGCCGTTGTTGTACTTCGCTTCCAGCCGCTCGACTTCCTTCATCGCGGCTCCACTGAGGAACTGCGACAGGCTGCGCACGCCCTCGTAGGGGATCGTGTGCATGATCGCGCCGCGGGGCCGGCTCAGGCGCCGGAGGCGCGGCCACGCCGATGACGGCGAGGATGGTGACGATGTCGAACAGGGCGGTGGCGAGGGTATCCATGGGTGATCCTTTCCGTGCGAGGGATCAGCGGGCGTTTGCGACGGGCGCGTCGTAGCGGGGGAGCTCGATGGCCTCGGATCTGTCGAGCATGCGCGCCACGAGCTGCTTCATCGGCCAGTGGTGCATGAACCGGGCGGTGAGCACGCGCATCCGCAGCATGAACCGGCTGCGCGGCAGGAAGCCGTCGGCGCCGCCGGGAGGAAGCGTGTGCGCGGCCTTCACGAGCGGGCGCATGATCTCCTCGTAGCGCCGGACCGCCGCGGTGTGGTCGACTCCGCCGCCGTCGGATGCCGGGCCGCGGTCGGATGCCCGGGCGCCGTCGGATGCCGGGGCGGCGTCGAGTGCGACCTCGCGGGCGAGTTCCCCCGCGAGCACGTACGCGCCGACGAGCGCGAGACTCGTGCCCATGCCGGTGAGCGGCGAGCCGCAGTACCCGGCGTCGCCCAGGAGCGCGACGCGTCCCGTCGTCCAGGCATCCATGTGCACCTGACTCACCGTGTCGAGGTGGAACTCCGGGTCGGCGTCGGCGGCGGCGAGAAGCTCGGGCGCACGCCATCCCATGCCCGCGAAGACCGTGCGGAGCAGACGCTTCTGGCTCGGCACGCCACCCCATGCCCGCGACGACCGTGTCGGCGGCGAACGCCAGCATCGCCTTCGCGGTGCCGCCCCGCTCGGAGCGCAGCCCCAGCATGCGACCGGGCTCGTTGTGCATCTCGAACCAGTCGTCGAGCGGGCCGGCGTCGGGCACGGTGCAGTAGCCGAGATAGAGTCCGAGGTGGGTGACGAAATCGGACTCCGGTCCGAAGGCGAGCGCGCGCACGCCGGAATAAATGCCATCGGCGCCGACCACCAGGTCGTAGGTGCGGACGGCTCCGCTCCGGAAGGTGACCTCGACGCCGCCCGGTGTCTCGTCGAGCGCGCTGATGCGGTCGCCGTAGACGATGTCGGTCTCGCCGGCGATGAGCTCGTGCAGGATGACGGTGAGGTCGCCTTTCATGATCTCGAGCTCGGTGACGGGGCTGCCGTCGCCGGTGAAGAGGTCGGCCGGCATGGTCGCAAGCTCTCGACCGTCGCGGTCGACGTAGCGGAGGCCCTTCTCGGGCACGAGCAGTTCGCGGACGCGCGGCAGGATCCCCATCCGCTCGGCGACGATCTCGCCGAGTCCGTGCAGGTCGACGGCCTGGCCGCCGAGCCGCAGCGTCGTCGCCTGTTCGACGATCGTCGATCGGATGTCGTGGGTGCCGAGCCAGTAGGCGAGGGCCGGACCGGCGATTCCGCCGGCTCACGCGTCCCCAGCTCGTGCCGCACGGCCTGCGCTACACCGAGTGGGCTTTGCAGGCGTTGGCGCCGCTGGGCCTCGACCTTCGGCAGATGGTGCACATCTGCGTGCTGATCTTCAGCCACACGAAGGGGCTCGCGAACGACATCGCCGCGGAGTCGGAGCAGCAGCAGGACACCGGTCTCACCGCGGACGAGTTCATGTCGACCCGCGCCGGCGACATGGCGGCGCTGATCACGCCGGAGAACCTGCCGATGCTCCCGGCGCTCGTGCGCAGCGACGACTTCGACCTCGACGTCGATGAGCTGTTCGAGTTCGGTCTGCAGCGTCTGCTCGACGGTCGCGAAGGATGGCTCGCCGCGCGCGGGTGATGGCGGTTCGGGCGCTGAGGTCGGCGTCTCGTCGGGCGTGAATGCCCCGCGCCGCCGCGGGCCGCGTCAGTCGGTCGCCGCAGCCGCGGATGCCCCGGTCGCCCCGGTCGCCGCAGCCCCCGCCTCGGCCACCCCGACCGTCGCCGGCCGACGCCGCGCGAGCCGGGCGACGCCCGCAGCGCGCAGCCGGTCGGCGATGACGATGCCGAGGGCGACGGCGCCGAGCTCCGACGCGAACAGCGCGACGACGTAGAGCACGACCACCCAGACCGGGAAGGCCTGCATGTTGGCTGCGGTGACGGTCCACACGGCGTAGAACGTGGCGAGCAGCGTCGCCCCGACGTAGTACAGCCAGCGCGACCAGCGACGGTAGAGCGTCACCAGGAACGGCAGCTCGATGAACGCCGCGAACATCACGTTGGTGATCACGATCGCGGGCCCGGTCGTCGACAGCGGGGTCGCGACGAGCCCCGAGATGAGTCCGGTGAGCAGGGCCGCCCCGGGGCGCTCGATGAGCCGCATCGCGATCACGAAACCGATCACCCACGCCCCCGCCACGAGCGCCGACACCGGCGGCAGGGTCGCGTAGGTCGCGGTCGAGAACGCCGTCGCGGGGATGATCAGAAGCCCCGTCGCCACCCCGATCGCGGCGCAGGTCAGCAGGTACGCGGTCGTCACGCGGCCCATCAGTGCGCCCCCTCCGCCGCGGGGCGGGCTTGCTCCGACTTCGGGGCGGGCGAGGCCGCGCCGACGCGCCAGTACCCGACGAAGCTGATCCGATCCTTGCCGAGACCCTGCGCGACGAGGTGCCGCCGTGCGGCGGTCGGCAGCGACTGCTCCCCGACGATGAAGGCGTGCGTGTCGGATGCCGGTGCCGCGAGCTCCTCGAGCGCGGCGAGCGCCAGCGAACCGGGCTTCGCCGAGGCATCCCGCACCAGCCAGCGCACCTCGATGCCCGCCGGCGCGTCGAAGGGGAGGATGTCGTCGGCCGACGGCGCCTCGATGATCGCGAGGCCCGTCGCCGACGGCGGCACCGAGGCGCAGATGCCGGCCACAGCCGGCGCCCCGGTCTCGTCGGCGACGAGCAGCACCTTCTCGACGCCGTTCTCGGGATTGAAGCCGAGCCCCTCGTCGATCACGACGACCGACTCGCCCGGCGCGGCGGCCTCGGCCCAGCGCGAGGCCGGGCCCGCCGTCGGTCCGCTACCGTGCAGCACGAAGTCGACGTCGATCTTGGCGCCGCCGCTCGGGCCGGCCGCGCGGAAGGCGCGCACCGTGTAGTTGCGCATGACGGGGCGTACCCCGTCGGGGATGCGCAGGTACTTCAGGTAGCCGAAGATCTTGTTCGCCTTCGCGGGGATGCGCGCGAGGGCCTCCTCGCCGCCCTCGCCGCTGTGCGGCAGGAACAGGCGGAACCACTGGTCGAACCCCAGCGGTGCGAACCGGTCGATCTCACCGGCGCCGAGCGTGATGCGGATCCAGTGCGGGCTCAGCCGCTCGGTGCGCAGCACCTCGAGGCGCACGAGCTCTTGCGAGGCGGGCTTGACGAGTCGGGAGAACCGGGCCATGCGGGTGTCCTTTCGAGGCGGATAACGCGGCGGAGTCGGAGCGGGTCAGCGGCGGTCGTGGAGGGTCAGGGGAGAGGGTCAGCGGCGGGTGAACGGCGGGTCGGCGCGGGTCAGAGGGTCCACGGGAAGAAGGCGATGAGGATGCCCGCGCTCGCGACCCAGAACGCGGCGACGAACACGGTGTCGCGCACCCGCCACGGCACGAGGTGCCGCTCGGTGCGGTCGGGGTGGGCGCCGAAGGCGCGGGCATCCATCGCGAGCGCCACGCGTTCGGCGTGCCGGATCGCCCCCGCCAGGAGCGGCACGATGTAGCCCCACCAGCGGGCGAGGGCCGCGAACGGGCCGCGGCCGCCGTGCGCACCGCGCACCCGGTGCGCCTGCCGGATCACCTCGAGCTCGTGGCCGAACCGCGGCACGAACCGGAACGCCGCCAGCGCCGTGTAGCCGATCCGATACGGCACGCGCAGCTGCTGCACCGCGGTGCGCACGAGGTCTGGTCCGGTGCTCGTGAGCCCCGCGATGAGGGCGAGCGCGATGATCGCCACGAAGCGGAGGCCCGTCGCGAGCCCCACCGCGAGGGCGCCGCCGTAGAGGCTCCAGCCGCCGATCTGCAGGATCGTCACCGAGGTGTCGACGCGCGAGGCATCCGTCCAGAGCGCCATGCCGAGCCCGATCACGGCCGCGCCGAGCGGCAGCGCGACGACGAGCAGCAGACCGAGCCGCGCGGTCAGGCGCGCCCCGGCGAGGAGCACCGCGTAGGCGAGCACGATGAAGGCGAGGGGTGTCGCGAGGTCGCGCACGAACACCAGAACGAGCATCGCGGGCAGCGGCGCGGCGAGCTTCGCGAGCGGGTTCAGCCCGTACAGGAAGCGCCCCGACGGGGCCGCGGTGGCGTACGGGTCGATCGTGACGGCGCTCATGAGGCACCCCCGGTCGCGGTTTCCTCGGGGGTTCCGGCCGGGGTTCCGTCGGGGGTCCCGGCCGCGCCCGCGAGGTCGGCGAGGCGCGTGACGGCGGCGAGCGACGGATGCCTCGTCAGACCCGCGAACGCACGACGCAGCGGCGGGAGTCGGAGGCCAGCCGTGCGCAGCAGCGCCTCGTCGGCGAAGACATCGGGCGTCGGGGCATCCGCGACGACGCGCCCGTCGCCGACGATCACCGTGCGGTGCGCGTACTCGGTGACCAGCTGCATGTCGTGCGTGACGACGAGCACCGTCGTGCCGTCGCGGTTGAGTCCCTGCAGCAGGGTCAGCAGCTCGTCGGCGCGGGCGCGGTCCTGGCCGAACGTCGGCTCGTCGAGGGCGAGCACGGGCGCTCCCGCGACGAGCGCGGTGCCCACCGAGAGGCGCCGCTTCTGGCCGCCGGAGAGGAGGAACGGATGCACGTCGGCCTGGTCTTCGAGCCCGAACCGGCGGAGCACGTCGAACGCGCGCTCGCGCACCTCGGCCTCGGGCAGCCTCTGCAGCCGCAGGCCGTGCGCGAGTTCGTCGTAGACGGTGTGCGCGATGAACTGGTGCTCGGGGTTCTGGAACACGAACCCGATCCGCCGCGACAGGATGCGGAGGTCGGTGCGGGCGATGTCGGTGCCGCCGACGCTGACCTGTCCGCGCGGCACGGGCACCACCCCGGCGATCGACTGCAGCAGGGTCGTCTTGCCGGCGCCGTTCGCGCCGACGATCGCGACGAACTCGCCGGCGGCGACGTCGAGGTCGACGCCGTGCAGGATCTCGGTCTTGCCGCGCCGGGTGCGCAGGCCCCGCACCCGGATGAGCGGTTCGGCACTCCGTCTCCGCGCGTCGCCGGGGGCAGAATCCGGCCGAGTCGGGGTTTCGGCCGCCGGTGGCGGGGCGGGCTCGGCGGCCGGCGGCGGGGCATCCATCGTCTCGAGCGCGGCGTGCAGCTCGGCGGGATCGAGCGGGAGCGGATCGAGAGGCCAGCCCGCGTCGCGCAGGCGCAGCGCGGCGAGGGTCGAGACGGGCAGCCAGACGCCCATCGCGTGCAGCTCGTCGGCCCGCCCGCGCAGCACCTCGTCGACCGAGCCGTCGGCGACCGTGCGCCCCGCGTGGTCGAGCACCACCACGCGATCGGTGATCGCGGTCGCGGCGTCGAGGTTGTGCTCGACCAGCACGATCGCCCGGTCACCCGCGGCGACGAGCTCCCCGAGCGCCGCGTAGACCTCCTCGATGCCCCGCGGGTCGAGGTTCGCGGTCGGCTCGTCGAGCACGAGCAGGGGCGATCCCATCGCGAGGGCGCAGGCGATCGCGAGGCGTTGCCGGCCGCCGCCGGAGAGACGGTCGGGGTTCTCGGTGCGCCGCTCCCACAGGCCCACCCGGCGCAGGGCGTCTTCGGCGCGGGCGAGCACCTCGTCGACCGGCAGGCGCAGATTCTCGGGGCCGAACGCCACCTCGTCGAGGAGGGTTCCGGTCACCAGCTGCGCATCCGGGTCCTGGAACACCATCGCCACACGCGTGCTCAACTCGGCGACGGGGGTCACCGCGGTGTCGAGCCCGTCGATGAGCACCGAGCCCTCGAGCGTCGCGGGCACGGCGTGCGGGATCAGGCCGTCGAGCGCGAGCGCGAGCGTCGACTTGCCGGCGCCGCTCGGTCCGAGCAGCAGCACGACCTCGCCGCGCGCGACGTCGAAGGTCGCCGCGGCGGGGGCGGCGTGCGTCGCGCCGTCGTGGCGGATGCCGAGGTCGCGCACCCGGACGAGGGGCGTCGGGGTCTCGCCGAGGGGTTCCGCGGCGGCCGCTCCGAAGACGGCAGAGGTCACGGGAATTCCCAGCGGTCAGGACAGTGGAGTCATCCCAGGTTAGCCGAACCTAACTTCCGCGGCCAGTCGCGGGCGCGCCGGTGCTCACGCCGCGTCACGGACGCAGGAGAAATCACGAACGCAGGATGCCTGGGCGCCGAGCCGTCCTGCGTCGGTGATTTGTCCTGCCTCGGTGATGTGGCGACCGGCGCGAAGCGGCGGCCAGGTCAGCGCGCCGCGCCCTGCCGGGCGACCCCGGCGCGGCGAAGCGACGCGCCGATCGCGAGGCCGATCGCCGTCCAGGCGATCGGGCCGCACACCGACAGCGCGAGGTACGCGATCTGCGCCCACAGCGGCAGCGCGCTCAGGTGCGCCGCGAAGAACACCACGACGGCGACGATCACGCCGATGATGAATGCCGAGATGAAGAAGCGCCACGCGCCCCACGCGCGGTACCGGGTGAGGGCGGCCACGCCCTCCTGGATCGCACCGAAGAGGAGCGCCGTGCCGAGGAACCGCATCGTCCACGCCGGGTTGAAGGCGCTCGAGACGAGCGCGGCGAGCATGTGCGTGAGGATCGCTACGAGCGGCAGGCGCAGCACCTCCTGCGCGATGATGCCGGGCAGCACGTGCGCACCGAGCAGCAGCCCGTAGGCGAACGGCACCGTCGCGAGAACGACGGGGGTCAGCAGTCCCGCGATGCCGCCGACGATGCCCGTCGCGACGCCGATCGCCGCGCACACCAGCAGAACGCGCGTCGAGAGGATCGGGTGTCGGGCCACGCTCCCAGGGTACCGGGGCGGAAACCCGCTCCGACCGTGATAAACCAGCCCTGCGCCATGAACCCCACGCAGCCAACGGGCGGGCGGCGCCCCCGTCAGGGCCGGCGCCGCCGCCGGGTGAGGCGCACCGCGGGCAGCGGCGGGGCGGGAGCGCGCTCGTCGCCGTGACCGACGACGTGCCCGAATCGGGTCGGAGCGGCCCCGGGCGCACCCTCGGCGTCCACGAGCGCGTATTCCCACGCGGGCTCGAGCGGCAGCGTGATGGATGCCTCGGCCGGAATATTCACCTCGACGCCGGCGATCGGGGTGTACATCGTCGCGGGGGAAGAGGCGCCCCCGAACGCGCCGACGACGACCGTCGCCCGGGCGCCGCCGCCGAGATCGACGACGGGGAGATCCTCGTGCCGCTCGAACGCCTGCGCCCCGTCGCGCCGGCTCTCGGGCAGCGCGACCCAGAGCTGCAGCGCGTCGAGGGGCACCGCGTCATCGCCCACCGAGTACTCCGAGTGTGCGATGCCGGCACCGCTCGTCATGAGGTTCAGCACTCCGCGTCGCACGATCACGTCGCTGCCGAGCACGTCGCGGTGGCGCGGACCGGCGTCGAGCCGGGTCATCCCCGCCCGTCTCCGACGACCTCGTCGCCGGGCTGCTTCTCGTCGGTGGGGGCGGACTCGGCGACCTCGACGTCGCGCGGACGCCACTCGATCTTCAGGCCCGGCACGTCGTGCGACTTGAGGTACTTGATCACGAACGGGCACACCGGGATCACCGTGTTGCCGCGGCGCGCCTCGTCGGCCATCGCCTCGCCCACGAGGGTCGTCCCGAGACCGCGCCCGCCGAAGGCCGGGTCGATCTCGGTGTACGGGTAGATGACGCGCCCGGGCGAGGCCAGCACGAACTCGATGTACCCGGCCACTCCGCCGTCGACCGTGATCTCGTACCGCTCCTTCTCGTCGCTGCGCACGACCTCGACATCCGACATGGCGCTTCCTCTCCACCGGGCCGGGGCCGTTCCCCCGGCTCGTCACCTCCAACGTAGGCGGGGCCGCCCCTGTTCCGCCAGAACCGCCGCTCGTCGCGGCATCCGTGCCGCTCGTCGCATCGCGGCGGCACGAGGCATCCATCTCACCTCCGCCCTCCTTAGCGTGGACGCGCGCGACGATGCGCCTATCCCAGGAGGATCCGATGACAGCACCCTCTTCGCGCGCCCGAGACGGCGCGCTCGCCGACGACGAGCCCGAGATCGTCAGCGATCCGAACCTTCCGCCGACGTCGCTGACGCCCGAGCAGGATGCCCGTGATAACCGCTGGACGCCGACGAAGATCGTGATCTGGATCGCGATCGCCCTGCTCGGCGGTCTCGCGTGGGTCATGCTCGCGCTCGTGCGCGGCGAGACCGTGAACGCGATCTGGTTCGTGTTCGCGGCAGTCTGCACGTATCTGATCGGCTACCGGTTCTACTCGAAGGTGATCGAGCGGTACATCACGCGGCCGAACGACAAGCGGGCGACTCCCGCCGAGGTGAAGTCCGACGGCAAGGACTACGTGCCCACCGACCGGCGCGTGCTCTACGGCCACCACTTCGCCGCGATCGCCGGCGCCGGACCGCTCGTCGGCCCCGTGCTCGCCGCGCAGATGGGCTACTTGCCGGGCACGATCTGGATCATCGTCGGTGCCGTGCTCGCCGGCGCCGTGCAGGACTACACGGTGCTCTTCTTCTCGATGCGCCGCGGCGGTCGCACGATCGGCCAGATGGCCCGCCAGGAGCTCGGCCGGATCGGCGGCACCGCGGCGATGATCGCGTCGCTGCTGATCATGCTCATCATCGTGGCGATCCTCGCGCTCGTCGTCGTCAACGCTCTCGGCGAGAGCCCGTGGGGCGTGTTCTCGGTCGCCATGACGATCCCGATCGCGCTGTTCATGGGCGTGTACCTCCGGTACCTCCGCCCCGGAAAGGTCACGGAGGTCTCGATCATCGGCTTCGTGCTGCTGATGGCCGCCATCATCGGCGGCGGCTGGGTCGCCGGCACCGAGTGGGGCCAGGCGCTGTTCCACCTCGACAAGACCACGATCGCGTGGGGCATCATCATCTACGGCTTCATCGCCGCGATCCTGCCCGTGTGGCTGCTGCTCGCGCCCCGCGACTATCTGTCGACGTTCATGAAGATCGGCGTCATCGTGATGCTCGCCGGGGCGATCCTCATCGCCCGCCCCGAGATCACGGTGCCCGCCCTCACCGAGATCGGCAAGACCGGTCTCGGACCGGTGTTCGCCGGGCCGCTCTTCCCGTTCCTGTTCGTGACGATCGCCTGCGGCGCCCTGTCGGGATTCCACGCGCTCATCTCGTCGGGCACGACCCCGAAGCTCATCGAGAAGGAGCGGCAGACCCGCTTCATCGGCTACGGCGGCATGCTCATGGAGTCGTTCGTGGCGATCATGGCGCTCGTCGCCGCCCTCTCGATCGATCAGGGCATCTACTTCGCGATGAACTCGCCCGCCGCCCTCACCGGCGGCACGGTCGAAGGCGCGGTCGCGTTCGTGAACTCGCTCGGGCTCACCGGCTCGCCACTGACCGCCGACATGCTGACGACGACCGCCGCGAACGTCGGCGAGGAGTCGATCGTCTCGCGCACCGGTGGCGCCCCGACCCTCGCCCTCGGCCTCGCGCACATCATGCAGCAGGTGCTCGGCGGCCAGGGGCTGATGGCCTTCTGGTACCACTTCGCGATCATGTTCGAGGCCCTCTTCATCCTGACCGCGGTGGATGCCGGCACGCGCGTCGCGCGCTTCATGCTGCAGGACTCGATCGGGGCCTGGTTCCCCAAGTTCCGCGACGTCACGTGGCGCCCGGGAGTCTGGATCTGCACGGCGATCATGGTCGCCGGCTGGGGGTACATCCTGATCCTCGGCGTCACCGACCCGCTCGGCGGCATCAACACGTTCTTCCCGCTGTTCGGCATCGCCAACCAGCTGCTCGCCGCGATCGCGCTCGCCGTGGTGATGGCGATCGTCGCCAAGCGCGGGCCGAGCTACGTGAAGTGGCTGTGGATCATCGCGGTTCCGATGGTCTTCACCGCCGTCGTGACGATCACGGCGTCGTGCTACAAGATCTTCTCGCCGGTGCCGGCGATCGGATACTGGGCGAACCACTTCAAGTACCGCGCCGCGCAGGATGCCGGTGACGGCAGCCTCGGCAGCCCTGAGGTGGTCGGCGCGGTCATCCGCAACACCGCCGTGCAGGGGACGCTGTCGATCGTCTTCGTCGTGCTCGCGATCGTCGTGATCATCGCCTCGATCGTGGTGACGATCCGCGCGATCCGGGACGGTGGCGGCGAGAACACCGAAGACGTGCCGGTGGCCTCGCGCCGCTACGCGCCGGCCGGCCTCATCCCGACCGCCTCCGAGCGCGAGCTCGAGAAGGAGTGGGAGCCGATCCTCGCCGAGGAGCGGCACGAGCTCGCCCGGCGGGGGCACTGATCCCGGGCATCCGGGTCGTGTAAGGAGAGGTTGACGATGAGCGCCGTTCACAACGTCGGAGATTCTGTCGCGGAGACGTGTTCCGAGCCCCTGATCGGGGGGTCGGGCGCCGATTCTCCGACGTTGTGGACGCGCGCCTGGCGGCAGACGGCGCGGGCGGCAGGCGCCGTCCGCTGGTACATGACGAGTCTGATGGGCGACAGCGCCTATGCGACCTATGTCGCGCACCAGCGGCGCCATCACCCCGACGCCCCGCCCGTCACCGAGCGGCAGTTCTGGCGCGACCGAATGGACGACCAGGACCGCAACCCCGGAGCCCGCTGCTGCTGAGCGGTCCGTACTCGAATGGCGTCGCCGGCAGGCGGCGCCATTCGCGGCTCCGCCGGGGCCGGTCGACGAGGGGTCCCGTTCAGAACGTCGGAGATCCGGTCGTGGGGACCCGGTTTGGGCCTCTCATCGGGGCGCGGGAGGCGGATTCTCCGACGTTGTGGACACGGGCCGGCGATGACCCCGGCGCCGGCCGCGGGGACAGGCCCCGCGACAGCCCCGCGACAGCCCCGCGACGGCGGGCCGGCGCGGAGCCCGATGCGTAAGCTCGGATCATGACCGAAGCCACCGCCTGGGCGGCCGTGCTCGGCGCCGCCAGCGGCGCGCTCATCACGGTGCTGCTCGTGCTCGCGCGGCGGCTGGCGAGGGGCGGGGGAGACCTCGGCAGCGACGCGGAGCAGGCCGCCTACCGGGCGCTCCACGAGGCCGGGCTCGCCGCGACGCACCTGCGGGGCGGGCTCGCCGGCGGCGACCTCGACCGCGCGGCGCGGCACCTGCGCTCCCTCCTCGGCTCGGCGACGGTCGCGCTCGTGCACGAGGGGCGCGTCGTCGCGCTCGACGGCGAGACGAGCGACGCGGTGCAGGATGCCGCGGTGAGCCTCGCGGCGCGAGTCGCCGACTCGGGGCGCCGGCAGGTGACCGGCGGCACCGACGGCGAGGGGAAGGGGATCGTCGGCGCGCCGATCGTCGTCGACGGCCGGGTGGTGGGGGTGCTCGTCGCGGTCGCCGACCCGATGCGCGCCGCGCTCGTCCGCGCCGTCGGAGAGGTCGCCGACTGGTGCGCGGCGCAGCTCGCCCTCGGCGAGCTCGACGCCTCCCGCGCGGCGCTCGCCGAGGCGGAACTGCGGTCGCTGCGGGCGCAGATCTCGCCGCACTTCATCTACAACGCGTTGACGGCGATCGCCTCGTTCATCACGACCGAGCCGGCCCGCGCGCGGGAGCTCGTGCTCGAGTTCGCCGACTTCACGCGCTACTCCTTCCGCCGGCAGGGCGAGTTCACGACGCTCGCCGAGGAGCTCCGCAGCATCCACTCGTATCTCGAACTCGAGCGGGCGCGCTTCGGCGACCGGCTGCAGGTGGTGCTGCGCATCGCGCCCGAGACGCTCGCGACGGTCATCCCGTTCCTGTCGGTGCAGCCGATCGTCGAGAATGCGGTGCGGCACGGCCTCGAGCCGGGCGAGCGCGGCGGCGGCATCCGCATCGAGGCCCGCGACGACGCGACCCACACCGAGATCCTCGTCGAAGACGACGGTGTCGGCATGGACCCCGAGGCGCTGCGCACCCTGCTCAACACCGAGGCCGACGGCGCTCACGTCGGCATCCGCAATGTCGACCTGCGCCTGCGGCAGCTCTACGGTCCGGCGGGCGGGCTCGTCGTCGAGACCAACACCGGCGCGGGGACGCTCGTGCGGATGCGCGTTCCCAAGTCGCAGCCGCAGCATGACCTGGCCCTGCACACCGGCGGGGTGCGCACGTGATCGACGTGCTGGCCGCGGATGACGAGGCGCCGGCGCTGGCCGAGCTCGCGCACCTGCTGCGTGCCGATCCGCGCGTGGGCGAGATCGTCACGGCGTCGTCGGGCGCCGACGCGCTGCGCCGGCTGAGCGTGCGACCGGTCGACGCCGCCTTCCTCGACATCCACATGCCCGGCCTCGACGGCATCGCCCTGGTCGCCGCGATGCACCGGCTGATGGTGCCGCCGGCGGTGGTGTTCGTCACGGCCGATGACAGCCGGGCCGTCGACGCGTTCGAGGTGCGCGCCGTCGACTACCTGTTGAAGCCGGTGCGCGCCGAACGCCTGCGCGGCGCTCTCGACCGCATCGTGGAGCTGCGCAGCACCGCACCCGACGACGAGGTCGTGCCGGTCACGCTCGGGTCGTCGGTGCGGTTCGTGCGCCGACGCGACGTGCAGTGGGTGCACGCCGAGGGCGACTACTCCCGCCTGCACACCGACGACGGCGCGCACCTCGTGCGCCTGCCCATCTCCGAGCTCGACGAGCGGTGGTCGCCGCACGGGTTCGTGCGCGTGCACCGCTCCTATCTCGTGCGGATCGCCGCGATCACCGAGGCGCGCCTCACCGGCGGAGAGCCGGTCGTGGTCGTCGCGGACGCCCCGCCGCTGTCGATCCCGGTCAGCCGGCGGATGCTGCCCGCCGTTCGGGAGAGCCTCGTCCGCGCCCGCGAGGCCGGCCGGTGAGCGACGCCCCGCGCCGGGTGCGGGTGTCGGCGGACGTTCGCGGCGACCGCCCGGCGCGCGCTCGCGGCGCCCCTCGCGGCTCGCAGCCGGGCACCGGCGCGCTCCGCGTTCCGGGCGGGGCCGGTGCGGGCTTCGACGAGGTCGACGCGGTGTATGCCACGGCGCTCCGCCGCACGCAGCTGCGCCTCGCCCTCGGCACCGTCGCGGGCTTCGTCGTCGTGATGGTCGCCGTCACCGTCGCGATCGTCCTCATCCCGGAGCTCGGCGTCGTCTCGGTCGGGGGAGTGCCGCTGTCGTGGCTGCTGCACGCCTTCGCGTTCTATCCCGTGATCGTGCTGTTCGCGGTGCTGTACACGCGTGCCGCCGCGCGCAACGAGCGCCGCTACCTCGCGCTCCGGGAGCGCGAGTGAACGCCGCGCTCGACCTCCTCGCGGTCGTGATGGTGATCGTCGCGACGGTGCTCATCGGGGCGTACGGCCTGCGCGTCTCGCGTACGACGAGCGACTTCTTCGTGGCATCCCGCACCGTCCGCCCCGTGTGGAATGCGTCGGCGATCAGCGGCGAGTACCTGTCCGCGGGCACGTTCCTGGGGCTCTCCGGCCTCGTGCTGCTCGACGGGGTGCGCGGGTTCTGGTTCCCGATCGGGTACGCCGCGGGGTACCTGCTCGTGCTCGCGTTCGTCGCCGCGCCGCTGCGCCGGAGCGGCGCGTACACGATCCCCGACTTCATCGAGGCACGGCTCGAGTCGCCGCTCGCGCGCCGCGTCACGAGCGTCGCGGTGCTCATCATCGGATGGCTGTACATCGTGCCGCAGCTGCACGGAGCGGGCATCACGCTCGACGTCGTCGCCGACGTGCCGCCCTGGGTGGGCGGAGTCGTGGTGGCCGTGCTCGTCGCGGCGCTCGTCGCCGCGGGCGGGATGCGCTCGATCACCTTCGTGCAGGGCTTCCAGTACTGGCTGAAGCTCACGGCGCTCCTGGTGCCGGTCGTCGCGATCGTGTTCTCGTTGCGCGGCGCGCCGACCGAGATCGACCCCGCCGTGGCGTTCCCCGCCGAAGCCGGCCCGAGCGGCATCGACGCCTATGCGACCGGGTCGCTCCTGCTCGCGCTCCTCCTCGGCACGATGGGGCTGCCGCACGTGCTCGTTCGCTTCTACACGAGCCCCGACGGCGCGTCGGCGCGGCGGACCACCGTGCTCGTCGTGGTCATGGTCAGCGCGTTCTACGCCGTCTCGAGCGCGATGGGCCTCCTCTCCCGCATCGCGGCGCCCGACCTCGCGCACCCCGGGGCCGCCGACACCGTCGTGCTCGTGCTGCCCTCGCGGATCTTCCCGGGGCTCGTCGGCGAGCTGCTCACCGCCCTCATCGTCGCGGGGGCGTTCGCGGCGTTCCTCGCGACCTCGGCCGGCCTCGTCGTGGCGCTCGCGGGCGTCGTCAGCCAAGACGTGTTCGGGGGAACCGTGCGATCCTTCCGCGTCTCGGCGCTCCTGTGCACCGCGGTGCCGCTCGTCATCGCGCTCGTCACCGCGCCCGCCGGGCTCGGGTCGAGCGTCGGGGCGGTGTTCGTCTTCGCGGCATCCTGCCTCTCGCCCATCGTGCTGCTCGGAGTGTGGTGGCGGCGCCTCACCGCGCGCGGAGCGGTCGCCGGGATGGTCGTCGGCGGCGGGGCGTGCGCGCTGTCTCTCCTCGTCTACACGGCCGTCGGCGGCGTGGGGCTCGCGGCGCCCTACCTCGCCGAGCCGGCGGCATGGACGATCCCGCTCGCCACGGTCGTCACGGTCGTCGTCTCGCTCACCGACCGCACCGGTCCGCCGGCGCGCACCGATCGCTACCTCGCGCGGCTGCACGTGCCGGAGCGCGGGTAGGGCGGGGGTCGGCGATACCGGGCCTCGTTCGGTCGCCGGCCCGACCCGCGCCGTCGCCCCAGGCAGCGCAACCCCGGCGCCGGCGGCCGGGGCGGGGCATCCGCCTGGCAGACTCGAGGGATGAGTTCGTCGATCCTCCTGCCCCAGGCCGTGCCGCCGGGAGCATCGGCGGATGCCGCGTATGACGGTTTCGTCACCTGGGCGGCCGGTCGCGGGCTGACGCTGTACCCGGCCCAGGACGAGGCGGTGATCGAACTCGTCTCGGGGGCGAACGTGATCCTGTCGACCCCGACCGGAACCGGCAAGTCGCTCGTCGCGATCGCGGCGCACGCCGCGAGCCTTGCCGGAGGTGGCCGCTCGTACTACACGGCGCCCATCAAGGCGCTCGTGAGCGAGAAGTTCTTCGCGCTTGTGGAGATCTTCGGCGCCGAGAACGTCGGCATGGTGACGGGCGACTCGTCGGTCAATCCCGACGCGCCGATCGTCTGCTGCACGGCCGAGATCCTCGCCAACATCGCGCTGCGGCAGGGGGCGGACGCCACCGTCGACCAGGTCGTCATGGACGAGTTCCACTTCTACGGCGACCCCGACCGAGGGTGGGCGTGGCAGGTGCCACTGCTACTTCTGCCGCGCGCGCAGTTCCTGCTGATGTCGGCGACGCTCGGCGATGTCACCGACATCGCCGACGATCTGGCGCGGCGGACGGGACGCGCCGTCGCCCAGGTGACGGGCGTCGAGCGACCCGTGCCGCTGCACTTCTCGTACGAGCGGAGACCCGTGCACGAAGTGCTCACGATGCTCGTCGACGAGCAGGAAGTCCCCGTCTACATCGTCCACTTCGCGCAGGCGGCGGCTCTCGAGCGGGCGCAGGCGCTGGCATCGGTGACCCTCACGACTCGGGCGCAGCGCGACGAGATCGCGGCGGCGATCGGCGGATTCCGGTTCACGACGGGGTTCGGCGCGACGCTGTCGCGCCTCGTGCGGGCCGGCATCGGCGTGCACCATGCCGGGATGCTGCCGCGCTACCGCCGGCTCGTCGAGACCCTCGCGCAGCGCGGGCTGCTGAAGGTGATCTGCGGCACCGACACGCTCGGCGTCGGCATCAACGTGCCGATCCGCACCGTCGTGATCACGGCGCTGTCGAAGTACGACGGGACGAAGATGCGCCAGCTGACGGCGCGCGAGTTCCACCAGGTCGCCGGGCGCGCGGGGCGGGCCGGCTACGACCCGTACGGCAACGTCGTCGTGATGGCGCCGGAGTGGGAGATCGACAACGCCGTCGCTCTCGCCAAGGCGGGCGATGACCCCGCCAAGCGCAAGAAGATCGTGCGCAAGAAGGCGCCGACGGGCGTCGTCAGTTGGGGTGAGGGGTCGTACGAGCGACTCATCGCCGCGGCCCCCGAGCCGCTCGTGCCGCAGCTGAAGCTGTCCGCCGCGATGCTCATCAACGTCATCGGCCGCGGCGGCGATGTGTTGGGGAACGTCCGTTCGCTCGTGTTCGACAACCACGAGCCGCGGGCGCGGAGGTACGAGCTCGCACGCCGCGCGATCGCGATCTTCCGCACGCTCGTCGACGCCGGCATCGTCACGACGGGGGAGGGCATCCACCTCACCGTGGACCTGCAGCCCAACTTCGCGCTCAACCAGCCGCTGTCGCCGTTCGCGCTCGCCGCCATCTCGCTGCTCACGCCGGAGGATGACGTCGCGGGCGGTGGAGTCGGGACGGGGCACTACGCGCTCGATGTCGTCAGTATCATCGAGTCGACGCTCGACGACCCGCGCGCGATCCTGTCGCAACAGGAGTACAAGGCGCGCGGCGAGGCTGTGGCCGCGATGAAGCGCGACGGCATCGAGTACGACGAGCGCATGGCGCTGCTCGAGGAGGTCACCTGGCCCCAGCCGCTTGCAGACCTGCTCGCCCAATCGTTCGAGGTGTTCGCGTCGAGTCAGCCCTGGGTGCGTGACTTCGAGCTGAGCCCCAAGTCGGTCGTGCGCGACATGTTCGAGCGTGCGATGTCGTTCGCCGAGTTCGTCTCCTTCTACCAGCTGCAGCGCAGCGAAGGGCTGGTGCTCCGGTACCTGTCGGATGCCTATCGGGCTATCCGCCAGACGGTGCCGGCCGACGCCCGCACCGACGAGCTGATGGACGTGATCGAGTGGCTCGGCGAGCTGGTGCGGCAGGTGGATTCGAGCCTCGTCGACGAGTGGTCGGCGCTCGTCGACCCGTCGGCGGTGCTGCCGGAGGACGGCGCGCCCGTCGTGCCGCCGGCACCCCCGTCGATCCTCACCAATCGGCGCGCCTTCACGGTGCTCGTCCGCAACGAGCTGTTCCGGCGGGTGCAGCTCGCGGCGCTGCAGGACGACGACGCCCTCGTCGCGCTCGATCCCGACGTCGACTGGCCGGCGGCGCTCGACGCGTACTTCGACGATCACGACGAGATCCTCACGGGCGGCCCGGCGCGCTCACCGCGCCTCATCGCGATCGACGAGACGGATGCCGGCCCTTCGGGCGTCTGGCGCGTCGAGCAGACGATCGACGACCCCGCGGGCGACCACGACTGGCGCATCCGCGCCGTCGTCGATCTTGCGGCATCCGCCGCGGAGGGGGCGGCGGTCGTGCGCGCGACCGAGATCGTGCGCCTGTAGACGCCACCGCGCGAAGAGTCCCCGAACCCACCCTCGCCCACAGCACCCGGTGCGCGGTTGTGCAGGGTACGACGTGCGTCGTGACCTGTCACGGTGCGGGGCTGCGTCGTAAGAGGATCGGCTGCCCATCGCCGTGCAGAGGCCGAAATTGCCCCTTCGGCCAGGGGTTGCACCCGCTGTGCTGTCGGTTACCGACTCGCGCTGTGAAGTTGTGCGGCCCGCCCTCGGCCTATCCGGCCTATTCGGCCAGGTCGACGGTCCAGTTCGTCTGCTGGATGCGGGCATCCAGCTCGCGCAGCTCTCGGGCGACGACGTCGGCCTGAGCGCGGACGGCCGGCACGTCGAGAGCGGCGATCTGGCGCAGCTCGGAGCGCAGCTGGCGCTGGCCGCCGTGCCCGGTCGCGGCCTCTGCGGCCGACGAGAGCACGCTGTGGCGAAGGCGCAGGGTGTCACGAGCGGCGAGCGCATCGGAGAGCGTCCGACCGTCATCGAGGCGGACGGATCCGTTCGTGCGGTTGATGGCCGCGATCAGCGTCTCGAGCTGCTGCGTGACGGCGACCGCTTCGCGCAGGAGCGCTGCGGCATCCTCGGGCGGTGCATCGCCCTCTTGATACCGCGCGGACGCGGCGATGCGGGAGCGGAGCTGTTCGAGCCGGGTCTGAAGGTCGGACCGCGCGGCGAGGGCCTCGGCGAGTTTCACCCACCCAGCCTGTCACGCCGGCGCGGGGGATGCACCCCCGTGTCCGCCGCCGCGATTAGCCTGAGACGGTGAGCTCCCCCTCCTTCGACGACCCGTATGCGGATGTTCCGTGGGACGTCGACGAGATGCTTCCGCCGGATGACCCCGACGCGCCCCCGCCGCCGGAGTTCGACGGGTATGCCGGCGCGCTCGCACGGCAGACGGCTGCCGCCCCTCGACAGGCCCGCAGCCCGGCCGTCCGCGAGGGCGCGCCGATGCCTGTCCGCACGGGCCGCGACCACACGGGCGCCGATCCGCGCGCCGTGCTCCACGAGGTGTTCGGCTACGACGACTTCCGGGGCGATCAGGCCGCGATCGTCGCCCAGGTGGTGGCCGGAGGCGACGCGGTCGTGCTCATGCCGACCGGCGGCGGCAAGTCGATCACGTACCAGGTGCCCGCCCTCGTGCGGCCGGGCACGGGTCTCGTGATCTCGCCGCTCATCGCCCTGATGCACGATCAGGTCGATGCGCTCGTCGCCAACGGCGTGAACGCCGCCTACCTCAACTCGACGCAGTCGTCCGCCGAGCGTGCCGCCGTCGAGCAGGCCTACCTCGCGGGCGAGCTCGACCTGCTCTACGTCGCCCCCGAGCGGCTGAGCGGGGCCACCACGACCGCCCTCCTGCAGCGCGGGCGCCTCAGCGTCATCGCGATCGACGAGGCGCACTGCGTCAGCCAGTGGGGCCACGACTTCCGCCCCGACTACCTCGCGCTGGGCGACCTCGGCGAGCGGTTCCCGGGCGTTCCGCGCATGGCGCTCACGGCGACCGCGACGCGCGCGACCCACAAAGAGATCACCGAGCGCCTGCGCCTGCCCGCGGCGAAGCACTTCGTCGCGAGCTTCGACCGCCCGAACATCCAGTACCGCATCGAACCCAAGGTCGACCCGCGGCGCCAGCTGCTGCAGTTCGTCCGCGCGCAGCCCGAGGGCTCGGCGGGCATCGTCTACGCGCTCAGCCGCAAGTCGGTCGAGCAGACGGCCGAGTACCTGCGCACGCAGGGCGTCGACGCGCTGCCGTACCACGCGGGGCTGGATGCCGGCATCCGTGCCCGCCATCAGTCGCGCTTCCTGCGTGAGGACGGCGTCGTGATGGTCGCGACGATCGCGTTCGGGATGGGAATCGACAAGCCCGACGTGCGGTTCGTGGCGCACATCGACCTGCCGAAGTCGGTCGAGGGCTACTACCAGGAGACCGGGCGAGCCGGGCGCGACGGCGACCCGGCGGTCGCGTGGATGGCGTACGGGCTCGGCGACGTCGTGCAGCAGCGCCGCCTCATCGACCAGTCGCCCGGCGAGCGCGCGTACAAGATCCGCCTCGGGCAGCACCTCGACGCGATGCTCGCCCTGTGCGAGACCGTCGCCTGCCGACGGCAGAACCTCCTGGCCTACTTCGGCCAGGAGTCCGGTCCGTGCGGCAACTGCGACACGTGCCTGCAGCCCGCCGACACGTGGGACGGGCTCGTCCCCGCGCAGAAGCTCCTGTCGACGATCATCCGCCTTCAACGCGAGCGCAACCAGGCGTTCGGGGCGGGGCACCTGGTCGACGTCCTGCGCGGAGCATCCACCGAACGCATCCGCCAGCAGGGGCACGACTCCCTCGCGACCTACGGCATCGGCGCCGACCTCAGCGACCAGGATTGGCGCAGCGTCATCCGGCAGCTGCTCGCGCGCGGCGTCCTCGTGGCGCGGGGCGAGTACGGCGTGCTCGCGGTCGGCGACGAGGCTGCGGCGGTGCTCCGTGGTGAGGCGCCGGTGCCGCTCCGGCGCGACGTGCTCGGGCGAGGCGGAACGGCCCGCGTGAAGAAGTCGCCGTCGGCGGATGCCGTGGCGGAGGGCGATCGCGACCTCTTCGAGGCCCTCCGCGCGTGGCGCGCCGGCGCCGCGAAGGAGCAGGGAGTGCCCGCGTACATCGTCTTCGGCGACGCCACGCTGCGCGCTCTCGCCGAGCAGCGGCCGGCGTCGGCCCAGGCGCTCGAGGGCATCACCGGCATCGGCGCCAAGAAGCGCGAGGCCTACGGCGACGCCGTGCTCGCCGTCGTCGCCGCCCACTGATCCCCGCCCCCCGCCCGCCCACGCGCCCGGCTTGCCCCGCGCCCGCCCGGCGCCCGCCCAGCATCACCCGCGAGAGAACAACGTCCGGCCGAGAGAACGGGTGCCACCCGATCTCTCGGCCGCCAGGTGTTCTCTCGCGGGCCGGGCCGGGGCCGGCCGGGCCGGGGCGGGTCAGGCGAAGCGGAGCTCGGCGGCCTCGTCGGCGAGCGCCTGGCGCACGGCGGACAGCGCCGGGTGCGCCCCGCGCGAGGCGCGTGCGGCGGTGAAGATCGTGCGGTGCGGGTCGTCCGGCAGGGCGAGCAGCCGCAGGCGCGCCCGCGCCCCCGCGTGCACGAGCCCCGGCAGCAGCGCGACCGCGTTCCGGGGGTGAGTTCGCCGGGGCATCCACCTACGTCGCCGAGTTCTCGCCCGATCGCTCGCGCGGGTTCTGGGCGTCGATGCTGAACATGGGCTCGTATCTCGGCTTCGCCGCGGGCGCCTCGGTCGTCGCGATCTCGACGGTGAGCTTCGGCGAGGACATCATGCTCGACTGGGGCTGGCGCGTGCCGTTCCTCCTCGCCCTGCCCCTCGGCGCGGTCGCGATCTGGTTCCGCATGCGCATTCCCGAGACGCCGAGCTTCGAGGCCGCGGCGTCGACGGAAGACGCGTACACCGACCCGCGAGACCCCCGCGTGCGCCACGGTCTCGGCGGCATCGTGCGCTACTACTGGAAGGCGATCCTCATCGGCATCGCGATCGTCGCCGCCGAGGGCACCGCCGGCTATGCGCTCACGAGCTACATGCCGACGTATCTCGAGAAGGAGATCGGCGTCTCGAATCTGGATGCCGCGGTCGCGACCATCCCGGTGCTCGTCGTCATGTCGCTGTGTCTGCCGTTCATCGGCCGGCTGTCCGACCGCATCGGCCGCAAGCCGGTATACGTCATCGCCGTCGGGTCGACGTTGGCGCTCATGGTGCCGGCGTTCGCGATCCTCCAGATCGGCGAGGAGTGGGCGGTGTTCGTCGCCCTCAGCTTGGTGGCGATCCCGGTCGCGTTCTACGTCTCGATGACCGCGTCGGCGCTCCCGGCCCTCTTCCCGACGCCGTCGCGCTTCGGGGGTATGGGGCTGACGTACAACATCGCGGCCTCGCTGTTCGGCGGCACGACGCCCCTCATCGCGAACGCGCTGGTGGATGCCACGGGCAACAACTTCATGCCGGCGTTCTACATCATGTTCTTCGCCGCGCTCGCGGGCGTCGCGCTCTTCGCGATGGCCGAGACGGGCAAGCGTCCGCTCCTCGGGTCGGTGCCGACGGTGGGCAGCGAACGCGAAGCGGAGGAGCTCGTCGACACGCAGGACGACAACCCCTACATCGACACGACCACGATGCCGCTGCCGATCCTGTCCAGCGGCGAGTAGGTCCCGCGTGCGGGGATGCCCGGGCAGGCCCGGCATCCCCGCACGTCAGGCGGGATCGAGTGCGGGCAGCCCGTCGAGGCTCTGCGTGTTCTTCTGCCTGCGGTAGGCCGCGAGGCCGTCGGGGCCCTTCTTGTCGGCCCACGGGCCCATGATGCCGCGCTCTCCGCCGTCGACGAGCTCCATGCGGGGAACGCCCCACCCGCACGAGTCCGCGATCCGGTGGATGTCGACGACGATGACCGCCCGCGCACCGGCGGGCAGGCCGGGGTGCGCCGACAGCACGTCGTCGAAGAGCGCCTCGCCCGGCAGCACGACGCTCCCGCGGCCGTGCAGACGCACGATGCGCGGCCGCTGTTCGAATGCGGTGAACATCACGCAGATGCGGCCGTTCTCGCGCAGGTGGGCGATCGTCTCGGCTCCCGAGCCGGTGAGGTCGACCCAGGCGATCCGGCGCGGACCGAGCACGCTGAAGCAGTCGAGTCCGCGTGGTGAGACGTTCACCAGCCCGTCGTCGGCGAGCGGCGCCGTCGCGACGACGAACATCGGCTGGCGCGCGATCCACGCCGCCAGGTTCTCGTCGATCTCCTCGAACACGGTGCCCATACGGCCACGCTACTCCCGCCGGCCTGCGCGCCCGCCGCCCGCCCCGACTGGTTGGCGGGCGCGCACGGGCCCTAGGCTGTGGCCATGCCTCGTATCCTCGTTCGCCGTCCGTCGCCGCGCCTCGCCGAAGGCGAGCTGACCCACCTCGAACGCGAACACGTCGACGCCGACCTCGCGCTGTCGCAGTGGCGCCAGTACGTCGACGCGTTCCGTGCGCAGGGCTGGGAGGTCACCGAGGTCGACCCCGCCGACGAGCACGCCGACGGCGTGTTCGTCGAGGACAGCGTCATCGTGTTCGGCGACATCGCGGTCATCGCCCGCTCCGGAGCCGAGTCGCGGCGTGGCGAGTCGGTGACGACCCGGGCGGCGATCGACGCCCTCGGCATCCCCGCGGTCGCGATCGAAGAGCCCGGCACGCTCGACGGCGGCGACGTGCTGAAGATCGGGCGCACCGTGTACGTCGGGCAGACCCTTCGCACGAACGATGCCGCGATCGCGCAGCTGCGCGACCTGCTGGCGCCGCGCGGCTGGGAGGTCGTCGGTGTGCCCGTCACGCGCCGCCTGCACCTCAAGAGCGCCGTCACCGCCCTCCCCGACGGCACCGTGATCGGCTACCCCGACGCGGTGGACGACCCGGCCGCGTTCCCGGTCTTCCTCCCGGTTCCCGAGGAGCACGGCACCGCGGTCGTCGTCCTCGACGAGAACACCGTGCTGATGTCGTCGGATGCGCCGGAGACGGCGGAACTGTTCCGCTCGCGCGGCCTTGAGGTCATCACGACCCCGATCACGGAGTTCGAGAAGCAGGAGGGGTGCGTCACCTGCCTCTCCGTGCGCCTGCGCGACTGAGCGGCGGCGCCGGGCGTCGTCTACCCGCCGGCGCCCGGGACGACCACCACCGGAACGGGGGAGTTGCGCACGATCTTCGACGCGCTCGACCCCAGGAACACCTGCGCGAGCCGGTGCGTCGACGACGACCCGACGACCATGATGTCGCCGTCCTCCCACGCGACCGAGGACACGGCGGTGGGCCAGTCGGGGCCGGTCGCGAGGACGAACTCCACATCGTCGAGACCCAGTGCGGCGAGATGCTCGCGCGCCTCCGTCTGCGCCGCGGCGGCCTGCACGTTCCACAGGTCGATCACCTGCGTCTCGGAGTGCGACACGCTGTTCGTGACGGGCCGGCGGGCCGGAGTCACGAGGAACGTCACGACCCGCAGGCGTGCACCCTCGGTGCGGCTGAGTTCGGCGACGCGGTCGAGCAGCGACCAGCCGGCGTCATCGTCGCGGAAGCCCACCGTCACGCGCTCCACGCCGCTCGTCGTGCGGTAGGAGCGCGGCGCGATCGCGACCGGCAGGGTCGACGAGTGCACGAGCCGGTCGGTCTTGGAGGTCAGGCGCACACGCCCGGGCTCGGCATCCTTCGCCGAGCCGACGACGATGATCCAGGCATCCCTCGCGGCGGCCTCCTCCATGAGCGTCGCCGGCACCGAGCGGCCGACGACCCACGCCGCTTCCGCCTCGAGGCCCGGATGCTCGGCGAAGTCGGCCCGCGCGAGCTCGGCGCTCTGGCGCCCCTCCTCCGCGGCCCACAGCTCGTACTCGCGGTCGGTGCCCGCCGCAGCGGGTGTTCCCCAGCCGCGCGGCACGACCGAGAGCGCGATGACCGGCTCGGGGCGCGAGCGCGCGAGCTGGAAGGCCAGCTCGATCGCGCTGCGGTCGTCGTTGCGGGGGCCGTAGCCGACGAGGTAGCTCACCGCTCGTCCTCCGGGTGGATCGGCTCGGAGATCTCCTCTTCCGAGACGTAGTGGCTGAGAGTCGCGTGCCGTCGCCCGTACAGCAGGTAGAACACGAACACGAACACGAGCGCGAGCCACGAGACGCAGATGACCCAGGTGATCGGGCGCAGGCTCGTCAGCACGTACACGCAGACGACGATCGTGAGGATCGGGACCACCGGATAGAACGGCACCTTGAATGGGCGTTCGAGCTCGGGGTTGCGGCGGCGGAGCACCATGAGCGACAGAGCGACGACGCTGAAGGCGACCAGGGTGCCGAAGGACACGCTGTCCCAGAGATAGTCCGACGGCACGAACCCGGCCACGAGCGCGACGAGGATCGACACGACGACCGTGTTGAACACCGGCGTGCCGTACTTCGGGCTCACCTGCAGGAACTTCTTCGACACCATGCCGTCGCGCGAGATCGAGAAGAGGATGCGCGTCTGCCCGTACAGGGTCACGAGCGTCACCGAGAACACCGAGATCACGGCGCCGGCGGAGAGGATGGTGGCCCAGATCGGCATGCCCGTGACGAGCTCCATGATCTTCGCGAGGCCGGCCTCGCCCGCCTCGGGCGTGCCGAACCACGCGACGGGCTGAGCGGCGAGGCCCGCGATGCACACGAGCACATAGAAGCCCGTGACGATGGCCAGGGCGCCGAGCAGTGCTCGCGGGATCGCCTTCTGCGGGTTCTTGACCTCTTCGCTCGCCGTCGCCACGGCATCCAGACCGATGAACGAGAAGAAGATCACCCCGGCGGCGCCGCTGATGCCGGCCGCCTGTCCGAAGAAGTTGTCGAAGTGGTCGGCCAGGAAGGCGGAGAAGCCGATGACGATGAACATGGTGAGCACGCCGAGCTTGATCAGCACCATGATCGCGTTGATCGTGGCCGACTCGGAGGCGCCGCGGATGAGGAGCAGCATGCACATGATGACGAGCACGATCGCCGGGAGGTTCACGATGCCGCCCGTCGCGACGCCGTCGTCACCGGGCACGAAGGAGTGCGACAGCTCGGGCGGCAGCTGCCATCCGAACAGGTGGCCCAGCAGTTCGTTGAAGTAGCCGCTCCATCCGACGGCGACGGCCGACACGGCGACGCCGTACTCGAGCAGCACGCAGCCGCCGACGAGCACCGCCGCCCCTTCGCCGAGGGCGTGGTAGCTGAAGGAGTAGCTCGATCCGCTCACGGGGATCGCGGAGGCCATCTCGGCGTAGCAGAGGGCCGAGAGCCCCGCCGCGAGCGCGGCGAGGAGGAAGGAGATGATGACCGCCGGCCCCGCGAGGGGGATGGCCTCGCTCAGCACGAAGAAGATGCCCGTGCCGATCGTGGCGCCGACGCCGAACATCATCAGCTGGAACGTGCCGAGGTTGCGGGCGAGCTCCTCGCCCTCGCGGTGCTGGCGCTGGAAGACGATCGGCTTGCGCCGAGCGAGTTGCTGTCCGAGTGGCATCATGGCGGCCTCCGTGAGAGGTGGGAGCGGCGGCTGTAGCAGGGTGGGCCAAGTATGGTGCCCCGTTGTGGGCCAGGACAAGCCGAGCCCGGCAGGTGGAACGCCGTCTCAACGGTCGTGGGTTTGGGTGTCGCCACAGGATGCCCGCGTGTTCGCCCGAGCACTTTTGTCGGCATCCTTCAGCGGTATTGCGTGACTGTTGTCGCGCTCCTACCGTCGGCAGTGATCCTTCCTGCCCCCGAAAGGTATGCCGATGACCGACACCGCCGTCCGCGAGAACATCCACCCCAAGAAGCCCGCGACCAGCAAGCGCACGCCCGCCGGCGGTGCGCCCACGGCGGCCCACACCGCCGACGAGGCGCACGAACCGCGCATCGACGTCGACGCCGTCACCGACCTGCTGCTCGGCACGTGGGGCGAGACGCGCCGCGAGGCGCGCGAGATGATCAAAGACCCGGCGTTCTGGCGCATCGACGGCCAGTCGGTGCCCGAGCACCGCGAGCGGGTGCTGGGCCAGTTGCGGCTGCTCGTCGAGAACAACGGCTCGCGTCGCGCGTTCCCGAAGGAGTACGGCGGCCTCGAGAACAACGGCGCCAACCTCGCCGGGTTCATGGAACTCGTGCTCGCCGACCCGAGCCTGCAGATCAAGTCGGGTGTGCAGTGGGGCCTGTTCGGCTCGGCCATCTACCAGCTCGGCACGAAGAAGCACTGGGATGCCTGGTTGAGCGACGTGATCGAGCTCGAACTCCCCGGCGCCTTCGCGATGACCGAGATCGGGCACGGCTCCGACGTGGCATCCATCGGCACCACCGCGACGTACGACCCCGAGACCGAGGAATTCGTCATCAACACGCCGTTCCGCGGCGCGTGGAAGGACTACCTCGGCAACGCCGCGCTGCACGGGCGCGCCGCCACGGTGTTCGCGCAGCTGATCACGGGCGGCGTGAACTACGGAGTGCACTGCTTCTTCGTGCCACTCCGCGACGACGAGGGCGGCATGCTGCCCGGGGTCACGAGCGAGGATGACGGCGTCAAGGGCGGCCTGAACGGCATCGACAACGGCCGGCTCGCCTTCGACCACGTGCGCATCCCGCGGTTCAACCTGCTCGACCGCTATGGCCAGGTGGCCTCCGACGGCACGTATACGAGCGACATCGCCAGCCCCGGCCGCCGCTTCTTCACGATGCTCGGCGCGCTCGTGCAGGGCCGCGTGTCGCTCGACGGTGCCGCGACCGAGGCCACGGCCCTCGCGCTGTACATCGCGCTGACGTATGCCAACCAGCGTCGCCAGTTCGACTCGGGCGCCGGTACCGACGAGGTGGTGCTGCTGGACTACGGCAAGCACCAGCGCCGCCTGCTGCCCCTGCTCGCGCAGAACTACGCACAGTTCTTCTCCAACGACGAACTGCTGCGCAAGTTCGACGGCGTATTCTCGGGTCGCACCGACACCCCCGAAGAGCGCGAGGATCTTGAGACCCTGGCCGCCGCGCTGAAGCCGCTGAGCACGTGGAACGCGCTGTCGACCATCCAAGAGGCACGCGAGGCGTGCGGCGGATCGGGCTTCATCGCCGAGAACCGTTTCGTCGGCCTGCACCAGGACCTCGACGTCTACGTCACCTTCGAAGGCGATAACAACATCCTGCTGCAGCTGGTCGGCAAGCGCCTGCTGGCCGACTTCGCGAAGCAGTTCAAGGGGGCGGATGCCGCCAAGTTGGCATCCTTCGCCGCGAAGCAGACTGCGGGCAGGGTGTTCCACGGCGCGGGGCTCCGCCGGCTCGGCCAGGCCGTCACCGACTTCGGCTCCACGGCCCGCTCGGTCGAGCTCGGCCTGCGCGCCGAACAGCAGCACGAGCTGCTCGCGGGACGCGTCGAGCAGATGGTCGCCGACATCGCGACGCGCCTGCGGCCCGCTTCGAAGGCGTCGCCGGCCGAAGCTGCCGCGATCTTCAATGCCAACCAGGCTGAGTTGATCGAGGCGGCGCGCGCGCACGGCGAGCTGTTGCAGTGGGAGGCGTTCAGCGACGGCGTGAACCGCATCGCCGAGACGGATGCCGACACCGCACAGGTGCTCACGTGGCTGCGCGACCTGTTCGGCATGCACCTGATCGAGAAGCACCTCGCCTGGTATCTGATCAACGGCCGCCTGTCGACGCAGCGCGCGGCGTCGGTCTCGCGCTACATCGACCGGCTCGCGCTGCGTCTGCGCCCGCACGCGCAGGACCTCGTGGATGCCTACGGCTTCGCCCCCGAGCACGTCCGCGCGCCCATCGCCTCGGGTGCCGAGCGCGCCCGTCAGGACGAGGCGCGCGCCTACTATGCCACGCTCGCCGCGTCGGGTGAGGCGCCCGTGTCGGAGAAGTCGCTCAAGAAGAAGTAGTCGCTCCCGCGGTCGCGCGCCGGGCGCCTTGCGCAACCGCGGAGATCTGCACACCTGCGGACTGGCTGCGGCGAGGCATCCGCGGTTGTGCAGATCTCCGCAGGTGTGCGCGGCGTGGGGTTTGGTTGTGCGCGGGGCGCGCGACCGCCGGACGGGCCTGCGCGCCGCGCCCGCGCCCCGCACGGACGCTGCGCGCGCCACACGAACTCCGCAGTATGTCGCGAACTCCGCACCCGGACCCGCGATCGGCTGCGGAATTCGCGCATTCCTGCGGGGTTCGTGCTTACGGGGTAGCGGCGTCCGCGCCGGCGACGGGCACGACCGCGTAGGTGAACGTGCCCGCGTAGTGGAACACCTCGCCGAGCACCGGCATGGTGATGCGCACGTCGACGGCCTGCGCGGGCGGCGCGCCCGTGCCGGCGGGGCACGCGGCGCGCTCCGAACCGCACGGTGCGCGCCGCCGTCAGCGACCCGTCCGCGTGCGCCGTGTTGACCACGCTGAACGGCGCGTCGAGCTTGTCGATCCGATCGCCGAGCACCCGCTCGTACACACCGCACCGAACCCGAGCTCGTCGTGAAGAGCCGCTGGGTCGCGCCCGAGCGGCTCACCGCCGCGGGGTTCACGTTCGCGCACACCGACCTCGCAGAGGCGCTGCGGACGGGTGCCCAGGGCGGGAGCACCGGAAGCTCGGGTACCGGGAGCGCGAGCGTCGGGAGTGTCGGGGCACGTCGATAGCCTGGTCTGATGGACGACCTGCGCCCCGACCTCATCCGCGGCCCCGACGGTCTCGCGCGCTGCGGCTGGGTCGGCGATGACGCGGAGTACCGGCGCTACCACGACGAGGAGTGGGGCCGGGCGCTGCACGGCGACCGGGCGCTCTACGAGAAGATGTCGCTCGAGGGGTTCCAGGCGGGGCTGTCGTGGATCACGATCCTGCGGAAGCGCCCCCGCTTCCGCGAGGTGTTCGCCGGATTCGAGCCCGAGACGGTCGCCGCGTTCGACGAGGCCGACGTCGAGCGCCTGATGGCGGATGCCGGGATCATCCGCAACCGAGCCAAGATCCTCGCGACGATCGGAAATGCCAGGCTCGTCGCGGCGATGACGCCGGGAGAGTTCGACGCCTTCATGTGGTCCTTCGCGCCGGAACCCCGCTCGGCGGCCGACCGGCCGGTCGCGTTCGCCGATGTGCGCGCGATGACCGCGGCATCCGATGCGCTCTCGAAGGCGCTCAAGAGGCGGGGCTTCCGCTTCGTCGGATCGACCACGATGTACGCGCTCATGCAGTCGGCCGGGATGGTCGACGATCACCTCGTCGGCTGCCACCGCGCGGGCTGACTCGCCGCACTGTCGCGATGCGGCGAGTCAGCGCCGTCCCCGGGATCACGCGGCGTTCGGGACGATCACGAGGCGCTGGGTGCGACCAAGACCGTGCAGGGCATCGAGGGCATGGCCTCGTTCCTCGAGAAGGCCGCTCAGGCCCTCCAGTCCACCGACGAGCAGCTCGCCAGCCAGCTCGGTCAGTGACCCCCGGCCGGGCTCGCCCGGCTGGCGACGGCGGCCTCGCAGATCATGATCCGCGGGGCCGCCGTCTCGCGTGGGCTCGACCGCGCCGTGTGACGGCTCAGGCGCGCGAGTGGCCGAGCACCTTCACGATGATGCCGCGGCGGCGCAACTCGGCGATCGCGTGGGTCTCCTCCGGCACCGTACGGCCGAGGGCGTGCTTGTCGGCCACCACGACGACGTCGCCGCTCGTGAGACGGCCGAACAGGCGCGTCAGGCGCTCCGACCAGCTCTCCCCGGTCTCGGGCGCGGGGTGACGGAAGCCCTCGATCGGCACGCCGAACTCCGCCAGGGCGTCGCGCTGGGCGATCACCGAGGGCAGGTCGTCGCGGGCCACGACGAGCCCGACGAGCCGCGAGCCCGCGGGCCGTGCCGCCCACCAGTCGGAGTCGGAGACGATCACCGGCACCGCTTCGGTCGTCGCCGGGAGCGCGATGGATTCGGCGTAGTCGGCCGGCGCGCGGCCCGAGGCATCCATCTGGGCGTTCATCTCGCTCCTTCGTCGAGCTCTCATTCTCACAGGTCGCGCGGCTCGCCGCGGGTCAGTCGTCTCCCTGCAGCCGCAACTCGATGCTCAGCTGGTCGGCGTCGAGCTCGGCGAGGGTGTGCCGCAGGGAGTCAAAGGCGCCGGCGACTCAGAGGAGGCCGAGCTCGCGCACGGCGTCGCGCTCGGCGACGAGTTCGGCGACGGAGGCGTCGATGCGGGAGCGAGCGCGATCGTCGAGGTCGAGCCCCTCCACGATCCGGTATCCCGAGCCGTCGCTCGTGACGGGGAACGACGAGTACAGCCCCTCGGGCACCCCGTATTCGCCCCGCGAGAGCACGGCGGCGCTCGTCCCGTCGGTGCCGGCCACGCTGTCGCGCAGGTGCGAGATCGCGGCGTTCGCGGCCGAGGCCGCCGACGATGATCCGCGCACCGAGATGATCTCGGCCCCGCGCTTCGCAACCCGCGGCACGAACTCGTCGTCCAGCCAGGTCGCGGCGGCCTCCGCGCCGCCGAGCCGCTCGGCGAGCACCTCCCGGGCGGGGCGTCCCGCGACCGTCGCGTGGTCGACGTCGGGGAACTGGGTCGCGGAGTGATTGCCCCAGATCGCGATGCCGCGGATGTCGGTGACCGAGGCATCCGTCGCCTGCGCGAGCTGCGCGAGAGCGCGATCGTGATCGAGGCGGGTGAGCGCGGCGAAGCGGTCGCCGGGGATGTCGGGGGCGGATGCCGCGGCGATGAGCGCGTTCGTGTTGGCGGGGTTTCCCACCACCACCACGCGGATGTCGGCGGCGGCGACCTCGTTGAGCGCCGCGCCCTGCGGGCCGAAGATGCCGGCGTTGGCGGCGAGGAGGTCGGCCCGCTCCATGCCGGCGGTGCGGGGGCGCGCCCCGACGAGGAGGGCGAGGTTCGCGCCGTCGAACGCGGTGCGGGCGTCGTCGGTGATGTCGACGCTCTGCAGGAGCGGGAACGCGCAGTCCTGCAGTTCGAGAGCGGCGCCCTCGGCCGACCTCAGGCCCTGCGGGATCTCGAGCAGTCGCAGGCGGACGGGGCGGTCCGGGCCGAGCAGGGCGCCCGAGGCGATGCGGAACAGCAGTGCGTAGCCGATCTGGCCGCCCGCACCCGTGACGGTGATGGTCGTGGCATCCATGTTCCGAGCCTAGGGCCGAGGCGGGATCGGAGGGAGAGCGCGCATCAGGGGGCGGCAACGAGGGCGGGGATGCCGATGGCGGTGGCGACGCGGCGGCATCCCGGGCGGCATCCCGGGCGGCCTCTGGGGGCGGCGGGCGCCACGCGATACGGTGAGGGCATGACGTTCAACAGCAACGCCGACGTGAGCGGCAGCGGCGCGAAGCGGCGGGGGCCCGGCGGCGGCGTGATCGCGGGCGGCGTCGGCGGCCTCGGCGCGATCGCCGTGATCCTGCTGCAGATCTTCACGGGGGCCGACTTCTCGAGCCTGCTCGGCGGGATGGGCGGGGGCACGGAGGCGGGACCCGAGACCGACATCGCCAACTGCGAGACCGGAGCGGACGCGAACGCGAGCATCGACTGCCGTCTCGCGGGCGGATCGAAGTCGATCAACACCTATTGGGCGAGCCAGGTGCAGGGCTACCGTGCGCCGCAGCTGATCATCGTCGACGAGTCGACGCCCACCGCGTGCGGCACGGCATCCAATGCCACCGGCCCGTTCTACTGCCCGCCGGAGGAGACCGTCTACATCGACCCGACGTTCTTCCAGGTGCTCGAGCAGCAGTTCGGCGACGAGGCCGGCCCGCTCGCACAGCTCTACGTGCTCGCGCACGAATACGGGCACCACATCCAGCAGATCACCGGCATCTTCGACCAGTACCCGTCGAACGGCACCGGCCCGTACAGCAACGGCGTGCGCTCCGAGCTGCAGGCCGACTGCTTCGCCGGCGCCTGGGTGCAGGGCGCGGCCGACCAGAAGGACGACAAGGGCGTCGCCTACCTGCAGCGGCCGAGCGACGATCAGATCCGGGATGCCCTCGATGCGGCCGCCGCCGTCGGCGACGACCACATCCAGGCCAAGTCGGGGCAGGTGAACCCGGAGAGCTGGACGCACGGATCGAGCGAGCAGCGCCAGCGCTGGTTCACGCAGGGCCTCAACGGCGGTCCCGGCGCGTGCGACACGTTCTCGGTCGGAAACAACCTGTGAGCGGCTCCGCCGGAGCCCCGGCTCACCTCGACGAGATCCTCTACCCGCCGATCGAGCCGTACGAGACCGGATTCCTGCTCGCGGGTGACGGGCAGCGCGTCTACTGGGAGCAGTCCGGCAACCCCGACGGCAAGCCGGTCGTCTTCCTGCACGGCGGCCCGGGCGGGGGAACCTCGCCATGGCATCGCCGCTTCTTCGACCCCGAGGCCTACCGCATCGTGCTGTTCGACCAGCGCGGCTGCGGCCGCTCGACGCCGCACGTGAGCGCGCCCGGCGCTGACCTGCGCTACAACACCACGTGGCACCTCGTCGCCGACATGGAGCTGCTGCGCAAGAACCTCGGCATCGACCGGTGGCAGGTGTTCGGCGGGTCGTGGGGGTCGACCCTCGCGCTCGCCTACGCGGAGAGCTACCCCGACGCCGTCACCGAGCTCGTGCTGCGCGGAATCTTCACCCTGCGCCGGTATGAGCTGGAGTGGTTCTACGAGGGCGGGGCGTCGGCGATCTACCCCGATCTGTGGGAGGACTACCTCGCTCCGATCCCGGTGCTCGAGCGCTCGCGCCTGATCGAGGCCTACCACCGCCGGCTGACCGACCCCGATCCGGCCGTGCACCTGCCCGCCGCCCGCGCCTGGACGACGTGGGAGGCCGCGACCCTCAGCCTCCTCCCCGACCCCGATCGGGTCGCCTCGATGGCCGAACCCGACACGGCCGTCGCGTTCGCCCGCATCGAGAACCACTACTTCCTGCACGGTGGGTGGCTCCGCGAGGGCCAGCTCATCGACGAGGTCGGCGCGATCCGTGGCATCCCCGCGGTCATCGTGCAGGGCCGCTACGACGTCTGCACGCCCATGATGACGGCGTGGGACCTGCACCGCGCGTGGCCCGAGGCGGAGTTCGTGGTCGTGTCGGATGCCTCGCACTCGGCCGCCGAGCCCGGGATCGCTCGCGCGCTGCGGGCCGCGACCGATCGCTTCGCCGGCGCAGAGAGATCCCTGCTAGACTGAAGGTTCTTGCCGCGCGGCATCCGACCGCGTGCTTGCGTCGTAGAGCGCTTCCCTCGCCGCCCGGTCCGACCGGATGCCGGCTGACATTCCCCATACGGCGACCCTGTGCGCATATCCCGCAGAGGCCACCGATCCGGGCAGCCTGCCCAGAAACATTCCTATGTCTGACACCACTTTCCGCACGCTCGGCGTGCCCACCCCCCTGCTCGACGTCCTCGCGAAGGACGGCAAGACCGAGCCGTTCCCCATCCAGTCCGACACCCTGCCCGACACCCTCGCCGGCCGCGACGTGCTCGGCCGCGGCAAGACGGGCTCGGGCAAGACCCTCGCCTTCTCGATCCCGATGGCCGCGCGCCTCGGCGGCGCCCTCGCGGGCGGTTCGCGGCGTGCCGGTCGCATCCTCGGTCTCGTCCTGGCCCCCACTCGCGAGCTCGCGACGCAGATCAACGCGACGCTCGAGCCCCTGGCATCCGCCTACGGGCTGAAGACCACCACGATCTTCGGCGGCGTGAGCCAGAACCGCCAGGTCGCGGCGCTGAAGGACGGCGTCGACATCGTCGTCGCCTGCCCCGGCCGCCTCGAAGACCTCATGAAGCAGGGCTTCGTGAAGCTGGATGCCGTGGAGATCACCGTCATCGACGAGGCCGACCACATGGCCGACCTGGGCTTCCTGCCCGTGGTCACCCGCATTCTCGACAAGACGCCGCAGGGCGGTCAGCGACTGCTGTTCAGCGCGACGCTGGACAACGGCGTCGACAAGCTCGTCAACCGGTTCCTGCAGAACGAGGTGCTGCACTCGGTCGACGAGGCGAACTCGCCGGTCGCCGCGATGACGCACCACGTGTTCTACACCGAGGGTGTGGATGCCAAGAAGGAGCTCGTGCGCACGCTCGCGTCGGGCACCGGCCGGCGCATCCTGTTCATGCGCACGAAGCACCATGCCAAGAAGCTCGCCCAGCAGCTGACGGCGCAGGGGATCCCCGCGGTCGACCTGCACGGCAACCTGTCGCAGCCCGCGCGCGACCGCAACCTCGCGGCGTTCGCTTCGGGCGCGGCGAAGGTGCTCGTCGCGACCGACGTCGCCGCGCGCGGCGTGCACGTCGACGATGTCGAGCTGGTCATCCACGTCGACCCGCCGATGGAGCACAAGGCGTACCTGCACCGCTCGGGGCGCACCGCCCGTGCCGGCGCCGAGGGGTCTGTCGTGACGATCGTGCTGCCCGGCCAGGAGAAGGACGTGAAGGACCTCTTGCGCAAGGCCGCGATCACGGTGACCCCGGTGAAGGTCTCGGCGACCTCGCCCGAGGTGACCGCGCTCGTCGGCGAGGTCGCGGCCCATGTCGCGCCGGCGCCGAAGTCGGAGCAGCCCGGCCGAGGCCAGGGCGGCGGCGGACGCAGCCAGGGCGCGAACGCGCAGCGCAAGCGCGCCGCGCGCGAGGCGCAGGGCGCTGCGCACGGTGGGGGCGCCGGTTCGGGTCGCGGCGGCCGCGGCGGCCGTGGTCAGGGCGCCTCCGGCGGTCAGGGCGGCCAAACGGGTCAGGCTCGCACCGATCGCTCGGGTCGCCCCGCGGCCGAGCGGCAGGGTCGCCCGGCCGATGCCGGTCGGGGCCGCGAGCAGCGCCCGGCGCGCGAGCAGGCTGCGGCGCAGGCATCCGGCGACCCCCGCACGTCGGGCCGCCGAGCTTCGCACGGTGGCGGCGCCGCCGGCAAGCTCATGGTCGGATCGGTCGTGCGTCAGAACGGCGGCGGCCAGCGTCGCGGCCGCTGACCCGCTGACCCGTCGGGCCGCTGACCTGCGCCCGCGACGGCCTGCGGGCATCGCCCCTGCGTACCGCAATGCAGGACCGATGTCACGCCGGCCGCTGCGCGCTCGCGTGATTCCGCGGTGGCGATCCCGCCGCTGCGCAGGCGATCCTGCAAACGGTACGGCGCCGCCGGGTGGCCGCCCGGTACCTGCGTACGGTATTCAGTCTCCCCATGGGCAGTCACCGGGGTGGTTGCGGTGGACGCCGCGCGATTGCGCGGCGAAGCCCGTGGCGGCGACGCGCGCAGACTGAATACCGTACGCGCGTGCCCCGAGCCCGAGCCCGAGCCCGTCAGCGCCCGCGGATGAGGTCCGCCGCGCGCTCGCCGATCACGATCGCGGGAGCGTTGGTGTGGCCGCGGATGACTGTCGGCATGACCGAGGCATCCGCGACGCGGAGTCCCCGCACGCCGCGCACCCGCAGCTGCGGGTCGACGACGGATGCCTCGTCGAGGCCCATCCGTGCCGTGCCGACCGGATGGTAGAGCGTGTGCGAATAGCGGCGCAGGGATGCCTCGTCGCGCTCGGCGGCGGTCATCGAGGCGCCGCCCGGCGGCTGCACCCAGTCGTCCGAGGTGACGGCGTCGAGCGCGGGCGTCGCGATCAGCCGCTCGCATTCGGCGAGGCCGGCGAGCAGCGTCCGCGCATCGACGCCGTCGGGGTCGCTCAGATACCCCGGGTCGATGATCGCGGCATCGGTCGGATCGGCCGATGCGAGCCGGATCGTGCCGCGGCTGCGTGGGCGCAGCAGGATCGCGCCGACGGTGATGCCCTCGGCCGGCAGGGGCACGAGCCCCTCGCCGACGTACGGCGCCGCGGCGAAGATGATCTCAATGTCGGGCAGTCCGTCCGCCGCGCCGCTCTCGTCGGCGACCCCGGTGCGCACGAACCCGTACGCCTCGGCCACGTTCGAGGTGAGCATCCCGCGGCGCCGGGTAAGGTACGCGGCCAGCTGCGCCGGCTTCTCGGCACCGTACAGGGTGCCGCCGCGCGCGCCCGGCGCGAGCCCGGCGACGAGGTGGTCCTGCAGGTTCTCGCCGACGCCCGGAGCATCGACGATCGTCGTGATGCCGTGGGAGGCCAGGTGGTCGGCCGGTCCGATGCCGCTCAGCAGCAGCAGCTGCGGAGTGTTGATCGCGCCGCCGCAGAGGATCACCTCGCGGCGTGCCCGCGCATGCCGGGTGATCCCGTCGATCTCGACGTAGACCCCGGTCGAGCGCGGTCCGTCGCCGCGCGATTGCTCCGTGGCGTCCAGCGCGCCGCCTGCGTCGGCAGCATCCCCGCCGCCACCCGCCTCGAACGTCACGCGCCGGACGAGCGCGTCGGTCACGATGCGGAGGTTCCGTCGGCGGCGCGCCGGCCGCAGGTACGCGTCGGCGGTGGAGGCGCGTGCGCCGCGGCGCTGCGTCACCATCGTCTCGGAGAAGCCCTGACCGGCGGGCAGATTCGCTTCGGTGACCGGATGGCCGAGCTCCCGCGCCGCGTCGAGGAACGCCGCCGTGTGCGGTCGCGGATCGCGCTGCCGCTCGACCGCCTGCGGGCCGCCGCGGCCGAGGGACGCATCGGTGGCATCCGCGGTGGCTTCGACGCGCCGGAAGTAGGGGGCGAGCGAGGCCCACGACCAGTCCGCGCCGGCGACGCCGGCCCATTCGTCGTAGTCGGCGGCGAACCCGCGCACCCACATCATCGCGTTGAGCGACGACGATCCGCCGAGGGTCTTGCCGCGCGGCCAGTAGACCGTGCGCCCGTCGAGGTGCGGCTGCGGCGCGGTGTCGTAGTTCCAGTCGTAGCGCCCGCGGAAGAGCTTCGAGAACGCGGCGGGAACGTGCAGTTCGAGCGCACGATCGACCGGCCCGGCCTCGAGCAGCAGCACCGAGACGGCGGGGTCCTCGCTCAGCCGCGCGGCGAGGGCTGCGCCCGCGGACCCGGCTCCCACGACGACGTAGTCGGCCTCGAGGTCGCGGGCGCGAGGGATGCCTCGTGCCGCCGACCTCGGCCGCGCCGCCCGCGTGGCGCCCGGCCCGCCGCTCACGCGCCGAAAGCCTTCACGAGCACGACCGACATCCTCGCCCAGTCCCCATCGATGCGGAACCGGGTGAAGCCCTCGCAGACCGCCGCACCGGTGCGCGAGGTCACGAACCACGGCGGCTTCGGCAGCACCGACAGCCCGTAGCCGCGCACTGCAGAGGTCGCTGACCGCGGGAACGGGCGGAACGGGCCGCGCACAACCGTGCGCTCGACGCGGTCGAGCAGGAACGCGTTGTGCACGATCCCGATGCCGCTCGGGGCGTTCTCGAGCGTCCCGCCGGGGTACGCGCCCCAGGTCGCCGTGGGGGTGAGGAATCCGAACGCCGTCCACGCGTTGACGGCGACCGTGCCGTAGTGCAGGTCGGCGACGGCGCGCTCGAATCCGGCGCGGAGCGCGGACTGCGTCGCGGGGTCGATGAGCACGTTCGCGCCGAGCGTGCCGGTGATTCGGTCGTTCGCGTGCGCGACGGCGGCGTCGAGGAACTCCTGCCCCGTGCCGGGGAGGTCGACGACGCCGAGCACGGGCGAGAAGTACTCGGTGGTCTCGAGCGGCTCAGCATCGTCGGGCGCGGCGAGGACGAGCGTGCGGCTGCCGTCGCCGCAGCGCCCGGCGTCGGGGTACGCGTCGCGCGCGGCATCCATCTTGCTCTCGCTGTTCGGGTACCAGACCGGCCGCTCGGGCGCGCGGTCGTACGCGGCGCGGAGCTCTTCGAGGAAATCCGCGCGCTGCGGCCAGTCGCTGCTGAGCAGCACGACCTGGCCGGCGATGCAGTTGTGTCCGCTGTTGTGCAGGCGCATCGTCACGACGTGCTCGGCCTGGTAGCGCAGGTCGGCCGCCGACCACTCCCCGGGAACGATGATGATGGGCGAGACGCCGCCGAGCTCCGCCGTGATCGGCACGGACAGCCCCGGCACGATCGCGCGGAAGGTCGCCTCCGACCCGGTGATGTGCACGTGCGAGATCCCCGGATGCCCCGTGAGGGAGCCGCCCACGTCGCCGCCGCCGGTCACGATGCGCAGGAACCCGGGCTCGATGAGCGGGGCGAGGGCGCGTTCGAAGACGCCGACGAGCGCGTTCTGCGTGGGGTTGAGCTTCAGGATCGCGACGCGGTTGAACGCCATCAGCTCGTACAGCACATCGAGGTAGGGGATCGAGGTGATGTTGCCGGCGCCGAGCACGAGCCCGACCCCGCCGGGCGCCGAGGGATGCCGTTGCCCGAGCCCCGCCGCACGGCGGGCCGCCTCGGCGGTGACGCCCGGTTCGAGCCACACCTCGGTCGAGTACCCCGACAGGAGCAGGCGGTCGGTCGCGGTCAGCGGCGAGGTGTGCACGACGGTGCGTCCGCCCGGCGCCGTGCCGGTGCGGACGCCGGCGATCGGCGAGCGGCCCGCGGCGAGCGCGCCGAGGGTGTCGGCGTACGCGTCGACGGCGACGAGGGCGGCGTACGGACCCGACAGCCACTCCTCGCCGCGCAGCGGATGCCCGGGCGCGAGCCCCTTCGATTCGGACGCCGTGTCCGCCCACTCCTCGGCGACGGCCGCGGTGGTCGCGTGCACGCGGCGGAGCAGGGCACGGCGCTGGGCGAGTGTGAGCAGGCTCCAGGCGCGGGCGCCGGTCTCCAGCTGCGTGATCGCCTGATCGAGGGTCGCGTGCTCCGTCGTCGTCGCCATGACACTCTCCTTCGAATGGATGCCCGTGGGCTCAGCCTACGGCCGGAGTGGCACGCGATCCCAGCGGGAGCGCTCCTCGATGTCAGCGTGGCGGCAGGGCGTCAGATCAGCGCGAGTTCGCGCAGCTTCGCCTCGACATCGGCGTTGGTGGGCTCGACGTGGTGCGAGGCATCCGGGTAGACGACGACGGGGATGTTCGTGCGGCCCGAGATCTCGCGCGCCACGTCGGCGGCGGCGGGGTCGGCGACGAGGTCGACGTAGGTGTAGGCGATGCCGAGCTCGTCGAGCTGCTTCTTCGTGCGGATGCAGTCGCGGCACCAGTCGGCGCCGAACATCGTGATGGTCTGCGGGGTCTGTGCGGTGTCGGAGGAGGTCATGATTCCAGCGTACGGCCGGTGGAGTGGGCGACGGGCGTCGCGACGGCTGCGGCTGCCACGCGCTTCGGGGCGTAGACCCACAGCGCGTGGTAGACGAAGCGCACGACGAACGCGGCGACGAGGGTGATCGCGGCGGCGAGGACGCTCGGGATGTGGGCATTCTGTACCAGCAGCGCGAGCACCGGGATGCGGACGAGCGCCTCGATGTTGTTGAACGTGAACGACTTCGCGAATCTGACCCACACGGAGCCCGAGTCGGCGCGCATGTCCGAGAAGACGAGGTACTCGAGCAGCAGGAAGTTGCCGATGATCGTCACCTCGCTCGCGATGATCGCGGCGGGGATGTAGTCCATGCCGAGGCGGATGAGGCCCCACATGATGACGAGGTTCGCGATGGCGCCGATGCCGCCGACGAGCGCGAAGGCCGACATGCGGCCGAACCGCAGCATCGCCAACTGGGTGAGGAAGCGGATGCCCTGCGTGAAGGTGGCCTTCGACTCGCCGGCGTACCGGGTGGCGAACGCGAACGGCACCTCGCCGATGCGCAGCTGGCGGCGCGCGAGGATCTCGAGCAGGATCTTGAACCCGCGGGGGCGGAGCGCATCGAGGTCGAGGGCGTCGCGGTCGACGAGGAAGAACCCGGTCATCGGGTCGGTGCAGCCGTGGAGCTTGCGCGGGAACATCGACTTGGTGAGCGCCGTGGAGGCGCGGGAGACCGCCGTACGGGTGGCGTTCGCCAGACCGCCGGCGGTGCCGCCCGCGACGTAGCGCGAGGCCACGACGATGTCGACGTCGCCGACCGCGGCGCGGTCGAGCATGCGCGGGATGTCCTCGGGGGGATGCTGCAGGTCGCCGTCCATGACCAGGCACCAGCGCGAGTCGGCCGCGCGCAGCCCCTCGAGCACGGCGCCGCCGAGGCCGGCGACGGGAGCGTCGCGGCGGATCAGACGCACCGGGAAGTCGACGGTGCCCGAGACGACGCGGATGATGTCGGGGGTGTCGTCGGTGGAGTCGTCCACGAACAGCACTTCGAAGTCGCGCCCGTCGAGCGACGCTCCGAGTCTGCGGAGCAGTTCCGCGACGTTCGGGCCTTCGTTGAAGGTCGGAACGATGACGGTCAGTTCCATGGGTCGCTCGCAAATCGCCGGCGGAAAAGGTCGTCTCAGCGTAGCGGGGGTCCTGTGGCGCCGCCTGTGTGTGATCTGTCAGTTCGTTATGCGCCACCGAGGTGTCATCTGCCGTTCACCCGATGAGCTTCTTCACCTCCGGCACGCCCATGCCGAGCCGCTCGTCGCGCGTTCGTCAACGGGACACGTCGCCTTCGGCGACTCCGCGCACGCGCATCGCCCGTCCCGCGATCGCCACGATCCGGAAGGCGGTCGCTTCCGGCGGTGTAGAGACATCCAGCGGCAGGATCGCGACCGGGATCTCCGTCCCTCCGACGGTCAGCACGCCGCCGCCGCGCCCGTTCGTGATCACCGAGTAGGTGCGGGGGCGACGGGCCTTGCCGACGACCGGCGCCGCTTCGCCGTCGACGCGGGGGAAGAGGAGCCGAAGCTGTCGACGCGTGGCGTCGTCGATGTCGTCGGGGTGGAGTTTCGGCAGCAGTCCGATCATCTGTCCGACGAAGAGGTCGACGGCGTCGGCGGTCACCGGTGGCTGCTCACCGTGTGCTCAGGCGGACGCCGGGCGTTCGGAGTAGTCGTGCAGCGTCTCGGCCGTCACGACTTCGAGAGCGCGGCGCAGCTGCGTGCTCGAGGTGTGCGCCGTGTACGGGAAATACACCACTTCGACGCCGACCGCGGCGAACTCGAGCTCGAGCCGGTTGCCCTTCTCCGTGCCGCGCCAGTCGTCGCCCTTGAAGAAGTGCGTGAAGCCCACCTCGCGCCACACGTCGAGCTTGTCGGGCACCGTCTCGATGTGCACGTGGTCGACGAAGCGGATGCCTCGCACGATCTCTGCCCGCTCCGCCGTCGGAACGAAGGGCGCGACGCCCTTGACGGCGCGGAGCATCTCGTCGCTCACGACGCCGGCGATGAGCACGTCGCACTGATCCTTGGCGTGCCGAAGGATGTTCAGGTGCCCCACGTGGAACAGGTCGAACGCCCCCGCGGCATAGCCGATACGTACCGTCATGGTGCCCCCCAGCAGCTGACGTCATCGCAACGCCCCCCGGCGTCGCTCACCGAACACCCACAGTCCGATGCGGAAATGGTACACCCTCAACCGCGGGGCGCATCTCCGCTCGAGGCGTGCGTCAGTCTCCGTGGTGACGAGTTCGATTCGCGACGGTTCGGAAGCTGTCGACGTGCTGCGCCGCCCCCAGGTCCCATTCGCGCCCGGACAAGTCGGGGACACCGGTCGTTCGCGCGGCGACCTCCCACGCGCTCTCGATGTCTTCGGCTCCGAGTGCACCGGTATACGTGTGCACCCACTCCGCGCCCACCTCATCAGCGAGCGCACGATTGACCTCGTTGTCGGGGACGAGGACGGCACGGCCCAGCGACAGGGCGGCAAGCGCCGTGCCGCTGTTGTGCATGTGGCGGTACGGAAGCACGATCAACTGCGACGAGGTGATGGTCTGCGCGAGCTCCACCTCGGAGAGGAAGCGTGGATCGATGGTCACCCGTTCGTCCTCGCCTGCCCTTGTGGTGATCGCGTCGAGAAGGTCGGCTGAAGAGGGGTGTCCCGCGATGTGCAGCGAGACTCCGGGCCGTCGCCACGCGGTGAAGGCGTCGACGAGGTCCTCAACGCCTTTGTACCGCCGGATGAGCCCGACGTAAGCGACCCGTCCCGGGATCGCCTCGGACTGCGGGAACCGCGCGAACCAATCGCGGTAGTGCCCATGAAGGATCGTCGACGATTCGATCCCGTCTCTCGGTGGCGTCTGATCGTTCAGGTGAAGATCGAGCACCGTGCGCGCGTCGACGCGGTCGAGCAGCCAGCCGTCGATCGCGGCCATTTCGCTCGGACGCTCGAGATTGTGGAGGGTGCGCACGATCGGGGTCCGCGTGAGGTTCCAACGGAGGATCACGGCCGCCGTGAGAGCGCGCCGCGTTGCTCGCCCGATCGCGCGGTGACCGCCGACGAGCAGCTCCGGCCAGTGCACGTGCGCGAGGTCGTACCGACCGAGAATCGCTGAGCGAAAGTTGAACGTGCGCACCGTGACGTCGGGGCGTCGTGCGAGGGAGCGATGCAGCTGCGTGATGTACGGGTTCGTGGTCTCCTTCGGCGTGCCGAACGATTCCAGAACGATGATCGGCCGCTCTCTGCGGCGCGGCCTCCCGTCAGGACGGGGGTTACCGGTCGGATCGGCGACCATCGCGTACCACCTGGTGACCTCCGCGGGGAGTCTGTCCGGTGTCCATCGCTGAGTCGGAACGCCGCCGGCTGCGGCTGCTCGCAGGACGGCGCGCGCAACATTGCGGGGGATATCGCCCTCCAACGAGGCGATGTGGGCGTTGGGTTCCGCGAGGAGGGGAGGCCCACCCAGCGGCAGGCACACGACGGGACAGCCGATCGAACTCGCCTCGGCTGCCACCCAACCTGCCTGATCATGCATCGACGGGAACAGGAACACCGTGGCGCGGCTCATGTGGTCGAGGAGGATGTCACGCGGCACCTCGCCGAAGAATCTGACGCGCTCCGAGAGTCCACGGCGCGCGACCATGCGTTCGAGACGACGCTGTTGGTGGCCGCTGCCGAAGATATGCAGGCGCCAGCCATCCAGCTCGGGACGGACGAGCGCGTCGATCGCGAGCGCCGCTCCCTTCCAAGCGACCAGCCGACCGGCGAACATCGCGACGCGGTCATCGATGTGCGCAGAGCGCGCGGGCAGGTCGGACAGGCTCGCGTTGGGCTCGACGACCGTCGTCGCTCCCAATGCGCGGAAATTCGCCTCTACCTGCGGGTTCTGCGCGACCACGAGACGGGCGCGGCGTGCGGTCGGATCCCCGCCGAGGGCGCGGAGGGGGCGAGTGATGACGGCGCGGGCGAGCTCGGTGACCGTGCCGCGCACACCCAGCCACCTCGCTAGGCGGCGGATCGGCAGCGTGCTCGACCCCCCGACCGGACCCCAGACGATCGGCACCTCCCGCAGCGAAGTGATCCCCGCGGGCATCCAGTCGTTCGCGAACGTGATGTGGTGGGCGACGTCGAAGTGTTCAGCACCATGCAGCTCACGCGCCAAGCGGCCGGCACCGCGTTGCCAGAGGGGGTAAAACCAGTAGAGATCCCATGCACGACGCTTCCACGCGACCGCCCGCGGTGGGTCGTAGAAGTGCACGCGAAGCCGGGCGCTCAGGGCAGGATCGGCATCGAGCGCGGCGCGGATGGCGTCCGCGAACCTGGGCCGCGTGATCACGTGGACCGTGTGCCGCTGAGCCGCCGCGACAGCGAACGCCCACCCCGCCGAGGCCTCCGGACCCATGTCCGGACCGCACGCGTATGCACTCATCAGCACGCGGCGTGGTGCGGCGTCTGCCGTGTCGAAATCTGTCACCGTGGAGCCCCCAACCCTCGTGCCTCGCGAGCCTAGCCGACCGCCGTTGTGGACGAGTTCGCGCTGTCGCGGCATACTGTGAGCGGGGATAGGCGGCGCACGTCTTGGGGATGACGCGCCGCCGAGGGGGATATTCGATGACGGAGAACTCGTCGACCGCGCCGATCGGCGACGGTCAAGACGGAGGCCGCCTGCGGGTGGTGATGCCCGTGCACAACGCGGCGACCTACGTGCGAGAGGCGATCACGAGCGTGCTCGACGACCTGCCCGCGGGCGGAGAGCTCGTCATCGTCGACGACGGTTCGACGGACGGCTCCGGTGAGATCGCGCGGGCTTACGCGCTGCGGGATGCGCGCGTGACGGTGATCCGTCACGACAACCCCGTGGGGGTCTCGCGTGCATTGAATGCCGGAATCAAACACGCCGGATGCCCCGACTTCGTCGCCGTCGCCGAGCACGACGATGTGGTGGTCCGAGGCAGGTTCTCCGCGCATGTCGACGCCCTGCGTGCCGACGCCGGACTGGGAGCGGTCTCCGGGGAGGGGCGGTACCTCGGCCCGAGCGGACGCGTGGCTGGTCGAGTGGCGGTGGCCCCGTCGTCGCGACGGGAGTTCGAGGAGCTTCGCGAGGCCGGACGCGAGATTCTGATTCCGCACCCCGCGATCACCTACCGACGCGATGCGGTCGTCGACTCGGGTCTCTACGACGCAGCGTTCGACGCCGCGCAAGACCTCGAACTCATCAATCGGATGGTCTACGAGCACGGTTGGGAGGTGCGTCTGCTGCCCGGGCCCCACGTTCTGTACCGGATCCATGGCTCATCGATGTCCTTCTCGCACATCGAAGGACAACGAATGATGACCCGATACATCGTCTACCGCAACGCGGCCCAGCTCGCGGGCGAACCCTTCACGGACTACCAACAGTGGCGACGCGACAACGTCCCCGATCGACGCACCCGGTGGCGGTGGTACCGCAAGGACACCGGCGCCTTGAAGTTTCCTCAAGCCGGCTTGGCATGGTTGAACCGCCGACCGTTCGCCCTCGTCGGCAATCTCGCGGCGGCATCCGTTCTCCACCCGAAATGGGTGCTCATGAAGCTGCGAGTCGCTCGTGGACGGTGAAGGTCTGCAGGCCGTGGCTCCCATGGCCGCGCCGGCGCGGGACGACGATCTGGCGGTGATGATCGCCGTGCCCACCCTGCGCCGTCCGCGCGAGCTGGCTCGGCTGCTCGACCGTCTGCCTGCCACGATCGAGGCCGCGATCGAGCAGGGCTCGTGTGCACGCGTCGACGTGGTGGTCATCGACAACGACCCATCGGGGTCCGCGGCGGACGTCGTGCGATCGGCGTCACTGCCGGTGCGGTACGCCCCCGAGCCGCAGCCGGGGCTCTCGGCTGTGCGTAACCGGGCACTGGATGAGAGTGCGTGCCACGACATGCTCGTGTTCATCGACGACGATGAGACCCCGGCTGCCGAGGGGTGGCTCGCGCGGTTGCTCGACACGCAACGTGTGACGGGGGCGGGGGTCGTCGCCGGCCCGGTGCGCACCGTCATCGAGGGAGAGTGGGATCCCTGGATCGTGGCGGGTGGCTTCTATGCGCGCGCACACCGCTCGGGCTTGCAGACCCGAGACCGGATCGCCGGCGCCGCGACGAACAATCTGCTGCTCGACGTGGCGGCGGTCCGCCGTGCGGGTGTGCGATTCGATTCACGCTTCGGCGCCACAGGGGGAGAGGATTCGTTCTTCACCGCGCAGTTGGGCGCCGCGGGCGTGGAGATGGTGTGGTGCGCGGACGCGATCGTGGAAGATCACCTCCTCTCCGCGCGTCAGACACGCGCTCACGCTCTCGTCAGGAGTCGCGGCATGGCCGCCGCCGGAGTGCGTGTCTCACTGGCGCTCGCCGAGGGAGCACCCGCGCGGCGCGCCCGCGTGCGGGCGCGTGGTCTGTGCGCCGCTTTGATGCGCATCGCCGTGGGGTCGGCGCGGGGTCTTGGCGCCCGGGTGAGCGGATCGACCCGCCTCGACGCAATCGGGGCGCGAGACATCGCACGAGGTGTCGGGCAGTTGGAAGGGGTCATCGGCCGCAATCGCGCGCTCTATGGACTCGACGGCGGCGGGGCGCCCGCCGTCCGGGAGGAGACATCATGACGACCGTCCGTGGGGCGCGGCCAGGGCTCGAAGAGACGCTCGGCCGCCTGCGTGCAGCGCAGAAGGGGCACGCTCGCGGAGCACCCGCCTACTCCGTATACGTCAATCGCCGAATCGGTCGGCTCCTGGCCGCTTTCGCCTTCCGTGCGGGGTTGTCGCCTAACCAGGTGACCGCGCTCAGCGCGCTGCACACCTTCGCCGCCATCGCGCTCATCGCGACTGTGCCGAACGACCCCTGGGTCGGTTTCGCGGCTGCTGCGCTTCTCGTGCTCGGCTACGCCTGGGACTCGGCTGACGGACAGGTGGCACGGCTCTCCGGCGGCGGGAGCATTGCCGGAGAGTGGCTCGACCACTTCGTCGACGCGATCAAGATATCCACGCTCCATCTCGCCGTCGCGATCGGGTTGTATCGCTTCGCGCCGGAGATTCCGCGAGTGTGGCTACTGGTTCCGCTCGCCTTCTCGGCGGTGGCGACGACCACCTTCTTCGGCATGCTCTTGAACGATCTGCTCAAGGGGGCGCGCGGAGTGCCGTCGACCCACGCGCGCGGCGGCGGCACGTTCACCCGGTCGATGATGCTCCTCCCCACCGACTTCGGCGTCGTGTGCCTCGTGTTCGTCCTCTGGGGCGCCCCGATTCTCTTCTTGTGGGCGTACGGCACGTTGTTCGTGTTCGCTGCGTTGTTCCTCGTGGCCGCGGCCGCGAAGTGGTTCCGTGAGATGCAGCGTGTCGGCTGAGGGTGGGCGGCGGCCGCTGGCGATCGTCGCCGTCAACTACGGATCGTCTGGCCTGCTCGAGCGGAACCTCGTTCGCAGTGCGGCGCGCGCAGCCCCCGCATCCGTCGTCGTGGTCGACAATCCGACATCGTCGGAGGAACGAACTCGAGTGCAGGCGCTGGCCGCCGAGCACGGCTGGCTTCTGGTCGAGCCCGAGGAGAACCTCGGGTTCGGCGGTGGCGCTAACGCGGGTGCGCAACGCGCGATCGACGCAGGGGCGCGAGATCTGCTTCTCCTCAACCCGGACGCCACCCTCGGCGAGGGGTGCGTGCCGCTCCTGCGCGCGGCCGATCCGATGCACGACGCCGTATGTGCTCCACAGATCGTGACCAGCGGCGGCGCGGTCTGGTTCGACGGAGCCGACCTGTACTTGGACGACGGCATCACGCGCGGACGCTCCAAACGCCGGCAGTACCCCGCATCCGAGCGGTGGGAGTGGCTCACGGGTGCGTGTTTATGGGTCCCGGTGGAGATCTGGACCGCAACCGGCGGGTTCGATCCCGAGTATTTTTTGTATTGGGAGGACGTCGATTTCTCGCGCCGCGTCGTGGAGGCGGGCGGGATGCTCCGGGTGGTCTCCGCGGCGCGGGCGGTCCATGACGAAGGCGGCACCCAAGGGCGAGCGGCCGACGACCGGACGAAATCCGAGATGTACTACTACTTCAACATCCGCAACCGGATGCTGTTCGCCACCCAGCACCTCGGGCAGCCGGGCGTGCGACGGTGGGCTCGCACGGCAGGGGCATCTGCCCGCGAGATCCTCCTGCGCGGTGGCCGGCGGCAGTTCTTGTTCTCGCTGGCGCCGTGGCGCGGGGGTTTCCGCGGGCTCCGCGACGCCCGGCGCATTGCTAGGCGAAGTCAGATCGACCGGCGGGGCTATGATCTCCGCGTGGCAGAGGGTGAGGGCGTCCATGACCGGGGATGAGACACAGGCGGACGAGCAGGCGACGGCCCGGCGCGATCGTCGCCGATCGAGAGGCACGATCGTCGTGGTCGTCCTCGCCGCGCTCCTCGTGGCGGGAGCCGTGTACGCCGGCGTAGCGGCATCCACGGGCCGGGCGACGGCCACTCCCACCGACGCCGTTACGGCAAGCGTGCCAGGTGATGCGTCGAGCTCTCCCGCAGCGTCGGCATCTCCCGGCGCCACGCCGACGGATGGGCCCGATGACGGCGATGGGTCGGACTCCGACAGGACCACGCTGCCGCCAGTCGGGCTCGATGACTCCGCCACCGTCGCCGACGGCGTTCAGGTTCGTGTTGCCCAGATCGAATCCGTGACCGGAGAGGCCGTTCTGCCGGGCGAGATCGGGGGGCCGGCGCTGCGCATCACGGTCGAGGTCCGCAACGACAGCGACGCGACGATCGACCTGCGAACCGCGACCGTGACTGCTGCGTACGGCGATCCGGTGCAGCCCGCCAATCCCATTTCGAAGCCCGAAGGCAAGGCGTTCGAGAACGAAGTCTCGCCTGGCCAGTCGGCGACGGGGGTCTTCGTCTTCGAGGTGCCCGCGGACCAGCGCGGCTACGTGCGCGTCGACGTCGATCTCAGCGTCGATCAGCCGATCGTGGCGTTCGAGGGAGCCGTCGGGTAACAAAAACGTTGCTCACCGCGCGAATCTTCGCGTAGGATGACGCCGACCCGACTGGGAAGGGTCGCAGTCGTCGATCGGTGATGGGGATCATCGCGGCGAATCACTGGGGGAATCGTAGTGTCGACTATTTCGATGGCGCGTCGCGCCTTTGCATCTGTTGCTGTGGGGGCAACGATCGTCGCGTCGATCGTGCTCGTTCCATCGATCGCGAACGCGGCGCCGGCGTCGCCGGCCGATCCGCCGTTGCCGGACACGGTGACCGCCGATGCACTGCCCACACTCCAGCTCGACAACGGGGTGGTGTGGACACAGACCATCGTAGGAAACACCGTCTACGCGGCGGGCCAGTTCTCCAACGTGCGCCCGGCGGGAGCGGCAGCGGGGCAGAATCTCACCGCCCGCGGCAACATCGTCGCCTACAACCTCACCACGGGTGAGCTGGTGACCTCGTTCTCGCCCTCGTTCAACAACCGCATCAACGAGGTCGTGGCCTCGCCCGACGGCACCAAGCTCTACGTGACCGGGTCGTTCACGCAGGTGAACGGACAGAACCGCACTCGTTTCGCGGTGATCGATCTGACGACCGGCGCGCTCCTTCCCGGAACGGTGAGCCTGAACAACATCGGTAAGTCGGTCTACGCGACCTCTGACGGGGTTTACGTCGGCGGATACTTCACGGCCGTGGGGACGGCGCAGCGGATGCGGGTGGCCAAGCTGAACGCCGCGGGAACGGCGGTGCTGCCGTTCTCGGTGCCCGTCGACAACGGGCAGGTGCAGAGCATCGTCGCCGACCCCTCGGGAACTCAGGTCGTGATCTCCGGAAACTTCACCACCGTCGGCGGCGGCGACAACCCCGGTTACGGTCTGTACCGCGCCGATGGCCAGTCCGGTGTCGGCCTCCCGCTGGGCGTCAACAGTGAGATCCGCAACGCCGGCGAGAACTCGGGCATCATGGCGCTCGCCACGGATGGCACGAAGTTCTACGGAGTGGGCTGGCACTACGGAGCGGGCGGAAACCTCGAGGGGTCGTTCGCGGGGAGCTGGGCAGACGGGTCGCGTGTGTGGATCGAGGACTGCCACGGCGACACCTACGACATCGCGATCGCAGGACAGGTCGCCTACTCCGCCAGCCACAAGCACTACTGCGGCAACAGCGGGGGCTTCCCGCAGACCGACCCATGGAGCTTCAACCACGCGACCGCGTGGTCGACGGACGTGCGCGGAGTCAACACCGCCGACATCTACGGATACCCCGACCACCCCGGCACGCCCCGTCCGCAGCTCCTGAACTGGTACCCGCAGACCACGCCGGGCACGTTCACCGGTCAATCGCAGGCAGTATGGTCCGTTGCCGCGAATGACAAGTACGTCGTCTACGGTGGCGAATTCCCGAGCGTCAACGGCACGCGCCAGTACGGGCTCGTGCGGTTCACCGTGCGCTCGCAGGCGCCGAACAAGCAGGGTCCGCGGCTGTCGGGGACAAACTGGGATCCGTCGGTCATCTCGTTCTCGGCCGGCGCGGTGCGCCTCTCGTACCAGACGAACTGGGACCGAGACGACTACTCCCTGACGTACCGGGTGTATCGCGATTCCGAATCGTCTGCTCCCATCTCGGAGAGCACGCTCGGCGCGCCGTTCTGGAAGCCCACGACGCAGATCGTGAAAGATCAGGGTCTCGCGCCGGGCAGCACCCATCGATATCGTGTGACGGCGACCGACCCCTCGGGCAATGTGGCGAAGTCGTCGTGGATCACAGTCGTCGTCTCGAGTGAGGCCGCGTCTCCCTACGTCGACGCGGTTCTGAACGATGGTGCCGCCAACTACTGGCGGCTGGGCGAGCCGACCGGAACGGCCGTCAACGACTGGGCGGGCTCCGACACGCTGACGCTGAGCGGTGACTACGCACGGGGCGCAGCCGGCGCCATCGCCGGCGATGCGAACGCGTCCACGACGTTCACCGGCGGATACGCCGGTGCATCCACCGCTCAGCAGGCGCCGGACACCTTCGCCGTCGAAGCATGGTTCAAGACCACGACACCCACCGGCGGAAAGATCGTCGGATTCGGCAACGGCACGACCGGGCAGTCGAGCAACTACGACCGTCAGGTCTACATGGACGACTCCGGTCGGGTCTGGTTCGGCGTGTACCCGGGCGGCGTGCGCACCGTCAACAGCTCGGGCAGCTACAACGACGGCCAATGGCACCACGTCGTCGCAAACCTCGGTTCTGGCGGCATGAGCCTCTACATCGACGGCAAGCGTGTCGGCCAGCGGGCCGACGTCACGAGCGCGCAGAGCTATTCCGGCTTCTGGCGCATCGGCGGAGACAACCTGTCCGGGTGGCCGAGCTCCCCCTCGACGTCCAGCTTCAGAGGCGACGTCGATGACGTGGCCGTGTACTCGTCACCGCTGAGCGCGGCGCAGGCGCGAGCTCACTATGCCGCAGGCGGCGGCACGGTCGTCAACGTGACACCACCCAGCGATGCGTACGGCGCTCTCGTGTTCAACTCCGACCCTGAGTTCTACTGGCGATTCGATGAGGCAGGCGGCGCCACGGCAGTGGACTCCTCAGCTCAGCAGGTTTCCGGGGTATTCTCCGGAGACTACGTTCGCGGATCGGCGGGGGCACTGCCGGGTGGCGTGGGCTCTGCGCTGACCTTCCGCAAGACCACATGCGACTGGTGGCAGCTAGGGTGCACCTCGACCAACGGCGGGTCGATCGCCACGTCCGTCTCGTACACGAACCCGACGTCGTATTCGGTCGAGACCTGGTTCAAGACGACGTCGACGCAGGGGGGTCGTCTCGTCGGGTTCAGCAGCAACCAGACCGGCGCCTCGAGCAGCTACGACCGTCACGTCTACATGCAAGACGACGGCAAGCTCGTCTTCGGTACGTGGACGGGGCAGGCGAACACGATCACGACCCCGCAGGCCTACAACGATGGCCAGTGGCACTATGTGGCCGCGACGCAGGGGTCGGATGGGATGAGGTTGTACGTCGACGGGGTCGCGCAGGGCACGAACCCCCAGACCGCCGCCCAGGACTACACCGGATACTGGCGGATCGGCGGCGATACGACGTGGGGCTCGAGCTCCTCGAACCTGATCGCGACGTTCGACGAGACGGCGGTATACGGCCGAGTGCTCACGCCTGCCGAGATCGGCGCCCACTACGGTGTCGGCAAAGGTCAGGCGCTTCCCAACCAGGCGCCGGTCGCCTCGTTCGAAGCATCCGTGGCCGACCTCACGGTCGCCGTCGACGCGGGCGCGTCGATCGATTCCGACGGGACGATCGCCTCGTACGCGTGGGATTTCGGCGACGCGCAGATCGGTGCAGGTAAGACGGCCGGCCACGTCTATGCGAACCCTGGCACGTACACCGTGACGCTGACCGTCACCGATGACGACGGCGCGACGGCGACGACGACGCGGCAGGTGGAGGCGGTCGCACCCAACGCAGCGCCGACTGCGGCGTTCACGACGAGCGCCAATGGCCTCGCGCTCGCCGTCGACGGTGCCGGATCGTCCGATGGGGACGGCACGATCGCGTCCTACGCCTGGATGTTCGGCGACGGCGCCACCGCGACCGGTGCGACTGCGTCGCACACCTACGCCGCGGGCGGAACATATGTCGTCACCCTCACGGTCACCGACGACGACGGAGCGACGAACGCGGCGACGCAGTTTGTGACGGTGACGCCGGCGAATGTGGTTCCGGTGGCGTCGTTTGTGTCGGTGGTGGATCGGTTGGCGGTGTCGGTTGATGGTTCGGGGTCGTCGGATCCGGATGGCACGGTGGTGTCGTTCGGGTGGGATTTCGGTGACGGTGTGACTGCGACCGGTGCGACGGCGTCGCACACGTATGGTGCTCCGGGGACGTATGCGGTGACGTTGACGGTGACGGATGATCGTGGGGCGACCGCGACGCAGACGTCGCAGGTGGCGGTGGCGGATACGCCGGCACCGGCGGGGCCGTTGTTCGCGGATGCGTTCGGTCGGCTGTTGGCGTCGGGTTGGGGTTCGGCGGATGCCGGGGGTGCGTGGACGTTGCGTACTGGGGCCACGCGGTTCTCGGTCGGTGACGGGGTCGGTAAGGCTGTGTTGCCGGGTGCGTCGACGGTCAATGCCGACACCCCGGTGATCAACAGTGTGTCGACGCGGTTCTCGGCGACGTTCTCGGTCGACAAGATCAACGACGCGATGTATGTCGGCGCGATCACGCGTCGGGTCGGCGACGACCAGTACATGGTGCGGGTGCGGGTGGCTGCAGATGGTTCTGCGCGGTTGCACGTGTTGCGCGGTGCGAGCACGGCTGTGGGTGCTGCGGTGGAGAGCGGTGTCGTGATCACACCGGGCGCGAAGTATCGTCTGGTGGCCGACACGAAGACGGTCGCGGGGGTCACGACGATCTCCGCGAAGATCTGGAAGGACGGGACGGCGGAGCCGGCGGGGTGGCAGATCGAACGATCGAACAATGCCGCGGGTCTGCAGGTCGCTGGGTCGGCGGGCATCTACGCCTACGTTCCCAACGCCGCAGCCAACGTCCCGGTCACCTTCGCCTTCGACGACATCACCATCACCGATCCCACCGCGACGCCGCAGCCTCCGGCCAACGCGAACCCGGTGGCGGCGTTCACGCCGACGGTGAACGGGCTCGGAGTGTCGGTCGATGGTGCCGCATCATCCGATTCGGATGGCACGATCGCCTCGTATGCGTGGGACTTCGGCGACGGTGGTTCGGCTACCGGTGCGACGGCGTCGCACGCCTACACCACGGGTGGCACGTACCAGGTGATCCTCACGGTCACCGACAACAAGGGTGCGACCGGCACCAAGACCATTCCCGTGACCGTATCGTCGACGCCCGTCGATCCGCCGGCGAATGTGGTTCCGGTGGCGTCGTTTGTGTCGGTGGTGGATCGGTTGGCGGTGTCGGTTGATGGTTCGGGGTCGTCGGATCCGGATGGCACGGTGGTGTCGTTCGGGTGGGATTTCGGTGACGGTGTGACTGCGACCGGTGCGACGGCGTCGCACACGTATGGTGCTCCGGGGACGTATGCGGTGACGTTGACGGTGACGGATGATCGTGGGGCGACCGCGACGCAGACGTCGCAGGTGGCGGTGGCGGATACGCCGGCACCGGCGGGGCCGTTGTTCGCGGATGCGTTCGGTCGGCTGTTGGCGTCGGGTTGGGGTTCGGCGGATGCCGGGGGTGCGTGGACGTTGCGTACTGGGGCCACGCGGTTCTCGGTCGGTGACGGGGTCGGTAAGGCTGTGTTGCCGGGTGCGTCGACGGTCAATGCCGACACCCCGGTGATCAACAGTGTGTCGACGCGGTTCTCGGCGACGTTCTCGGTCGACAAGATCAACGACGCGATGTATGTCGGCGCGATCACGCGTCGGGTCGGCGACGACCAGTACATGGTGCGGGTGCGGGTGGCTGCAGATGGTTCTGCGCGGTTGCACGTGTTGCGCGGTGCGAGCACGGCTGTGGGTGCTGCGGTGGAGAGCGGTGTCGTGATCACACCGGGCGCGAAGTATCGTCTGGTGGCCGACACGAAGACGGTCGCGGGGGTCACGACGATCTCCGCGAAGATCTGGAAGGACGGGACGGCGGAGCCGGCGGGGTGGCAGATCGAACGATCGAACAATGCCGCGGGTCTGCAGGTCGCTGGGTCGGCGGGCATCTACGCCTACGTTCCCAACGCCGCAGCCAACGTCCCGGTCACCTTCGCCTTCGACGACATCACCATCACCGACGCGCCTTAGCATGACGACGAGATCGGGCGCGGGTGGCCGGGCAGGGGGTCCAATGAAAGTCGTGCAACTCTACGAGGTGGCACGCACGGCCCACCTGGAACGGATCGACGGCGACGACGAGGTGACCCTCCTCTATCGCGAGAAGAGATACGACTTCGATGAAGCGGTTGCAGGGCGTGCGAAACCGCTGCGAGCTGGGTTCATATCGAGCTGTCGTTTCGCGATTCGGAACGATATCGACATCATCGAAGTTAATGAGCCACTTGTTACGCGCGCGGCGGTGCGGAGTCTCGCCTTCGTCTGGGCGGCCCGCGTTCGCGCGAAGCTGCGAAGCCGACCCCGGCCGATCGTGGTCGCGTACGCGATCGCGAACGTACCGAGCTCAGTCCTGCGGGAGCACCTCCCCTTCAAAGCGCGAATGAAGTTCGAGCTGCGTCGGCCGCTGGCGAGTCTGGTCTGGGCGTCGCTTGATCGAATCGCGTATGGCACGGCTGACGCAGAACGGCTGTACGCGAGTGAGTTCCCGGCGCGGCGCCGGGCGGACTCTCGACTCATCGAAGCGCTTCCCGTCGCCGTGCCTGCGCCGGATCGAGAAGACGTCGACGAGCGGTCAACGGTGCTGTTCCTCGGCGATCTCTCAAGGCGCAAAGGCTTTCCTGACGTGATGGCTGCATGGCCCGCGGTGCGTGCCGAGCTCCCTACGGTGCGGCTCTCCATCGTGGGTCGAGGAGCCGGTGCGGAGGAAGCCATCAAGCGGGCCACCCACGACGACCGGATGACGGTGGTCATCGATCCGCCGCGCGAGCATGTGTTCGCCGAGCTCGAGAAGGCTCGTGTGCTGGTCCTCCCCTCCCGCCGAATGCCGCTGTGGCGCGAACAAGTAGGTTTACCGATCGTGGAGGGGCTCGCCCACGGGTGCGTCGTCGTCACGACCGATCAAACCGGAATCGCGGCATGGCTGAGCGAGAACGGTCATCAGGTGATCGAGGAACGTCGAGTCGACCGCGACCTCGCTCCGGCCATAGTGGCGGCGGCGCAGTCCGAACTCACTGCGGATGACGTCCATCGACAGCTGCCGGACGTCGACGGACGGGTGGCCGCCCGCCGGTGGCTCTATAGTGGCGAAGCGGGGTGACAATGTCGACGAGACCTACCGTCGTGCAGCGGCTCGCATCGCGTGGGCGCCGCGCGGTGAAGTACCTGCGGGGAGCAGCCAGAGGACACCCTGGGGTGCGCTTCGGTCGCGGGGTGCAGCTTCTGGGGCCGGGAACCTTCGTCCTGGAGCGCGGCGTCAATCTCACCGATGGCGTTCGCATCTGGGTCGGTGAGGGGGCGACGTTCACCATGAAGTCCGGATCGAAGATCGGCGACCGATCGATCGTGAATGTCGCGACCTCGGTGACCCTCGAGGCCGGTACCCGGGTGTCGTGGGATGTGCAGATCCTCGATACCGATTTCCATTGGATCGAAGACGGCAACGGCCGCCGGCGCGCTCACACCGCACCCGTTGTGATCGGCCCCCGCGCTCTCGTCGGCGCGAGGTCGATGATTCTCAAAGGGGTGTCGGTGGGTGAGGGTGCAATCGTCGGCGCCGGGTCCGTGGTCAGACGCTCTGTCCAGGCAGGAGCGGTCGTCGCGGGAAATCCTGCTGAGCAGGTAGGCGCGGCCCGCGCGTGGGGATCAGCCGTCACATAGTTTCGTCTCCGCGCCCGATGATGGCGGCCAACCTCTCGGCGAGGTCGTCCGTGGTGAAGTTGCTCTCGACGCGCGCGCGCGCCGCCCGGCCCGCGTGTTCGAGTGTGGCTCGGTCACCCAGGAGATCGAGCGCCGCGTAGGCGAGTTCGGGGGCCCTGCCGGGCGGGGTCATCCGCGCGGCGTCGGTATCGCCGAAGTAGTCATCCATGCCCGGAGACGACGTGATCACCACGGGGCGTCCCGCCGCCATGGTCTCCAGACCCACCGTCATCCCTGATACGTGGAGGTTGGGCCGTGTCGCGATGACGGTCATGCTTCCGCGGGCATACAACGACTTCAGTTCACGATGGGTGAAATACGGCACAACGATGACGCCGGGAGGAGGAGTGAGTGTCGTGGTGCTTTGAACCACGGCACCCACATCGGGGCGTTCTCGGCGGATTATCGACAATGCGTCGAAGAGCGTCTCGGCGTCGCGATCACGATCACCGCCGACGCTGACGATGAGCGGCTTCTCGGGGAGCGGAGCGGGCGTGTAGAAGTCGGCGTCGACGCCGAAGAGCACGTGGTGGACGGGTGGCCCGCCGGGCCCGACGAAGTCGCGAAGCGGTTCGATCTGTGCAGCGCTCAGCACCCACAGCGCATCCATCCGGCGAAGGGCGGCGCGGCGGCTGCGGCGCCAGGTCTCGTCCTTGCCGGCGAGCTGGTCGGTGACCCAGACCACGCCGGAGTGTCGAGCCCTCAAACCCGGAATCGCGCTGAGGCGGTCGATGCTCGTCTCGTCCCACACGAGCCCGGTCGGACCCGCACCGCGCCACATCCATGCCGGCGTGGCACGAGCGATGCGTCGCGTGATGCGCGGGATGACGGTGTCGGCCGGCAGTGACCGGGCCTCGACGTGGCCCGCCGGGCCGTTCAGTCTGTCGAGGCCGTAGGGCCAGAGATCGGGGGCCTCCCCTCGCGCGTGACGCTCGCGCCACGCGGCGAGGTCGCGCGACGCCGGGTAATACACGGCCAGGTCGACCCGATCTTCAGCCCCCATGTGCTCATGCTAGGGCGAGTTCCCGACTCAGCGTCGCGGCTCCGAGAAAGGCCCGAGGCGCGTCGAGCCCGCCTTGACACCGACTGCCGTAGCGACGTCGGTGGGCAGCCCAGCGAGGGTGGCACGAGGGGATGCGACGACGTCGGCGCGCAGCATGAGATCGGAGTCGACGATCGCGGCTCCATTCCACTCAGCAGAGCGGGTGTCGTTTCCCGTGAACGACGAGAAGTCGGACATGGTCTTGAAACTGCGCGTTCCGGAGGCGCCGTTCGCCCAGCACGCGAAGTTGCTCGGCGCCGACACGCTCTGGCGGTGATACACGTTGTTGTTCAGCGAGACGCCGAACGAGTTGCCGAGCATCTTCGATTCGTAATCCTGTGTGAGGATCGGGCACGAGCCGCTCGCGCTGTAGGAGATCGCGTTGTTCCGGAAGGTGATGTCGCGCAGCGTCCACGGAATGGATGCCGCGAGTGCGGAATTGCCTTGCCGACGGGCGTCGTGGGTGATCGCAATGGCGCGTTTGACGCCGTCGATCGTGTTGTTCCATACCTTCACAGTGCCGCTGTTGCTGATCTGCACACCAAAATCATTGCCGGAGATGTAGTTATCGGCGATCGTCGCCTTCTCGCTGATCTCCACTTGCACGCCGGTGGTGGTGTTGTCTGTGACTCGATTGCCGATGACCTGGACGTCGTACGAACTCACGTCGAACCAGATGCCCGCGCTGTCGTTGTCGGACACGACATTGTCCAGGACGCGAGCTCCGTTGATCCCTGACAGCTTCATGCCCCCCGAGACGGGTGCCGGCTTGAACATCTGTGTGTTGTTGCCGGAGACCAGCGAATCGGCGATGACGAGGTTGTCTGTGCCGTTCGCACCGATCCCCAGCATGCCGTTCCCCGTCGCGGTGACCTTGCGCATCGTCTGGTTGTCGTTCCAGGTGTAGATCCCGACAGTGGCGTTGTCGCGCACGACGAGGTTCTCGAGCGTGATGCCGTCGACCTCTGCCGTCACCGTGCCCATCATGTTGAGGGTGGTCGCATACCGTTGCACCCCGAAGCCGCGAAGCATCGTCCCCTTGCCCTGCACTTTGAAGGCGCGGGCGATGGTGCTCGCCGCCACCTTCTTCCCACTCGGGTCGGAGCCGATGACGAGGCGCTTGCCAACCTCGTCGACGTAGAAGGTACCGGGGGTCACCGTCGACGCAGAAGCCACCTGGCGCAGCGGCACGTCGTTGATCCACACCTGATCGGGGTAGCCGGCGAGAGGATTGCGGCTGTCGACGAAGCGGTTCGTCTCGTCAGCGTTGGCGTTGAACGAGATCCGATGGTCGAAGACGTGAGTCCACCCGTTCGCGACCCAGGTCGATCCCGATTTCGTCCAGCCGGTGACCGGCGAGCTGCCGTCGAACCACACCGCCTCGCCGGGGTACGACTGCACGGTCAGTTTGCGGTCGAACCCTACGTAGACGTACTCGCGATACGTTCCGCCTCGCAGCACGATCGTCGACCCGTTCGGGGCCTTCTCGACCGCGTACGCAGCGCTGCCGTAGGGGTCGGAAACTGTACCGCTGCCCGTCCGGGTTCCTTTCGCGACGGCGTACACGGCCCCCGCGGGAACGGGGTATGTGGCCTTGCCCACGGGGAGACTCCCCGCCGCATCGGGTGATGTCGGTGTCGGAGCCGGCGGCGTTGTGGGGGCCGGCGCTGGCGGCGTGGTGGGTGCGGGGCCCGGGGGTGTCGTGGGGGTGGGTGTGGGGGCTGGGGAGGCGGGGGGCGCGGACACCTGGTCGGCGATCTGCAGCTGGTCGATGCGCATGCTGTTGGCGGATGATCCGGAGGAGAGGTAGGTGCTGACCTGCACCGCACCCGCCTGGGCGATGCGATTCGTGGCCGTGTCATCAAAGGTCTGCTGCCACGACGTGGGCTTCGCCGTGCCGTCGATCCAGATGCGCGCCTTCAGGCTCACAGGGCTCGTTCCTGTGACTGTGAACTCGACGCGCACCTTTTGTCCGACCTGGTACGACGTCAACGGTTTGGTCGACACGAGGGTACCCTCTGCCGCCGTTGTCTTGTCGAACCGGCTCATCCACAGGTTGACGCCGGACGTGCCGAAGCGCACCCGCGCTTGATAAGACGAGCCTCCACCCGCGCGGACGGCGAACGATACCGTGGCTCCGTTGCCGGCGGAGGTCGTTGCTTCGGGCCACACCAGAGCACTGAGCGTGATGTCACGGGGGGTCGATCCTGAGAGCTGCTGCACTGTCGACCCGCCGGGCTGGGCTGTGACTCTAGCCGAGCCCGACGAAACACTCGTGGATGCCGGGGACGACGTCGTCCATTGCTGGCCCGCCGTGGTCGCCCCCCACCCGCTGGCGACGGAGCGCTCGAACTGGTCGTCGACGACAGGTGCCGCGGCGGCAGCGAAAGCGGCGGGCGCGGCGACGAACGACATGCAAACGAGAAGCGCTGCCACCGCGAGCGTTACGACGCCATGCAGGCGTGCAGGGGCCAGAGTGATGGGTCTCATCGAGTTCGCTTTCGGGTATGCGAAGGTCACAGTTCGACGAGCAAATCACAGTACCGCGAGGTGCCCTCGCCCTATGAAAGGGATCTCATCCCGCGCTGCACGGCGTCGTTCGCATGCCTGTCCTGTGGCGCCGTGCCCGGCGCCGGTTGTCGGCGGGGCAGCGCAAGCGCGACGGCTATCGGCAGAGTCAGCACCGCACTTCCGATGGGGCTGAAGAAGAGGTCCCACAGCGACCGCAGCGCCAAGAAGACAACGACGGCACTCGCGGTCCCCGACGCCAATGAGCGGATCACCCCGGATCCGATGGCGACGCCGAGCACGATCGCGAAGGCGAGTCCGCCGAGGCCGAAAAGGATCCACAGATCTCCGATGACACTGTGCACCTCAAACCCGTTGCCGAACATGTAGTTGTTCACATACCCGTTGTGCGGGTCGTATCCGTTTGCTTCCATCCCCGTTTTCGCTACCAGGATGTCGCTGCCTGATGGCAGCACGCCGGACCCATAGCCCAGCGGTCGCGCTGTCAAGAGCGACGCCGACGCACCCATCTCCGGACGCCCGCCGGCGATCAAGGACCCTGACTGGGCGATCTGGGCCTCCGAACGCGCTTTGGCGTTCTCGCCGAGGTAGCCCTCCAAGACCGCGCCCTGGACGAGGAAGTACCCCGCGACGACGATGAGTGCCAGACGGATAGCAGTCGTCAGCGTTCGCATACTGCGCGCACCCCTGTGGCCACTGCCCTGCGTCATGACGAGAGCGAGCGTGACGAGCATCATCCCGGATAGTGATCGCGCGTCAGATCCCGCGGAGACTCCGGCGAGGACGGCGAGCATGACCACTTGGGGCCAACGCCTGCCGTATACCCAGACGAGGCTCAGTGCGATGAGGATCACCGGCACCGAGAACGAGAACTTCCAAGGATTGCCCCAGTTGATTCCTCGGGACGCCAGAGCGACGAGCATGCCGATCCCGAAAACGAGGGCCGTACACCGCGAGCCGATCACGAGACGCGCCCAGAGGAGCGCGATGATCATCAGAGGAATGCCGAGGAGGAGCAGCGTGTTGCTCACGAGGAGGCGGCCGTCTGTCTCGACGAAGCCTGCGGCGAAGCCTGTCAACGCGGCGCCGTTCACCGCTGCGATCACACCGATGATCGTGAGCGCCCAGGCCCACGAGTATCTCCCCATCGCGGTGACGGTGAAGGGGAGCACAATCGCGCATAGGGCGACGCCGAGCGGCACGTCGAACGGGAGCCGGACGCGCTGCGGCGCGAGGAAGGCGATCGCGACCGCTGCCGCGAGCTCACCCTTCGCGATGAACGCAGCGCGCCGGTTCACGACCGCGCGACCCTGCGGGGGCGGCGTCGACTCGAGGGCGAGGATTCGGCGTGGTCATAGTAGGGGCTCGTGTTCACGCGCCGAGCGTCGTTCAAGACGATCCCGAGAATGCGTGTCCGGGTGGCCTCGAGGTCGGCGAGTGTCTGCACAAGCGCGTCGCGCCGGGTTCGGCGGTACCGAGCGACCACGATGATGCCGTCTACCGCGGGCGCAAGCCAGAGCGCGTCGCTGACCGCCAGCACCGGGGGGCTGTCGACGATGACGACATCGAAGTCGTCTCGGGCCGCGGAGAGCAGACGATGCACCTGATCCGAGGCGAGGATCTGACCGGGGTTCGGTGGCGTCTGCCCGCTCGTCATGACATTGAGGTTCTCGACCCCCCACGTCTGAATCGCCTGCTCCGGTGTCACATCGCCGAGAAGCGTGGTCGTCAACCCCACGCCCTGCTCCAGTCCGGTCAGCGCGGCGATCGATCCACGACGGAGGTCCGCGTCGATCACGAGAACGCGGTTACCCTGCTCTGCGATCACCAGCGCGAGCGACATCGAGACGGAGGACTTCCCTTCCCCTGCTTCGGGCGAGGTGACGAGGATGACGCGCTTCTCGCCGTCGAGATTCGCGAAGCGCAGCGCGGCGGCGATCCCCCGCACCGACTCGGCGACCGAGCCGGTGCTTGATGCACGGATGGCGGCCGGAACGGAGGATGCGCCCTTTGCCGAGTAGATCTCGCCGAGCACGGGCACGTCGGTGATCTCGGCGATGTCCGCGCGCGACGCGACGCGGGTTGCGAGGAGTCGGCGCGCAATCGCGAAGACGAACCCCGCGGCCAGTCCCGTCAGCGCTCCGAGGGCGATGAGCAGACGGGTGTTCGGCGCGATCGGCACGCGCGGCTCAGTGGCTGACTTGATCAGCTCCACCCGCACGGCGGGACCCGAAGCCGTCGTCTGGGGGGAGAGCCCCTCCACCGCCGTGGCGAGTTCTTCTGCGACGCTGTTCGCGATTCGGGTCACCGCTGCGGCATCGGAACCCGTGACCGATATCTGAAGCACCGTCGTATCGAGCGGCGAGTCGACTGAGATCGACTTGCTGAGCGCTTGCGCACTCGTGTCGAGGTCGAGGTCGGCGATCACGCGATCCAGCACCACCGGTGAGGTCGCGACGACGGTGTATGTCGCGACCAGGCCGCTCACATAGTTGGAGCCCTGCACAAGCTCCGACGTCGAGTCGCCGCGCGCAGGAACGATCACGACGGATGACTGCGCGCGATAGGTGTCAGGCTGAGCTGTTGCGTAGATGAGTCCAGCGAGGGCGCCGAGAACTCCGAGCACGACGATCACAATCCAGTTCTTGCGGATCGCGAGGACGAAGTTGTGGAAGGTCATCGGTGTGGGTCCCCCGGCGTGGCGCGAGGCTGAGCGGATGAGTAGTCGTCCTCGGCCGCCCAGCGGTGGTCAGCTCTCTCTGTGATCCGAGCGTAATGGTCCAGGCGTACGATTCCGGGTCAGCGGGTGGTTGAGGTGTTCCGTGACGGCCGCGGCGATGGAGCTGCGGTAGCGTTCAGGCGCGTGACGATCGTGTGCGACGTCCGCGCTGAGCTCCGTCGCGCGGCCAAGGTCAGGCCATCGGCCGACGAACTCCTGCACAGCATGTGCGATCGCGTCAGGATCCTCCGGTGCCACGAGAGTCGCGGAGGGGTACCCGCCCGCTGCTTCTCGGAGTCCACTTGTGTCGCTCGCAATGACGGGACGACGCGCCAGGATGCCCTCCACGGCCGTGTTGCCGAACGTTTCGTCGACGATTGACGGCACGAGAAGGATGTCAGCGCCGTTCAAGCGCGACCATACCTCTTCCTCGAAGCCATGGAAGCGAACGCGCGAACGGAGTCCGAGTCGGTCGGTCATCGTGTGCAACTCGTCATCGAACCACTCGTACCCGCGGAACGCGGCACCGAGAACATCCAAGCTCGCGTCGATACCTCCGTCGAGGAGGATCTTGAGCGCGTCGATCGCGATGTGAGGGCCCTTACGCGGTGAGAGACGGCCGATGAACAGCAGACGCACGGGCCGTGGCGCTTCCTGGCGAATGGGACTCGGTGACGCGGGACCGACAACCCCGTTGAACACGAGACGCACACGGTTGCGAAGAGACGGAAAGGACGCGACGAGTGTGCGGAGGCTGAACTCACTGTTGACGATGATTTCGTGTGAGGCGAGCTGGGGCGCATAGAGCGCGCGCCTCATGAGCGAACCTGCGGTCGACTCGGCTTCGTGCACGTGGGACACGACGCGCTGTCCATGGATGCGGGCGATCACCGGCCACAATGGCAACGTGACGGTGCTCACGTAGACCGCGTCCGGTGAATGCGTTCGCAGTAGCCAGCGTGCGGACACGGTATTGCGGATGGTGTCGCGTGCCAGCGTGAACCACCCTCGCGGTCGCAGGAGCGCTTTGCGCAGGGTCAGCATCGGTGCCAGCTCGACTCTGATCCCTTCCTCGCGGATGCGGGCTGCGAGCGGGCCGTCTTCGGGGAGTGCGACGACGACCTCGCACGCCGCGGCGAGTCCGATGACGCTTTCCAGGAACATGCGGTCTGAGCCGAACATCTCCGCACCGGGGTGGACGGCGAGCACCCGAGCGCGAGGTGCTGCACTGTCGCGCACCGCTGTGTCGACTGTTGCAGGATGGTTCACGTCTCGGCGTCCAGGGCATCGACCGCACTTCTTTGAGTCCGGATGCGCCGCTGCACGAGGACCCAGTTCGGAATCAGTTGAAACAACGTCACCCCCACGATGGATCCTATGACTGGCGCGACCGCACCGAGAGCCGGAATCAGGGTCAGTGTCAAGCCGAGGTTGACCGGCAGCATGCCGAGAATCCACAGTGCCTGATAGCGCAACCCCGAGGCATCCGTCAGATACATGCCGAACGGATACTTCGCCGACTGCAGCACGATGAACACCGAGAACGCCGCGAGGAGCGGAGCGCTGAGTTGGATCCGCCCGCCGGATGCGAGGTCGGTGAGCCATCCGGAGAGAAGGCAGAGCACGAGAGATGCGGCCGCCGCCACGGCCGCGAACGTCGCCGACATCCTTCCGGGTGAGACCGGGGGAGCGGCACCATTGGCGCGCGCTCGCGCGAAGATCGGCCAGAGCGAGAAGCCGGCCGCGGTCACCACGGCGAAGATGGGGGAGAAGATCTGATTGGCGAGGCTGTACTCGGTGAGATCCTCGACGGTACCCACGAGACTCAGAACGAGCCGGTCTGACGACATCGCGATGGGCAGTGCGATCATCTGAACGACCATCGGCCATGCCGTCTGGAAGACGCGCTCGCCCTTTGTCCCGCGATGGGCCGCCGCCCGGACGGCCGTCCCCAGCATCGGGCTGATCTTACGAGCCGCGATCGTGATGGCGATGAGGCAGATCACCGTCGTGGCGAGGTAGGAGACCACCGGAAGGTAGCCGCCGTCGGCAGACGTCTGAATCATCACCCACAGCGCGAGCAGCACGATCGGCGTCTGCAAGGCGCCCAGGACGATGACGACGACGTTGAGCCCGAGTGCGGCGAGGATTCGCTGGCCGAAGGCGATGAGGATGTTCAAGCCGAAGACGGTCAGGCACAGCGTTGCCGCGAGCGCGCCCGTCGAAGCGGTGAGCCCCGATCCGAGGAGCACCGGCCACATTCCCGTCGCATAAAGCAAGAGCGCCACACTGATGACGACGACGGAGCAACCCAGGAGCAGTCGGAGACAAGAGACCAGCACGAGCTTCAGGTGTGTATCGGAGCGGGGGTCCTTGGCACCGGCGACGGCGTTCATGATCGCGGCGGTGAGTCCGAGGTCGCTGAAGGGGATAAGGCCGGCGATGCCGACGAGGAGGATGTACTGCCCGTACGTCGCCACCCCGTAGTGCTCGATGATCATCCGCGTGACGATGATGCCGAGGATGGCGCTGAGGGGGAGCACGGCGAAGCGGGCGATCGCGCTCGAACCCATGGAGAGGAAGGTGCCGCGCCTGCTTTCGAGGTCTTGCAATCGCGTCAGGCCGCGGAGGGATGCGCGCTGTTCACGGCGAGAGGTCGCGCGCGCCTCCGACTCGACCTCACGCGTTTCGAGAAGCTCGCTCACGTATTCACCGTCCTCCGCACCCGCCGGGCTGTCGGGTGCACCGATGCTCCGCCGGCGATCCGCAGCGCGAGGTCCTCGTAGGCGGAGGTGACATCGTCCCAGCGGAAGTGGGCTCGCGCGCGCTCCTTCACCGCGGCGGCGAGGGCGGGGATCTCCGTGTCGCCCTCCAGAGCGGAGAAGTGACGCTCCGCTTCGTCGGCATCCTCGAAGAACCAGCCGAGGTCGTCGAGCGTCTCTCGGTTGAAGGTCACATCCCATGCCACGACCGCGGTGCCGGCCCCCATCGCACGCAGGAGCGAGGGGTTGGTGCCTCCCACCGAGTGCCCGTGAACGTACGTGCGCGCGTGGAAGTAGAGCGCGTCGAGGAGGTCTTGGTCGAAAACGCCGCCCAGCAGACGGATCCGAGGATCTCCCTCCGCGGCGGCCTGGATGCGCTGCGTGTACTCCGCCCCGTACGGCGCCGACCCCACCACGACGAGCGGGATCGTGGCGCTACTCGCGCGATACCCCTCGACGATCTCGAGGACGTGGTTCTCCGGCTCGAAGCGGGCGACGACCAGGTGGTATCCGCCCGACTCGAGGCCGAGGTCGCGGATGCCCTCCACGGGGGCGGTGTCCAGGATCGGCGCGCCGTAGCGGATCAGCTCCGTCGGCACCCCGAACTCCGTCCGGTAGTACTCGGCGATCCCCGGGGCATCCGCGATCAGCCCGTCCGCCCAGCGGACACCGAACTCCTCCGCCCAGCGGTAATATGCCTTGCCCCGCGCTCCCCACTTCGAACGCTTCCACTCGAGACCGTCCATGTGAAGCGCAACCGGTATGCCGCGTCCGCGCAACAGCGGCACGAGTGGGGAGTTCGCGGCGTTGAACACGAACGCGGCATCCGGAGCTTTGCGGGTGATGGCGTGGAGGGTGGACAGGGCGGTGTGGCTGAGAGTCTCGAATTGCTTCTGGCGGAGCGCGGGCAGATGGATGACCCGCATCCCCAGGTATTCGCGTTCGCGCCGCTCGGAGCCGCGCGTGTAGACCGTGACGCGGTGGCCGCGTTCGACCAGCCGCTTGCCCACCTCCTCGACGGCGGTCTCGAATCCGCCGTACGCCGCGGGGATGCCGCGCGTGCCGATCATCGCGATGTCGAGCGTTCTCGTCGCCGCGCGCGGCCGCCGCGATCGTCGCGTCTGGGCCTCGCCGAGCGAGACATCCTCGCGCTGGTCGATTACCATCAATAGGCCCCTTCGGGTCGGATCATCACGCGCGCGGTGCGCCACATCAGCTGCAGGTCGCCGAGCACCGACCAGTTCTCGACGTAGCGCAGGTCGAGGCGGACGCTCTCGTCCCACGTCAGGTCGCTCCGGCCGCCCACCTGCCACGGACCGGTGATGCCCGGTTTGATGTAGAGGCGCCGCGACACCGCCGTGTCGTAGGTGCTGACCTCGTCGGGCAGCGGTGGGCGCGGCCCGACGACGCTCATCTCGCCGATGAGCACGTTCCAGAACTGGGGCACCTCATCGAGCGAGTAGCGGCGCAGGATCTTGCCCACTCGCGTCACGCGCGGGTCGTCCTTCAGCTTGAAGAGCGGACCCGCCCCGTCGTTGGCTTCGCGGAGCGCGGCGAGCTGCGCCTCGGCATCCACTCGCATCGAGCGGAACTTCAGCATCCTGAACTCGCGTCCGTCGCGACCCACCCGCGACTGGCGGAAGAACACCGGCCCCGGGTCATCCACCTTGATGAGCGCCGCGATCACGAGCGCGACGGGCGCGAACGCGAGCAGCGCCACCGTGGCGACGCACAGGTCGAGGCCGCGCTTGAGCAGGTAGGCGCCCCCCTCGAACTGCGGGATCTGCACGTGGATCAGGGGCATTCCCTCCACGGGGCGCAGCGACATCCGCGGACCGGCGACGTCCGCGATGCGGCTCGAGAGCACCACTTCGGCCGCGGTCCCCTCGACATCCCACGCCAGACGCTTGATGAACGTCGGGTCGCCGGCGGGCTGGCTGGCCACGACGATGGTGTCGGCGCGCAGCGCGCTCGCCGTCGCGCCGACGGCGTCTGCCCCGTGCGTGACGGCGTACACGTTTCCGTCGACGACGAGGGTCGGCGGTGCCGCGTCGAGGATCGTCACCCCGACGACGTTGTAGCCGAGCCGTCCCTCGTGACCGAGCGTGCGCAGCGCGTACTCCACCTCGTCGCGCGCGCCGACGATCACGGTGCGCGACGAGTAGCGCCCAAGCGCGCGCTGACGGCACAGCCACCGCCGCCACAGCCACCGCGACCACACGAGCGCGACGATGCCGGCCGGCAGTGCGAACGACAGCTGCGTGCGCACGCCGTCCCACTCGAACAGCACATAGACGATCGCGAGCACGCCGAACGCGAGCCCGGTGGCGTGCGCGACCCGCTTGTACTCGCCCACGCCCGCACCCATGATCGATGCGTCGCGCGTGTTGAACAGGCTGAGCGTCACGAGCCAGATCACCGCTGCGCTGAGCGGAACCCGCACGAGCAGCCACGGGTCGGCGGCAAGGATATGGGGGGCGGTCGCCAGCAGGGAGAACACCGACGCGAGCATGCAGGCGAGCATGATCACCGCGGAGTCGCTGACGCGCAGCAATCTGCGGTAGCGGCGTTCCCACTGCTGGCGACTCGCCAGCGTCTCCGACGCGCGCGGAGCCATGGCGGCTTCGCGCGGAACCAGCCGAGGGCCGAATCCCGGCAGGTGCAGCGCCGGCGCGACCTCGTCGATCGCGCTCATCGCGCCGTCTCACAGACAACACTGCGTGTTCGCATCATGCCCCCCCAGCAATGTGCGCATCACTGCGAGCGCCGAAGCGCTCGCGTCCCCAGAGAACGCTTATATCCCCCCGGATCGCGTGACGACCCCACTCGTTTCACGCTGCGTTCGTTGTCACTCTAGCGCGTGATCCCCCCCGCGCGCGACGCGAATCCGTCGATTGCGCGTTCCCCGCCGTTCACCCTGCGAGGAGGACCGGATGCCCGTCGGTCCGTGCTCCCTCCCGAACCGCGCCCGAACCGCGCCCGAACCGCGCCCGAACCGCGTCCGCAACGCCCCCGCGTCGCGGGTCAGAACCGGATGATCTGGCGGATCGCCTTTCCGTCGGCGAGGGTGTCCATCGCGGTGTTGATGTCGTCAAGGACGATGGTGTCGCTGATGAGCTCCTCGACGGGCAGGCGGCCTTCGCGCCAGAGCTGCGCGTAGCGCGGGATGTCGCGCGCGGGCACCGCCGACCCGAGGTACGAGCCGATGATCGTGCGCGCCTCGGCGGTGATGGTGAGCGGTGAGATCTCGCTGCGCGCCGCCGGTGCGGGAAGGCCCACGGTGACGGTGCGACCACCCGGCGCGGTGAGCGCGAACGCGGTCTCGAAGGCGCGCGGGTGCCCGGCCGCTTCGACGACGAGCGGGGTGCGGATGCCGGCATCCATCGCCTCATCGGGCGTGTAGACCTCGTCGGCGCCGAGTTCGCGCGCTCGCTCGAGCTTGGCGGGTACCGCGTCGACGCCGATCACGCGTCCGTGCCCGAGCGAGACCGCGGTGATGAGGGCGGCCATGCCGACGCCGCCGAGCCCGACGATGATCGCGTCCTCTCCCGGCGCGAGGGCGCCCGCGTTCATGACGGCGCCGCCCCCGGTCAGCACGGCGCACCCGAGCACGGCCGCCACCTCGGGCGGCACGTCGGCGCCGACGACGACGGCCGAGCGGTGGTCGACGACGGCGTGCGTGGCGAAGCCCGACACCCCCAGGTGGTGGCGCACGTCCTCGGCGGCGCCCGGGCCGTCGGTGCTGTCGGGTGCGCCGGGTGCACGGCGGTGCAGACGGATGGCTCCGTCGATCGTGTCGTCGAGCAGCACGCCCGCGTTGTTCGCCGCCGTCCCCGGGATGCAGGGCAGACGCCCGTTCGTGGCGCAGTTCGCGCACTCGCCGCACCGCGGCAGGAACGCGAGCACGACGCGGCCGCCGACGGAGAAACCGGCGCGCGAGGCATCCACCCCCGCCTGCTCGACGATGCCGGCCGCCTCATGGCCGAGGAGCATCGGGGTCGGGCGCACGCGGTTGCCGTCGACGACCGACAGATCCGAGTGGCACAGACCCGCCGCCTCGATGCGCACGAGGAGCTCGGTGGGGCCGGGGTCGTCGAGCTCGAGATCGTCGATCGTGATCGGCCGACTGTCGGCGAACGGCCGGGGCCGCCCGATCTCTTCGAGCACTGCGCCGCGGATCTTCATCGATTCCTCCTCCGGTGGACCCTGCCACGATACCCAGCGGGGGGATGCCACGGAGTCGCGCCGTCCGCGCGCCGGCCGCGCACGACGCGCGCCTTCGCGGGCCCGTCGAAGTCGCATACTTTGCTCGAAGCACTTCGAGATGAGGATCATGACCACGCCCGCGACGATCTACGAGGTGGCCGCGCGTGCCGGAGTGAGCATCTCCACCGTGTCGCTCGCCATCAACCACCCCGCCCGCGTCAGCGCCAAGACCCGCACACTCGTGCTGGAGGCGGCCGACGAACTCGGGTTCGTGCCGAAGGAGCGCGCGATCGCCCGGGCGAAGGCCGGCGTCGGCCGGATCGCGCTCGTCGCCCCGTTCTCGTCGTATCCGAGCTTCGCCGAGCGGATGGTCGGTGCCATGGAGGCCCTCGGCCCCGACGGCACGCAGCTCGTCGTGTTCGACCACGAGGACATCGCCACGTCGGACTCGCCCCTGCTCGAGACCCTCCCGGTGCGCGGTCACGTCGACGGCATCGTGATCATGGGCATCCCGCTGGAGGACTCCGCCGCCGAGCGTCTCGCGGCCCGGCTGCCCACGGTGCTCATCGACCAGAAGCATCCGCTGCTGTCGAGCGTCTGGGTGGACGACTTCGGCGGCGGCCAGATGGTGGGGGCGCGCCTGCTCGCCGACGGGCACCGCCGCGTCGTCTTCGTGCGCGAGACCGAGACCTCGTTCCTCGACGACTCGCCGGCGCAGCAGCGCGTGAACGGACTGCGCTCCGTGCTGGGCGCGGACGGCGTGCGCGAGATCACGGTCAGCCGCACGCCCAGCGCCGGACGCGAGGTGATCGACGCGCTTCGCGCCTTCGCAGCCCCCGCGCTGTCGTTCGCGGACGACGACTTCTCGGTCGGCGTGCTGGAGCTGTCGTACATCTTCGGTACCCAACCGGGACGCAAGCCCGTCTGGGTGTTCCTCGTCGAGCAGGTGCGGCAGATGAAGGGCGCGACGCTCTACCCCCGCGGCGGCACGACGATGGTCACCGTGCGTCAGGTCGCGGGGTTCCAGCCGGGTTCCCGGCCCGGGACCGGCCCGGAATCACTCCGCTGTGTAGTTCATAGGCAACTCGATGACCTCAAAGATCGCGGGTGAGTACCAGCGCTCGCGCCCGCCGCGGCCGTGAGTTCCGAGCGATCGGAGCCAGCCACGCGTTTCGGCGTTCTTGATCAGGTTTCGCGCGCCCTGATTCGTCAGCTCGAGTTGATCCTGCACGGACTTTACCGTCACGAAGGGGTTGCGCACGATGATGTCGACGAGTCGCGGCAAGCTCGAGCGCTCTTTGATCGCCTCCGAGTGGTAGCTCTCGCGGATGGAAATCAGGCGCCTCGAACGTGCGACGGCGTCATCCGCCTGGGCGCGGACGGCATCGAGGAAGAATACGAGCCAGCCTTCAATGTCGGCGTCCTCGCGCACCGCCTGCAGTCGCTCGTAGTACTCCTCGCGGTGTGTCTCGAAGTAGTTCGAGAGGTAGAGCAAGGGCAATGGGAGGCGCTTACGTTCCATGAGCAGGAGGTTGATGAGCAGTCGGCCGATCCTCCCGTTGCCATCGAGGAACGGGTGGATTGTTTCGAATTGGTAGTGCATCAGCGCCGCCTGGACGAGCGCGGGGAGGCTGCGGCCGTCGTCGTTGACGAATCGCTCCCAGTCTGCGAGGAGATCACCGAGATGCTGAGGCAAGGGCGGTACGAAGGTCGCGTTGTCGGGGGTGGCTCCAGCGCGGCCGACCCACACGGGGGAGCGCCGGAACTCACCGGGCGACTTCTCTTCACCGCGCACGCCGGTCAGCAGCGTCTCGTGGACTCGGAGGATGAGCCGCTGCGTGATCGGGAGCGTCCCGGCGAGTTCGTAGGCCTGCCAGGTCGCCTCGAGATACCGCTGTACCTCGGCTGTGTCATCGTTTCGCGCGTCGGCGTCCACCTCGGCTTGAAAGACATCCGAGAGCGACGCTTGCGTACCTTCGATACGGGAACTGGCAAGCGCCTCCCGGCGAAGATACGGACCGATGAGGAGACTGGGGTCGGTGATGAGCATGCCGAGACCCTGCAGGTGACCGAGGGCGGCATCCGCCTCTGACAGTGAGCCCACAACGGTGCTCGAGAGCTCGAGCTGACGAGGGATGGGCTTCGGGAGGTAGTAGACGAACGCGTCCTTCTTGCCCGGCTCTCGCGTCGCGCTACCGAACGCGGAATCTACGAATCGAGTTGCATCCACCCGTCTAAACTACAACAGAAATCGCGATACAGTTGGAGCGTGAGGAACGAGTGACAACTGTAGTTGGAGCGTTCTGCTCACTTTCCCATCGATTCCGCCGCAGGGTTGGAACGTCGGCTCGATAAAGGGCTATCCGATCGCCGAATCGACGAACGCTTCGATCTTCGCGAAGAAGCCGGACAAGACCTCACGGCCTCTGAACGGTCTGGGTCTGTCCGTTCCTTTGTGTATGGGGCTTCGGCTTGGTTGATTCCTAGGCGGTCGCCGTAGGTGATGGACAGGGTATTCAGGATAGCTTTCCAGCTGGCGATCTGCCCGGTCGGGTTCGTGCGATTCGGGCGCCGCTCGAGCACCGTCAGGTAGAGCACCTTCATCGCCGCCTGCTCGTTGGGGAAGTGCCCGCGGCGTCTCGTGGCCTGCCGGAACCTGGCATTGAGCGACTCGATCCCCTTGGTCGTATAGATGAGGCGTCTGATCTCGGGCGGGAACTTCAGGAACGGCACGAACTCGCCCCACGCGCTCTCCCACATCTGGATCATCGCCGGATACAGGCTCCGCCATTGCTCGGCGAACTCCGCGAATCTCGCCTCGGCCGCTGCGATGGTCGGAGCGGTATAGACCTCGCGGAGCTGCCCGGTGATCTTGGACCAGTACTTCTTCGACGCGTAACGAAGTGAGTTCCGCACGAGATGCGCGACACACTGCTGCACCGTTGCGAGGGGCCAGATCGCGGTGATCGCATCGGGGAGGCCTTTGAGTCCGTCGCAGCAGCTATGCCGATGTCGGCATAGCTGCTGTTATGCCGTGGTCGTGGTTATGCCGATGATGCTCGGACGGTCCAGGTCAGCGGCGGTGGGCGGGCTCCGGTTGTCGGCATAATCAGAGCCGTTCGAGGAAGGCGATGAGCGCATCGTCGGGTTGGTAGCGCGGTGTCGAAGCCGCTGTTCCGGGCGGGGTGGTCTTCGCGATCGCGTTCTCCTTGATGGTCATATCGGCGTGGATGTAGATGCTGGTCGTGGCGACCTGTTCGTGGCCGAGCCAGAGCGCGATGACGGTCGCGTCGACGCCGGCGTGCAACAGCCGCATCGCGGCGGTGTGACGCAGGGTGTGCGCGGTGACATTCTTGCCCGCCAGCGATGGGCAGGATCCGGCTGCTCGAGCCGTGGCGATGCGGAGTCTGGCTTCGATCGCGTCGCGGCTGAGGCGCCTTCCGGTGGTCGTCGCGAACAGCGAGTCGGTGGCCGCGGCGGCGGCGCGTTCGGCGATCCAGGCGCTCACGATTGCGACCGTGTCGGGCAGCAGTGGAGTGGCTCGTTCTTTGCGGCCCTTGCCGACGCAGTGGACGTGGGCACCGGTTCCGGTGCGGATGTCAGCGATGGTCAGCCCGGTCAGCTCGCTGACGCGCAGTCCGGTCTGGATCGCGAGGGCGAACATCGCGTGATCGCGTCGGCCGGTGCGGGTGTCCGGGTCGCAGGCTCCCAGCAGCGCGGTGACCTCGGTGTCGGTGAGCCAGGTGACGAGGTTGCGCTGGATTCTCGCGGTGGGGATCGCGAGGACTCTGGCGATGGTGTCGGCGTGCTCGGGGTGCCGCAGCGCGGCGTAGGAGAACAGCGAGTGGATCGCCGCGAGGCGCGCGTTGCGGGTGCGGGCGCTGTTGCCGCGGACACGTTCGAGGTGGGTGAGGAACCCGCCGATGCAAGTCGCGTCCAGATCGCCGATGTCCAGCGCGGACGGCGGTGTGCCGGTCTCGGCCTGGATGTAGGTGAGCAGGAGCTTGAACGTGTCGCGGTAAGCAGCGATCGTGTTTGAGCTGGCATGGCGCTGGGTGACGAGCCGGTCGGTGAAGAACGCTTGCAGCAGCGGGGTGAACGCAGTCATGAGCGCGCCTCCTTCACGTTCTGCGGCGCGGCCTGGAGCATGCGGGCGGCATGGGCGAGCAGTTCCGGGATCGCGGTCAGATACCAGTAGGTGTTGGCCGGGTTGGTGTGCCCGAGGTAGGTCGACAGACGTGGCAGCAGACCCGCGACGTCGGCGCCGGCCCGATACCAACCCAGCAGCGTGGTGACCGCGAACGTGTGCCGAAGGTCGTGCATCCGCGGACGTATCCCGTCGGCGGTGAGCCCAGCAGTCTGACGAACACGCTGGAAGGCGTACTCGGTCGTGAACCGCGTCAATCGGCCGAGATGGTCGGTGAAGAACGGCATCCTGCCATCGACGACCATGACGTCACGCCGATCCCGCCAGGAGGCGTAGCAGCTCAGCGATTCCGTGACCGTGGCGTGGATCGGGACGAGCCTGGGGTCGCGGGACTTGCCGCGGCTGACGGTGATGACACCCGCGTCCAGGTCGACCTCGTCGGTGTCCAGGGCGAGGAGCTCGCCGACTCTCATGCCGGTCGCGGCGAGCAGCCCGAACACGATCGGGTAGATCCTCGACCGCTCGAACCTTCTCAGCTCTCGCGCCGCGTGCAGCAGCGCGGTGACCTCGGCGGGCGTGTAGATGTAGGGAGTCGAGCGGCGTGCTTGGTGCGAGAACACCCCGCGCGGCGGAACCTCGTGTGCCGGGTCGAGGGCATGCAGGTAGGCGGCGAACGATCGCACCGCTGTCATTCTGACCGCCGCTCGCGATACTCCCGCGCCCCCGTCAGGGCGGGGCAGGCTCGCCCACTCGATCATCACGACAGTCGTGAGCTGCCTGGTCCCGATGGTGTCGAGATGCGCAGTGAACTGGCCCAAGAGGTGCTCGTCCCAGGAGAGCGTGAATCCGAGCTGGCGGCGCAGCCGGAGATAGTCGGCGACGTGCTCGCCCCAAGCCGTCATCACTGCTCACGGGCGTGTCAAGACTTTTGTGTAAGCGGCTTGGTGTCGGTTTGATTACAGGTGGGGTTCGATGCGGTCGGGGTAGGCGAGGGCGAGCTGTTCGA
>NZ_JAJJIB010000058.1:0-502 GCF_020905435.1 Microbacterium sp. F2E | reverse complement strand
TGGATGCCGGGGTGAACGCGACGGGTGGGGCGGGGGCGTCTTCGCGGTAGATCCGTCCGGTGGGTGAGGTCCATTCGAGGACCCCGCCGGGGAGTTGTCTCACCTTCCAGCGGGTGAACTGTTTCATCGAATGATGCCGTTGACACAGGTGTGCGAGGTTCCACAGGGCGGTGGGTCCGCCTTTGGCGGCGTCGATGGTGTGGTCGATCTCGCACCGGATCGCCGCACGCCGGCATCCGGGGAACCGGCAATGCTGATCCCGCGCCCGCAGGAACCGGCGTTGCGGCCACGGCGTCCGATACCGGTCCACCGCCAACACCGTCCCCTCCACCGGGTCGGTCAGCACCCGCGCCCACGAATGCGTGTCCCCCGCGAGGCAACGGGCGGTGTCCGCATCGATCGGGGACCGACCGACGAGGTCCGCGGGACCGTCATCGACACCGAGAAGAGTGAGAGCGGGGACGATGACCTGCACCTGCGCACGAATCGCACCCAGCGACCC
>NZ_JAJJIB010000057.1:0-546 GCF_020905435.1 Microbacterium sp. F2E | reverse complement strand
GTCTGCGCCTGCTGGGTGAGCCGGTCGAGGATCCCATCGGCGATCACCGTCGGCAGCGTTGCGATCAGATCCGACATCCCCGCGCTGCCCGGCACGACCCGCACCCGCCGCTCCGCCGCCGCATCCCGGTGCCGATCGGTGAACGACCGCTCCGCGAACCTCTCGGCGAGGATCTCCACCTCCGACCGCACCCGATTCGGCGTATCCCGCTCACACCGTGCAATAGCGGCAGCCTCGAACTCCGCCCGCCGCTCCGGCGACGCGTCGACCAGCACCGACCCCGCATCCGTGATCACCCGAACATGCCCCCGCGTGATCCGCCCCGACTCCCACGCCCCCAAAGTCGCTGCGTAATGCTCCACGAGGTCGCGGGCCTCGTCGATCCGGGACTGCACGGTCCGATCCGTCACCCGCAACACCCCACCGAGCTCGGCCGCGACCGACCGCAACGCCATATCGTGCGCCCGCACCGCGGCCGGAGACCCGGCCGCCTGCCGCGCGGCGAGCTGACCCGCGGCCGCAAGCGCACGCACCTCCGCGACCTGC
>NZ_JAJJIB010000056.1:0-560 GCF_020905435.1 Microbacterium sp. F2E | reverse complement strand
GGGGGTATCAGATGGTCTGTGTAAGGGGTGAGGTTCATCTCGAAGGAGAACATCATGGAGACCATGGCTATCAGTCCGGAGCGCGAGGAGCGTCGTCGCCGGCAGAAGGAGCTCGCTGACCGGCTCAAGGCGTCGGGCGCGATGGACGAGATCTTCGCTCAGATCGACGCCGGCGAGCCCCTCACGGGCGAGCACGGCCTGATCGGTGGAATGCTCAAGGCCGCGCTGGAGCGCGGGTTGGAGACGGAGCTGACCGAGCACGTCGGCTACGAGCGCGGCGACGCGGAGGCCTCGTTGCACCCGAACTCCCGCAACGGCACGAGCGCGAAGACGGTCGCGACCGAGATCGGAGACATCGAGCTGGCCGTCCCGCGGGACCGGGCTGGGACGTTCACCCCGATGCTGGTCCCGAAAGGGCAGCGCCGGCTGGACGGCCTCGATGGGATGATCATCTCGCTGTACGCGGGCGGGATGACCGTCCGCGACATCCAGCACCACCTCGCCTCGACGCTGGGCACGGACCTCTCGCACGAGACGATCTCGAAGATCACCGACCAGGT
>NZ_JAJJIB010000055.1:0-572 GCF_020905435.1 Microbacterium sp. F2E | reverse complement strand
CCCCGTTACTTTCTTCGTGACCGTCTGGCGGAGGATGCTGGGCGGTGACGGCCTGCCGGGCCCGGCATGATTGCTGCCCCCTGTCCTTGATGATCCGGGGGGTGTTGTCACCGGGCCTGGTTGGCGGTGTGTGATCGCTGATAGGGGCTGGACCCGAGCATGCTCGAGGCCGTTCGTAACGTGGATGCCGAGACGCACCGTCGCGGACGCCGTCGCGGGAGCGAACGGAGGCAACATGGTCACCAGCATCGACAGATACGACGAGGTCGACGTGTTCGTCGGGCTCGACGTCGGCAAGGGGGAACACCACGCCGTGGCGCTAAGCAGAGCCGGCGGGCGATTGTTCGACAAGGCGCTGCCCAACGACGAGACCAAGCTGCGCGCGGTGCTGACCCAGCTCGCGCAACACGGCCAGGTCCTCCTGGTCGTTGATCAGCCGGCGACGATCGGAGCGCTGCCGGTCGCGGTCGCTCAAGCGGAAGGCGTGCTGGTTGGCTACCTACCCGGGCTGGCGATGCGCCGGATCGCGGATCTGCACCCCGGAGAGGCGAAGACCGATGCCCGTGATGCGG
>NZ_JAJJIB010000054.1:0-640 GCF_020905435.1 Microbacterium sp. F2E | reverse complement strand
GCCCGAACACGACCGGGAAGATCCGCGAACGCTCGTATCGCCGCAGCCGGCCAGCCGCTTCCAGCAGACCGGTGATCTCGCCGGGCGTGTAGATGGAGGGCGTGGCCCGTCGCGTCTGGTGCGAGAACACCGCCGCGGGCGGGACCTCGTGGGCTGGGTCGAGGGCGTGCATGTAGGCGGCGAACGAGCGCACCGCCCTCATCCTCACTGCCGCGCGTGATGCTCCGGCCCCGCCGTCGGGGCGAGGCAGACCGGCCCAGTCGATCATCGCCGTCGTCGTCAGGAGCCTGGCCCCGGCGGCGTTCAGGTGCGTCGTGAACTGTCCGAGGAGGTGCTCGTCCCAGACCAGGGTGAATCCGAGCTGGCGGCGCAGCCGCAAGTAGTCATCGACGTGCGCTTCCCAGGCGATCATGACCGACCGCCGCCCGTCATGGCGGGCCAGGGTTGCGCCAGGTCGCGCAGCGCCGTGACATCGACGCGCGCGTAGCCCGCGGTTGTCAGCGCCGTCTCGTGTCTCAGCACTTGCCCGATCGCGTCCAGCGGGACCGCGGCGGCGACCATCTGCTCGCCGAGGGTGTGCCGCAGCCGGTGCGCCCCGAACCTCGCCAGGCTCGCCCGGTCGCAGGCGCGTTCGACGATC
>NZ_JAJJIB010000053.1:0-691 GCF_020905435.1 Microbacterium sp. F2E | reverse complement strand
CTTGAACTCCTCAGTGAACTTCCTGCGATTCGTAGACATCTCTGCCTGTCGTTCCTTCCTGGTAACGACCGTCTACAAGAAGTGTCACACCCCACTTCGCCGTGGCCTGATCGATCCGGGTAGCGAGCAGAGCGGCCGGGTCAACCTGGTCCTCGCCCGGCGTTGTGGACGGGACGAGGGCATTGAGAATCGTGGCGGGGTCGTGCCCGGCAGCTTGATGCCGGGCGAGGGCAGCTTCGAGACGGTCGTAGTACGGACTGGTGAACACGTCATCGGCCACGTTTGCGGGGAACGGGACGGCATCCAGCAGTGCCGTCCACTGGTCGACCTGCGCGGCGTGAGCGAGCACGTCGTACTCGGCCAGCAGCGTCGCCAAGGACGCGTGCCGATCGACCTCCAGCTTCAACGTCTCAGTGGCGGAGAGGTCGGCGTCGCTGCGCGCGAGCACTCGTGCCAGCTGTTGGGTGACGGTCTGGGGTTCGGGCTGGTCCAGGTGGGGTTCGACCTCGTGCGGGTCAGGCTGGATCACGTAGGCGTGGTTAGTCTGGCGCCCGCGGGTGAGGGCGACGTAGAGGAGCTCCCGAGCGGCGTTTTCCGGCTCTGCGCATTCTAGGTGGGGGTGAGGGGGTCAAGTCCGCCGGCGATCAGGAGCATGCGGACTCTTCTATGTGTGTCAAGTCGGCGTTACGGC
>NZ_JAJJIB010000052.1:0-757 GCF_020905435.1 Microbacterium sp. F2E | reverse complement strand
CCGTCGCCGAGCGCGTCCGCGAACGCGTGTGACCGGTAGCACGCGCCGTTGTCTGTCATCACGGCGGTGACCGTGACTCCGAGGCTCGCGAAGAACGCGTTCGCGCGGGTCCAGAACGCTGCCGCGGTCTCCTTGCGTTCGTCGTCGAGGATCTCCGAGTACGCGACTCTCGAGTTGTCGTCGACGGCGTGGTGCAGATACCGGTAGCCGCGGGAGCCGGCCGCTCCTGCCCGTGCGGCCTTGTCGCGGACGGATCCCGCGGCACGGTCCTGCGCCGATCCGCGACCGAAGGCGCGCCAGCCGCCGCCATCAGGGATCCGGCCCTGCTTCTTGATGTCGACGTGGATCAGCTGGCCCGGTCTTGCGACCTCGTACCGCTTCGGCGTCGGCTTGCGGACTGGCAGCCCGGTGGCCTGATCGATGTTCACGAGCTTCGGCATCCCATACCTGGCCAGCACCCGGCCGACCGTCGAGCGGGCAAGGCCCAGGTGATACGCGATCCGGTGCGGACCCCACCGGCGGGTGAACCGCAACGACACGATCCTCCGCTCCGTCTTCCGCGGGAGCCGGTTCGGCGAGGTCTGCGGCCTCGAGCTGCGGTCCGTCAACGGCAGCCCGGCCCGATACCGGTCGACCCACCGTTTCGCCGTCGCGGGCGAGCACTGGAACCGTTCCGCTGCCCGCCGCAACGACCAGCCCCGATCCACGACGAGGACAGCAAGACGACGACGCCCTTCCGGCGTCAAAGGCGCGTTAG
>NZ_JAJJIB010000051.1:0-899 GCF_020905435.1 Microbacterium sp. F2E | reverse complement strand
GGGCGTGTCAAGACTTTTGTGTAAGCGGCTTGGTGTCGGTTTGATTACAGGTGGGGTTCGATGCGGTCGGGGTAGGCGAGGGCGAGCTGTTCGAGGGCCTTCTTCCAGTTCGTGGTCACGGCTCCCTCGATGAGTCGGGGCTCGGCTCTGCGCTGTTCGGAGGGCTTGCCTCGTTCCTTGAGCCGGTCTCGGGCTCGTTTGTCCTCGATGTTGCAGATCGCCAGCCAGAGCAGCTTGACGGCGGCGGCATCGTTGGGGAAATGCCCTCGGGATTTGGTGACTTTCCGTAGTTGGTAGTTCAGCGACTCGATGCTGTTGGTGGTGTAGATCACCCGGCGCAGCTCGGGCGGGAACGCGAGGAACGGCGTGAACCGGTCCCACGCGTCTTGGAACGTCTTCACCGCCGACGGGTAGCGCTTGCCGAGGTCGGAGTCCGCGAACTCGGTCAGCGCTTCGAGCGCGGCGTCCTCGTTCACCGCCTGGTAGATCGGCTTGAGCGCTGCGGCCACGGCTTTGCGGTCCTTGTAGTTCACGAACCGCATCGCTGCCCTGATGAGGTGCACGACGCAGGTCTGCACGGTCGCTTGCGGCCAGGTGGCCTCGATCGCTTCGGGGAACCCGGTCAGCCCGTCGGTGCAGACGATGAGCACGTCGCGGACGCCGCGGTTGGCGAGTTCGGCGCACACGGCCGCCCAGAACTTCGCACCCTCGACCGCTTGCACCCAGATTCCCAGGACGTGCTTGATGCCGTCCATGTCGACACCGACGGCGATATGCGCGGCCTTGTTCCGCACGTGGCCGCCGTCGCGGACCTTCACCACGATCGCGTCCAGGTAGATCACCGGATACAGCGCGTCCAGCGGACGGGTCTGCCAGGCCAGGACCTCGTCTGCGACCTG
>NZ_JAJJIB010000050.1:0-905 GCF_020905435.1 Microbacterium sp. F2E | reverse complement strand
CGGCGATCATCGCCGAGACGGCCCGCACGATGCCGCACACGCTGCGGTCGATCCAGATCGCCGACGAGAAGGTCGCGGAGCTGAGCATGCTCTGCGGGTTCGACGACGACCTCGCCGGTCAGATCGTCCAGGTCTCCAACCGGATCAGGGGTCTGCTCACCCAAATCCACCCGGCGCTGGAACGCGTGCTCGGGCCGCGGCTGGATCACCCCGCGATCCTGGACCTGCTGCAGCGCTACCCGTCGCCGGCGGCGATGAAGACTGCGGGTGAGAAGCGGCTCGGGACCCGGCTGCTGAAGAACGCGCCCCGCAAAGGTCGTGTCTGGGCGGCAGAGATCATGACCGCGCTCGGCGAGCAGACCGTCGTGGTGACCGGCACCGACGCCGCCGCGCTGGTGCTCCCCAGGCTCGCAGAGCAGCTCCAGGCGTTGCGGCGGCAACGCGACGAGATCGCCATCGAGGTCGAGAAGATCGTCGACACTCACCCTCTTCAGCCGGTCCTGACGAGCATGCCCGGAGTCGGCGTCAGGACTGCAGCCCGGCTCCTCACCGAAGTCACGACGAAGAGCTTCCCGACCGCAGGGCACCTCGCCGCCTACGCCGGCCTCGCACCAGTCACCAGGAGATCGGGCAGCTCGATCCGCGGCGAACATCCCTCCCGACGGGGCAACAAGATCCTGAAACGAACCATGTTCCTCTCCGCGTTCGCGGCGCTCCGCGACCCCGAGTCCCGGGCCTACTACAACCGCAAGATCGCCCAAGGCAAACGCCACAACCAAGCACTCATCGCTCTCGCCAGGCGCCGCTCCGACGTCCTGTTCGCGATGCTCCGCGACGGCACCCTCTACCAGTCGCGCATCACCGAACCGGTCCTCGCCGCTTGACAGAAGACATAGGGGCACCCC
>NZ_JAJJIB010000004.1:0-199102 GCF_020905435.1 Microbacterium sp. F2E | reverse complement strand
CTCGAACAGCTCGCCCTCGCCTACCCCGACCGCATCGAACCCCACCTGTAATCAAACCGACACCAAGCCGCTTACACAAAAGTCTTGACACGCCCACCCCGCGACCGAGGTCCCCGTCCTGGACGGACGACCCTACGGCGCTCATCGTCTTCGCCCGCGGATCTTCACCGACCAGCAGATCGACACGCTGCTGGTCGCGGCAGGCAGGCTGACCCCACGAGTCCGGGCGGCTTCCTGGCAAACGCTACTCGGACTGCTGACGGTGACGGGGATGCGGATCAGCGAAGCGAGGAACCTCAACGACGACGACATCACCATCGACGACGATGCCGGTGATGGCAGCGGTTGGGTGCGGGTCACGGACACGAAGTTCGGCAAGTCCCGCCTCGTCCCACTCCGCCCGACGACGATGACCGCGATCCGCAGGTATCGGCGGCTACGGGATCGGACGTTCCCGGCCCCGAAGACGACCGCGGTGTTTGTCGCCCGCCGAGGCACCCGGATCGCCCGCTCAACCGCGGGGAACACGTTCCGAGAGATCCGCGAGGCCGCTGGCTTGGCCGGCGGGTCGACCGAGCCGGCCGCCCGGCTGCACGACTTCCGGCACTCGTTCGCGACGAACACCCTGATCGGGCACATCCGAACCGGCGGCGATGTCGACGCGATGATGCCGGTGCTGTCGGCGTTCCTCGGACACGTCGGCCCGGAGGCGACCTACTGGTATCTGTCGAACACTCCCGAACTGGCGGCTGCTCTCGCGGAGCGCATCCAAGCGAGAGGGGGCGGTGATGAGTGACCTCGCGCCGTTGCTGCAACGGTTCTTCACCGACAAGCTCGACCGGCATCTGGATGCCAGCCCGCACACGAAAGCCGCCTACGCCGACACGTTCCGGCTCCTACTGACCTACGCTGAGCGGGCCACCGGGATCGCGCCATCGGCGTTGACGCTGGCCGATCTCGACGCAGACCTGATCGGCGGGTTCCTCCAGCACCTGGAAACCGAGCGCGGGAACTCCGTCGCGACCCGCAACGCCCGCCGGGCGGCGCTGCGGTCGTTCTTCACCTACGCCAGCTACCGGGCACCTGACGCGATCGCCACGATCAGCCAGGTCCTCGCGATCCCCGCGAAACGCACCAAGACCACGCTCGTGTCGTTCCTCACCGCCCCCGAAGCAGAGGCGCTCATCGCTGCCCCGGACACCCGGACCTGGCTCGGTCGCCGCGACCGGCTCCTGCTGCACCTGGGCATCCAAACCGGACTCCGCGTCAGCGAACTCATCAACCTGCGCGTCGGTGACCTTCAGCTCGGACCACACAGCCAACTCGAATGCGTCGGGAAGGGCCGCAAGCAACGCGTGATCCCGTTGCAGAAGAACACCGTCAGGCTCCTCACGGCCTGGCTCGCCGAGCTCCCACCAGCGCGAGAGGGGCCGCTGTTCCCGACCAACAGCGGGACACCCCTGACCAGGGCTGCCGTTGGGAAGCTCGTTACCCGGCACGCCGCGACCGCGGCCGAGAGGTGTCCTTCGTTGACAGGGAAGAACGTCACGCCGCACACGCTGCGGCACACCTGCGCGATGAGCCTCCTGCACGCCGGCATCGACACCGCCAGCATCGCGCTCTGGCTCGGGCACGCGAGCATCCAGACCACGCAGATCTACTTGCATGCCGACCTGGAACTCAAGCAGCGAACCCTCGAACGCGTTCCCGCGCTCGACGAGCGGCCACCAGCCCGATACAAGGCATCCGACGCTCTCATCGCGTTCCTCAAGAACCGGTGACACCGCGATGGTTATGTTGACCGGCTCAACCGTTCACCCTGCCCCGCCTGGGCGCTCACCGAGCCGGTCAACATAACCCCGAGGTCGACATACCGGCGCCAAGAGCCCGTAGAGGTCGAGCTGACTCGTCTCCCAAATCCCACGGGTCGGGTTCCACACCGCGAACGGCAGCCCCCTCGATTGCGGTTGCGGACTCGGGGGTTGCGGGGATGGGGTTACGTCCATCGGTGTCGTCTCCTTCCGGGGTCGGGCGGGTCGCGGTTGCCGAGAGCAGCCCGCGCACGTTCTCAGCGACGACCCACTCCGGTTGCAGCACGTCGATCGCCTCAGCCATGCGCGCCCACAGCCCCGAGCGAGTGCCGGGGCGCAGGCCGGCGCGCTTGCCGACCGTGGACACGTCCTGACAGGGGAACCCGCCGCAGATCACATCGACCGGCTCGACCTCGTTCCAGTCGATCGTGGTGATGTCGCCCAGGTTCGGCACGCCCGGCCAGTGATGGGCGAACACGCGCGCCGGGGCCGGGCTGAACTCGGAGAACCACACCGTCTGCCCGTTGAAGACCTCCTCCACGGCGAGGTCGAGCCCGCCGTACCCGGAGAACAGCGACCCGACCCGCAGACCCCGACCGCCGCCGGGGTCGGTCGCGGGATCGGGCATGACAAGTCCTGACAGGTCGGCGGCTCACCCCGCCCGAGACGCACGACGCCTCGCCGGGGCTGGTCACCTTCCAGGTGCACGAACCCAATCCCGATCACCACCGAACCGCGCCGCCGCCAGCTCCCCGACGAAGCCCGCGCCGCCGCCGAAACCATCCGAACCCGCCTGATCCCTCACCCCTTCCGCTCGTCGTTCCGACGACCCCCACATGGGCCACCTGCGTCCGCGCGACGAGCGGACTGAAAGGGCGTTCACGACCCTCCGGCCGTGTTGTTCTCGCCTCGCCGCCGCACATCGCAATGGACTCAATCGGACTACTGGCTGCGCATCCGCATGAACGAGTTGTTCCTGCCGGGAATGGTGAAGTTCGAGGAGCGTCGCCAAGGCGAGGGCGATCGCGCCGGCTGTGATGGCGGGGACGGCGGCATCGGTGCACCCGGTCGGCGTGAGCTCGCCTCCAGTGGTGGTGAAGATCGCGCTCGCGGGCGGTGGGTCGGCGCGTGATGCGACAGCTTTACCGGCACCAGGTGATGTCGAGCAGTTGCGCGCTGCGTTCCCAGTGCTCATGGACGATCGTGGGGTCGGCTGCTTGCTTGTTGGTGTGCCCGATCTTCCGTCGGTCGTTGTAGTAGGCGCCGGAAGTCCAGGCGATGTCCGGGGTGCCCTCAATGAAGTGGGCGAGGTTGGCGCCTCCGCGCTCCGGTGAGATGAGGAACCTGCTGAGGATGCCGTGGTAGACCCACCGGAAGTAGCTGCTGGTGTCGGAGGCGAAGCTGGTCGCGACGTTGCCGGGATGGAAGGCGACGCTGGACAGTCCTTCGTCGTGGAAGCGCTCGTGCAGGGCCTTGGCGAACAAGATGTTGGCGAGCTTTGCGTTGCCGTAGGCCCCGTTCGGGCGGTAGCCGTTCCAGGTCTGAATGTCGTCCAGGTCGATGCGGCCGAACAGTCTCGCGCCGATGCTGGACGTGTTGACGACGGCGGCGCGGCTGGCGAGAAGCCGATCCAGGAGCAGATGCGTGAGCAGGTACGGGGCGAGGTGGTTGACCTGGAAGGTCTTCTCGAATCCGTCGACGGTGCGGGTCGGACCGGAGAACATGCCGCCGGCGTTGTTGGCGAGCACATCAATCCGGTCGCAGTCGCGGAGGAGAGCTGCCGCCAGCTTCCGCACGTCGTCGAGCTTTGTGAAGTCGGCGACGTGGTACTCGCTTCCGGTCTCGGCGGCGATCGCTTGGGTCTTCTCCGGGGAGCGTCCGATCAGGATCAGTCGAGTCGCGGGCCCGGCGAGTTGTCTGCTCGCTGCGGCCCCGATGCCGTCGCTTGCGCCGGTGATGAGGATTGTGCGCATCGGTGTTCCGTTCATTCTGAATCTGCTCTCGAAGGGCGTTCGAGAGCATCGGCGGCGAGCGCATCGACGGCCGCCCATGCGTCCCGTTCACGATCCGGGTCGTACGATTCGGGTGACGAGTGCGCTACGCGGTCGCGGTCGATGTACGCGCCGCTCGGCGCCGATGTGTTACCCAGAACCGCGTCGGCGAGGAGCCTGCCCGCCGTCTCCGGCGACATCGCCAAGGGAGTGAGCGTGAGCAGCGGCATGATCCGTCGCATCGCGAACCGGGAGGCCGCATCGGCGTGGCGGGCGAGATCGGTGCCGGGCACGAACCCGGGGTTGTAGGCGAGCATCGATGGTCCGGCCGGGAAGCGGCGCGCGTACTCGTGGACGAGGTAGATCGCGGCGAGCTTGCTGGTGGAGTAGGCGGTACGTCCAGCCGTGACACTGCTCGCGTCGGGGAACGCGCCGACGCGGGCGAGGGTCTGGATCGGCTGCCACCTCGGCCCTGGCACCATACCGAGGTTGTGCCGGAAATCGCCGAAATGCGTATCGCTGACGGTCACCACGATCCGCGCGTCGGCGGGGAGATGCTCTTGGAGCTTCCCCAGCAGCACGTGGTTCGCCAGAACGTTCACCGCGAAGGTCGACTCGAGGCCGTCGACGGTCTCGGTTAGCGCGTTCGTATGCTGCACCCCGGCGTTGAGCATCAGTGCCTGAATGGGCGGGAAGAGACTCGACTCGATCCCGTCGATCAGTTCCTCTGCGGCGGTGGCGACGCTGACCATGGATGACAGGTCGGTCCGGATCACCGACACGACGCATCCTGTGGTTCGCAGTTCCCGTACCAGGTCTTCGGACGCGCCGCGGCTCAGCAGCACCAGATGGGTCTGCGACTGCTCGGCGAGATGTCGGGCCGCCGCGCGGCCGATCCCTCGGCTTGCGCCGGTGATCACGATGGTTCTCATAGCGCTCCTCGAAGATCGGGCCAACACGGGCTCGCGGATGGCGGGTGTCACGCCATCATAGACTAATGCGAAGTGAAGTGACTTCGTATCTGTTCGGTAGGATCAAGGCATGACAGAGCCGAGGACGACACCGAGTGCCCCTCGGTCGCCAGGACGTCCTGCCGACGCGACGCTGGGCCCGGTGATTGTTTATGCCGTCCTCGACCTGCTCGCCGAGGCCGGATACGCGCGTCTCACGCTCGGAGCGGTCGCCGCGCGCGCAGGCGTGTCCACCGCCACGGTCTACCGCCGCTGGCCGACCAAGCGCGAGCTGATCCTGGCGGTGGCGAGCCAGATCGCCGACACCGAATCGCCAGACGTCGACACCGGGTCGTTGGACGGCGATCTGAGAACGCTATTCGAGCAGAAGCGCCGTTTGTTCTCCGACAAAGCCGGAGCCGCCCTTGTCGCCCTGGTCGGAGAGTCCGCACACGATCCAGACCTCGCCGCAGCCGTGCGCCAGAGCATTCTCGACCCCACTCGCGACCACTTGGCAGTCATCCTGGACCGCGCCTCAGAGCGGGAACAGACCTCGGTGAGCGCCGATCCCGACGCCGCAGCGAGGATCATGATCGGCCTTATCGTCACCAACATCGCTCTCGCACCCGAAGGCGATGACTCGGGCAGCACCTCAGCGTCGATCGATATCCTCCCAGCAGACGATGCGGCGCTCATCATCAGTGCCCTACGACCATCGAACACTGATGCTGCGCGGCGCGAAACATAGTCAGACGCCGAAGGGGACTCTGCCTCAGGATCACAGAGTCCACGCCCAAGCGGTCGAGTGCAATAGCTGCGGGCCTATTCGATCCATCATTCAAAGCGAGTTCACTCGCTGGGGTCCCGACGACTCCTGCCGCTCACACCCAGGTGTGTGTGTCGGAAGCCCCGTTCGGTCTTCAACCCATAGCCGAGTGTGCGATCGACGGCGACATGGAATGCCCAACACCCAGCCAGCAGCCCGATCGCCCACACGTTGAGGCCCCATACAACGCCAAGTGCATAGGCGGCGGTGAGAACCGCAGGGCCGGCATAGTTGTGCACGGCGTTGTACAGCAGGGGTCCCAAGCGACCGTTGCTCAGGTAACCGACTGCAGAGAGATCGAAGATCAAGAACATCGCGAGAAGCGTCCACCATGGATATCCCGAAGTGACGAACACCACGGCGACGGCGAGCGCGACGGCAGCGTTCTCCACACGTTGAATGCGAACGGTCATGCGTCTCGGCCTTCCGGCGGCGCCTCGGGCTCACGCTCACGGAGAGCGTCGATCCCGTCGATGAGGAGGGTGATCATCGTGTCGAAGGTGTGCTCCACCGAGTTGGGCAATCCGAACCCTCCCCGCATCTCCAGCATGATGAATCCGTGCGTGGCGGCGCGTACGACGCGGATTGCGTCGAGCATCCCTTCATCGGAGAGCGCGTACTCCGCAAGCGAGGCGGCGATGACGTGGACGAGCCTGTCCGACTCGACTGCCAAGTCGGCGTCAGCGGGGTCGGCGCGATTTGCTGCCCGCTGCGTCGCCGCATATCTGCCGGGGTGCTCAAGCGCGTAACCGCGCGTACTGCGGATCAACGATTGAAGCGCGTCGGCGCCCGACCGCCCGAGCACCGCATTCGTGACCACCTCTCGGAGTTCACGAACGCATTCCGTCGCGATGCCGCGATGGAGGTCCGCCGCCGAACTCACATGCTTGTACAAGCTCGGCGGCGCGATGCCGACTCGCTTCGCGACGGCAGTGAGGCCGACTTCGCCCGACCAATCAGGCAGTGAATCGAGCTCCTCCATCGCTGCGGCAACGATCTTCGCTCGCGAAGCATCGCGCTTTACTGTCCCGCTCTGGGAAATACCCATATCCGCTATGCTAACTGAATTAGCCAGGCCTGTCGATGCCCCAGCGGTCCGAACACATTGTGTATCGCCTTGCATCAGGGGGATCGGAAGAAGCCTCAACTTCGCCCACGCGGCTGGGCCAACGACCGCACATCGGATACGGCAGGCTCATAGGGATGGTCAGCGTCGCGCTCCACCGACTGCGTGAGCCCGGCGCAGAGCGCCGAGCGCGTGGACGGCCTGGGCCGGTACGACGCCGTTGCCGAGCGCGGCGAGCTGTTCGGGCAACGTGAGCCCGAGGTCGGGAGCGGTCACCCATCCGTCCGGTAGGCCCATCAGCCATTCCACGAAGCGCGGCGCGGGCCGGTACTGCCCGTCATCGTTCAGGAGGGCGGGTGAGGGGGCTCCTCGTCCGGTGAGCTGTTCCCATCGTCGGATTCCCAGGGCATAGCGTCCCCAGCGTCGAAAAGCTGCCCGATCAGCGGCCACACCAGCTCCGGCTCCTGATGCCGCCGAGAACCCGGCGGGCCGTTCAGCGCCAGGTCGATGACCTGATGGGATAGCGCGATCGTACCGCGCCTTGCCCGCACCCGGTCCAAGCTCTCCCCGCCGCGCGCGGCGTCCGAGGCCAGTGGGGTCCGAAACAGCGCGGCGGGCGAGGATGAAGATGCGAAAGCGGGTGTGGGGCGCACCGATGTCGGAAGCGGGTAGGCCGAGCCAGCGCGCGTCATACCCGAGGTCGGCCAGATCGCCGAGTACCCAGCTTATGCGGAATTCCGCATAAGCGATGTAGTTGTGGAGGTTGCGGATTCCCAGGGCGGAGCCGCGTAGGTGGTCGAGGTGACCGTTGAGGGCCTGGGTGGGGCCGCCGGCCGCGGAGGCGAGGGCGCGACCTAGACTTCTGGCATGAGCGAGCGCATGAACGTCGAGTCCTTCAACCTGGACCACCGCACCGTGGTCGCCCCCTATGTCCGGGTCGCCGACCGCAAGGAGCTGCCCGGAGGGGACGTGCTGGTCAAGTACGACGTCCGATTCACCCAACCCAATGTCGCCCACCTGGAGATGCCCGCCGTGCACTCCATCGAGCACCTCACCGCGGAACTCATGCGCAACCACACCGACCGGCTCGTCGACTTCTCACCCATGGGCTGCCAGACCGGCTTCTACGCCCTGGTGCTCGGGGTGGAGACCGAGGACTTCCTGCCGCTGCTGGAGCAGACCTTCCGCGACATCCTCTCCGCCACCTCGGTGCCCGCCGCCAACGAGGTCCAGTGCGGGTGGGGCGCCCACCACTCGTTGGAGGGAGCGCAGGAGGCGGTGCGCGACTTCCTCTCCCACCGCGCGGAGTGGGAGGACGTCACCGCCTCCTGAGTGCCGGGGCGACCGCCGCCCCTCCTGTGGCCGCCCGGCCTGCCCGAGCGGGGCCGCCCTCGACCCCTCGGACCCTCCCGGGCCCACCTCCCGCCGCACGACCCCACATCCCACCCCAGCCCCCGTACCCCGAGGAGTCCCATGAGCGTCTGTCCGACCGCCCCCACCACCCGCGAGGGCGTGCGGGCCGTCATCCAGTGCGCCATGGACGTCGAGGCAGGACCCTTCCTGGACGCACTGGGCCCGGATGCCCGTACCACTGCCATCGGGCAGGTGGGACGCCACCGCCAGACCTTCACCACGGGAACCCTGGACGGGTCCACGGTGCTGGTCGTCGTCTCCGGGATTGGTCTGGCCAACGCCGCCTCCGCCACCGCCCGCGCCCTGATGATGGTCGATCCCGACGTGGTGATCGCCGCGGGCACCACGGGCGGACTTGCCCCGGACGTCGAGGTCGGAGACATCGTGGTGGGGACCTCCACCACCTACAACGACGCCGACGCGACGGCCTTCGGCTACGTGCGCGGCCAGATCCCGCGTATGCCCGTGGACCACCGCTCCCCGGAGTTGGCGGTGCTGAAGGCCGAGAACCTCTCCCGCCATGTCAGCCAGCGGGTGCGGGTCGGGCAGGTCGTGTCCGGGGACTCCTTCGTCACCGCAGCCAATGTCGGGTCCATGCGTGCGGAGTTTCCCCAGGCCCTGGCCACCGACATGGAGACCGCCGCCCTGGCCCAGGTCTGCTTCGGCGAGGGTGTCGGCTGGGTGTCGGTGCGCGCGGTGTCCGACCTGTGCGGTCCGCGCGCCGACCAGGACTTCCACATGGACTCCACGCGCGCCGCGCGCTTCAGTTACGAGGCCGTGCGCGCCTACCTCTCCATCTGAGGAGGGAGGACGGCCGGGAGACTGCGGGAGGAAGCCGCGGAGGGAGTTCGCGGAGGGCGGCTCGCCGGGGAGGGCGGCTCGCCGAGGAGGCATCCGCGGCCGCACTGGACGTCCTGGTCGATTCCGCGGGGATCTCTGACGAGGAACACGGCAATCCGATCGACCCTTGCGCTGCCCGTGTGCTGCGCGAGGCCGGCCACCGTGTTCCTGACCACCGTGCTCGGCAGGTGAGTGCCGCAGAGCTGGACTCCTGGGACCTGGTCCTGGCGATGACCCGCCAGCACCTGCGGGCCCTGGAATGCCTGGCGGAACGCGTCGGGGTGGAGGTCCGCTCCTGGGTGCAGCGGGCAGCACGGGAGACGCCGCGGCCCACCCGTCACGGGACATCCCCGCCGACTGGGACGTGCCCGACCCGTGGTACGGCGGTCACGAGGACCTCGTGGAGACGCTGCATCTCATCGAGAGGGTGTTCGAGGGCGCTGAGGGGGACAGTGCCGCCTCCATCCTCACCAAGGCGGCCCAGGGCTGCGGGGTGACCCCAAGGCACTGCTGGTGATCCTGCAGAAGGAACAGGGTCTGGTCACGGCATCCGGCCCCGCGCTGGTCCCCTCCCGCTACCGCTCCGCCATGGGCTACGCATGTCCCGACACTGCGACCTGCAACGATGACTTCAGCGGGTTCGCCCGCCAAGTCTGGTTCGCCGCCCGCCAGTTCTGGAAGGCCTGGTTCGGGGACACCCACTGAGGGGTGGACGACCGACCGCGCGCGCGAACTCGGTGGTTCTTCCCCACACTGTGAGCCCACCCCGGAGCTCCCGGACAGCGCTGGGGGCCCCGGAGGACTCCTGCGGGTGACTCCAGCGCGGCCTACTGTGTCCCCGGGGGCCCTCAGACGTGGGCGGGCGCGGGCCTGCCTGGCCGGGTCGCCTCCTCCAGCAGCTCCAGGACGTGGCGGTACTCCGAACCGGTCGCGCTCGCGGGCGCGCTCAGACGGTGCCGTACAGCCGGTCTCCCGCGTCGCCGAGGCCGGGCACGATGTAGCCCTTCTCGTTGAGGCCCTCGTCGAGGGCGCCGAGCACGAGGGTCACGTCGCGGTCGCCGACCTGCTCCTGGATCTTCGCGACGCCCTCGGGGGCGGCGAGGATGCAGATCGCGGTGACGTCCTGTGCGCCGCGCGCGAAGAGGAAGTCGATGGCCGCGCCGAGCGAGCCGCCGGTGGCGAGCATCGGGTCGAGCACGAAGCACTGGCGGTCGCTGAGGTCTTCGGGCAGGCGCTCCGCGTACGTGTACGGCTGCAGGGTCTCTTCGTCGCGCGCCATGCCGAGGAAGCCGATCTCGGCGGTGGGGAGGAGCTTCACCATGCCGTCGAGCATGCCGAGCCCGGCGCGCAGGATCGGCACCACGAGGGGGCGCGGCTCCGAGATCCGCACGCCCGTCGTCGTGGTCACGGGGGTCTGGATCTCGATCTCCTCGACCCGCACGTTCCGGGTGGCCTCGTAGGCGAGGAGGGTCAGCAGCTCCTCGGTGAGCTGGCGGAACACCGGCGAGGGGGTGCGGTCGTCGCGCAGCACCGTCAGCTTGTGGGTGATGAGGGGGTGATCGGCAACGTGCACGCGCATGGCATCCAGCCTACGGCGTCGGGGCGCCCCGACTCAGCCCTCGGGCTCCGGAGCGAGGTTCCGGCCGATCCGCCGATCCGGCGCTCGCCGCGCCTCTACGCTGGACCGGTGACCCTTCCGACGCCGCCCGCCGACGACGCGGCGATGGGTCGCGCCCTCGCGCTCGCCGCGGAGGCCGCCGTCGCCGGCGAGATCCCGGTCGGCGCCGTCGTGATGGATGCCTCGGGCACGCGCCTCGGCGAGGGACGCAATCTGCGCGAAGAGACCCACGATCCCACCGCTCACGCCGAGATCGTCGCCCTACGGGCAGCCGCGGAGTCGCTCGGCTCGTGGAACCTCGAGGGCTGCACGCTCACCGTGACGCTCGAGCCCTGTGTGATGTGCGCGGGTGCGATCCTGCAGGCGCGCGTCGGCCGGGTGGTGTTCGGCGCCTGGGACGAGAAGGCCGGGGCGGCGGGCTCGGTCTACGACGTGCTGCGCGATCGGCGGCTGCCCGTGCGGGCCGAAGTCGTCGGCGGCGTGCGCGAAACCGAGTCTCAGGCGCTCCTGCGGGCCTTCTTCGACCCGCGCCGCTGACGCCGCGGCCTGGCCGGCGGGCTGCTCAGTCCGACGAGCTGATGATGATGGTCTCGGTCGGCGGCGCCGGGTCGGCGGGCCGTCCGATGTAGCCGATCACCTCGAGCAGTGCGCGCCGGAACAGGGCCGGACGCTCGAGGTGCGGCGAGTGCCCGACGCCCTCCAGCACGACCTCCGTGACCGTGCCGCCGGCGGCACGGTAGGCGTCGAGCACGTCGCGGGTCTGCGACACCATCGGCTGCGCGGGAGCGATCTCCTCGCCCGGCCAGCCGGGGATCACGCCGATGGCGCCGAGGTGGTTGAGATCGAAGAACGAGGCATCCGAGACGATGGCATCCACGGTGCCGTGCACCCACAGCACCGGCGGCTTCACGGCAAGATCGACGATGCCCGAGGTGTTGAAGTAGCCCGGCGCCATCGTGTTGAGCACGCCGATCTTTCCGGCCGCGAACCCCGGCCAGTTCGGGCTCTCCACGCCGTCGCCGGGGTAGTTGCCGGCCGCCGTGGATGTCGTGTTCATCGACTCGACCCAGAGGTCTTCGTGCTCGCTCGTGTAGCCCGGTGCGACGTAGCCGGAGCGGAAGACGTTCCGGGGTGAGGTGGGGGCGTCGTCGGTGGTGTCGCGGTCGGTGAGTCGCTGCACGAAGTCGGCGTTCGCCCCGCCGGCTCCGGTGCCCGCGTCGTCGTCGGTGAGGCGTGAACCGTCGCGGCGCGTGCCGCCGAACCCGTAGGGCGAGACGGGGGCCTGCAGGGTGAGCGAGAGCGCCGGGTGATCGAGCGCGTACTGCATGACGACGCCGCCGCCCATCGACCAGCCGACGAGGTGGGCCGTCTCGATGCCGAGCGCGACGAGGGTGGAGCGCACGTCGTCGCTGAAGTCGCGAACACCGCGGGTCGCGTCGACCGGCATGCTCTCGGTCTCGCCGAACCCGCGCAGGTCGATCGCGATGACCCGCAGATCGCTCGGTAGATCCTGCATGAGCTCCTGCCAGAACAGGCTCGACGAGACGTTGCCGTGCACGAGCACGACCGTCTGCTCCGGCGCGGTGGCCGGGTCGTCGCCTGCCCGCTCGAGGATGTTCACGGTCAGCCGATCGGTGTCGATGAGGCGCGAGGTGATGCCGTCCAGGAGGGTCATGACGGCATCCTACCCCCGCCCCCTAGGGACCTGAATGGACTCTCAGTTAGCCGGGATCCGTAGGATGGATGCCATGGCTCAGACCCTCCCCACGATCGCGATCCTCGGTGCCGGTTCGATGGGAGGAGCCATCGCGACGGGGCTCGCCCGCTCCGGTCGCGCCCCCCGCGTGACCGTCACCAACCGCAGCGCCGCGAAGGCCGAGACCCTCGCCGGACTCGAGGGCGTGACCTCCGTCGCGCTGGCCGACGCCCCGGACGCCAACCTCGCCGCCGCCGCGGCTGCCGACATCGTGCTCGTCGGGGTGAAGCCGGTCATGGTGTCCGATCTGCTGCGCGAGATCGCGCCCGCGCTCGGGCCCGGAACGATCGTCGTGAGCCTCGCGGCCGGCGTCACCCTCGCGACCTTCGAGGCGATCGTCGGCGACGGGGTGCCCGTCGTGCGCGCGATGCCGAACACCCCCGCCGTCGTCGGGAAGGCGGTGACCGGCGTGTCGGCGGGCACCGCGGCATCCTCCGACGACGTCGCGCTCGTGCGCGCGCTGTTCGAGACGTGCGGCGTGGTGATCGAGGTGCCCGAGGCGCAGATCGACGCGCTGTCGTCGATCTCGGGGTCGGGGCCGGCGTACGTGTTCCTGCTGATCGAGGAGTTCACCGAGGCGGCGCGCGGCAAGGGTTTCAGCGATGCCGATGCGCGCCTCATGGCCGAGCAGACCTTCATCGGCGCCGCCGCGCTGCTGGATGCCACGGGGGAGGATCCGGCGGAGCTCCGCCGCAAGGTCACGAGCCCGAAGGGAACGACCGAGCGCGCCGTCGCGGTGCTGCAGGGCGCCAACCTCGCCGGGCTCTTCTCCGAGGCGACCGACGCCGCCGTCGCCCGCGCCAAGGAGCTCGCCGCCGGCGCCTGACTCTCCCCGCCCGGCCCCGAGCCCCGCGAGAAACCACCTCCCTCCCCGAGAAATCAGGTGTGCCGTGGTTTCTCGGGGGTGAAGTGGTTTCTCGGCGTGAAGTCCCGACCCCGCGCGACCGCCCGGGCGGCGGCGCGGGTCAGCGGTCGAGCGAGGCGAACCGCTCGATGTCGCTGTTGGTGCCCGCCACGATGATCAGGTCGTGGTTGGTGACCACGGTGTTCGCCTCCGCGTAGCGGAAGGGCTTGCCCGGGCTCTTCACCCCCACGACGGTCACGTTGTACTTCGAGCGCACGCCCGACTCGTTCAGGCTGATGCCGCGGATGAACTTCGGCGGGTACATCTTCGCCAGCACGAAGTCGTCGTCGAAGCGGATGAAGTCCAGCATCCGCCCCGAGACGAGGTGCGCGACGCGCTCGCCGGCCTCGCGCTCCGGGTAGATCACGTGGTTCGCGCCGACGCGGGCGAGGATCTTGCCGTGGCTCTGCGAGACGGCCTTCGCCCAGATCTGCGGCACCTTCAGGTCGACCAGGTTCGCCGTGATGAGAACGGATGCCTCGATCGACGACCCGACCGCGACGACCGCCACCTGGAAGTCCTGCGCCCCGATCTGCTTGAGCGCCTCGATGTTCTTGGCATCCGCCTGCACCGTGTGGGTGACCCGCTCCGACCACTTCTGCACGAGGTCGAGGCTCTCGTCGATCGCGAGCACCTCGCGGTCGAGGCGGTCGAGTTCGCCGGCGCACGCGGCACCGAAGCGGCCGAGGCCGATCACGAGGACGGGAGCGTCGCTCCGCAGCTGCTCAACCAACGATCGGCCTTTCCACGGGCAGCGAATAGTGCTGCGAACGGGATGTCGCGGCCACCGCCGCGGCGAGAGTCACTGTACCAACGCGCCCCATGAACATCGTCAGCGCGAGCACGTACACGGCCGGATCGGGGAGGTTCGCTGTAAGCCCCGTCGACAGCCCCACGGTCGCGAATCCCGAGATCACGTCGAACAGCACGTCCTCGATCGGCGCTTTCGTGATCTGGCCGATCGTGATCGTCGAGATCGCGCAGATCGTGGCGCCCCACACGACGACCGACAGCGCGACCCGCTGCACGTCGCTCGGGATGCGCCGACCGAACGCCTGCACGCTCGGGCGGCCCTTCGCCTCCGACCAGACAGCGAGCGCGAGCACCGCGAGCGTCGTCACCTTGATGCCGCCGGCCGTCGAGGCCGACCCGCCGCCGACGAACATCAGCATCGATCCGACGACCAGCGACGACCCGTTCAGCTGCGAGATGTCGATGATCGAGAAGCCTCCCGAGCGGGTCATCGCCGAGAGGAAGAATGCCTGGAAGGTGGTGTCCCAGGCATCCATCTCGCCGAACGTCTCGGGATTGTCGTACTCGAGCAGCAGGAACACCCCCGCGCCCACGAAGAACAGGATGACCGTCGTGATCACGGTGAGCTTGGCGTGCAGCGACCAGCGGCGCACGTGGAAGTGGTGGCGCCACAGCGTGAAGATCACCGGGAAGCCGATCGATCCGAGGAAGACGCCCGCCATCAGCACCGTCAGGAAGAAGTAGTCCTGCGCGAACGGCGTCAGGCCGCCGGCGTTCGGCGCGAAGCCGGTGTTCGTGAACGCCATCGCGGAGTAGAACGGCGCCTCCCACAGCGCCGTCACCGGGTCGACGCCGTTGATGAGCAGCGACGGGTAGAGGAGGATCGCCAGCGCCGCCTCGATGACGAGCGTCGACAGCGCGACGGTCGACAGCAGCTGACCCACTTCGCCGAGGCGCACCGTCTGCCCCTCGTTGACCGGCCCGCCGTGGGCGCGGAGCGGGTTGGTGTCGCCCGCGGCGATGAGCTTCGCGCGGAGCCCGAGGCGCTTCGAGATGACGAGACCCAGAATGGATGCCAGGGTCAGCACACCGAGCGCGCCGACGTTCACCCCGATGTAGACGAGCACATGCCCGAACGGCGACCAGTGCGTCGCCATGTCGACGGTCGACAGGCCCGTCACGCAGATCGTCGAGACGGCGGTGAACAGGGCGTCGGCGAACGGCGTGCGGGTGCCGTCGGCCGATGCCGCCGGCAACGAGAACAGGGCCGTGAACAGCAGGATGAGCGCGAGGAAGACGAGGACGGCGAACCGAGACGGCGAGGCCATCGCCAATTCGCGCAGTCCGTGACCGAAACGGGTGGCGGATGCGGCCAGGCGCCGCCCGGCGCGGACGACGACGGAGTCCTCCGCCATGACCGCCTCCTCTCCTCGTTCGCTGCCGCTGGGTCGTTGTCATGGTACTCGGGCGGCGGCGCGGGCTAACCTAAGGGCATGGCGGACATCTTCGACGTGATCGCCGACGGTACCCGTCGGGACATCCTGCAGCTTCTGCGCGAGCGAGCGGCCTCGGGCGAGCACGGCACGAGCGTCTCGCAGATCGTCAACCAGCTCGGTGTCAGCCAGCCGACCGTGTCGAAGCATCTGAAGGTGTTGCGCGAGGCGGAGCTCGTCTCGGTGCGCGAAGAGGGCCAGCATCGCTACTACAGCCTGTCGACCGCGCCGCTCGACGAGGTGGATGACTGGCTGGTCCCCTTCTTCGACGACGGCATCGCCGCCGCCGACGCTGCCGCCGGCACCGGGCTGACCGACTCGGCCGCGGCCGCCGCCGACCTGGTGGGGCGCGCCGCGGCATCCACCAAGCACGCCTTCGAGAGCGTGCTGAAGAAGATCCCCGGCCGCTGAACCGGCACAGGTTCATCACAGCGTTCACATCGGTTTACACGCGTATCATCGGCCCCCTAGGCTGAGCAGGCGGCGCGGTCATGCGCCGCAGGACTCGGGGGAGTCCGGGATTCGGGGGATCAGAAGACATGGCAGAACTGTCGGACGTGCGCTTTCTCACCGTCGCCGAGGTGGCGGAACTCATGCGGGTGTCGAAGATGACCGTCTACCGCCTCGTGCATTCGGGCGAGCTGCCGGCGGTGCGGTTCGGCCGCAGCTATCGCCTGCCCGAGACGGCCGTCACCGAGGCCCTGCAACGGCCTATCGCCGACGTCGGCTAGACTGTTCCGAGGGCATTTTTCGTGATGCCCGTTCCCGGGCGCGAAAGATCCGCGTCCAGACCCCTGACATAGTGAGGTTTTCCGTGGGTTCTGTCATCAAGAAGCGCCGCAAGCGCATGGCGAAGAAGAAGCACCGCAAACTGCTTCGCAAGACTCGCCACCAGCGTCGCAACAAGAAGTAAGTCTTCTTCGCAGCACGCTGCAGACGAGCGCCCCAGACACTCGGCACCCGAGCCCAGCTCCCGGTTTCGATCGTGTCGCGGGGCGCTTCGTGTATCCGGAAGGATGGATGCCATGGCGACACTGACGATCATCTCCAAACCCGACTGCCACCTGTGCGACGTCGCGCGCGAGATCGTCGACCTCGTCGTCGCCGAGCGCCCGGATGGCGACGTCGACGTCGAGGAGCTGTCGATCGCCGATGACCCCGCGCTGTACGCGCAGTGGTGGGAGAAGATCCCGGTCGTGCTCATCGACGGGCAGCTGCACGGGCACTGGCGGGTCTCGCCGGACCGACTGCGCATCGCCCTGAACGACACCGTGGGCGCAGGAGAGGAAGCGGAATGATCCGTCACATCGTCGCGTGGCGACTTGCCAGCCAGGACCCGGCCGAGCGTGCCGCCCAGGCGCAGAAGATGTCCGATGATCTTGGCGCGCTGCGCGGCGTCGTGCCGTCGCTGCTCGAGATCACCGTCGGACCCGACGTGCTCGGCGGCGGCAACTGGGACGTCGCACTGATCGCGGACTTCGCCGACCAGGCGGGGCTGGATGCGTACCAGACGCATCCAGCCCACCAGGCGGTCGTCGGATTCGTGCGGTCGGTCGTCGCAGACCGCGTCTGCGTCGACCTCGAGGTCTGAACTCAGCCGGCCGTCCGGGCCAGCACGGGCACGGGGTCGATCGCGATGCGCACGGCCTGGTCGTAGGCGACCTGCTCGGCGACCGGATGCTGCACCGTGAGCAGCGTGCCGTCCGCCATCCGCACGAGCGTGCGGCGGAAGCTGCCCAGGAACGTCGACTCGAGGATCGTGCCGTCGGCACCCGGTGCATCCGCCGCCACGAAGCGGATGTTCTCGGGCCGGACGAACACCTCGACGGCGCCCGCGTCGACGCCGCGCAGCAACGGCAGCTCGAATCCCCAGACGCGTGCGCTCTGCCCCTCGGCGACGCCCGCGACGACGCTCGACAGGCCGACGAACGCGGCGACCTCGGGCGAGGCGGGGCGCTCGTACAGCTCGCCGGGTGAGCCGATCTGCTCGATCGTGCCTGCGTTCATGACGGCGATCCGGTCGGAGACCGCGAGAGCCTCCTCCTGATCATGCGTCACGAAAACCGTCGTCATGCCCAGCCGCAGCTGGATGCGGCGGATCTCGTCGCGCAGCTGCACGCGCACCTTGGCGTCGAGGGCCGACAGCGGTTCGTCCAGGAGCAGCACGCGCGGCTCGGTCACGAGAGCGCGGGCGAGCGCGACGCGCTGCTGCTGGCCGCCGGAGAGCTGGTGCGGGAACCGGTCGGCGAGGTGGCCGAGCCCCACGAGCTCGAGGGCGTCGTGCGCGCGCGTCGCGGCGTCACGCGCCGCGACGCCGCGACGGCGTAGGCCGAACGCCGTGTTGTCGACCACGCGCAGGTGCGGGAACAGCGAGTACGACTGGAACACCATGCCGATGTCGCGACGGTTCGTCGGCACGCGCGACACATCGTTGCCGTCGAAGGCGACGGTGCCCGCCGTCGCGCCCTCGAGGCCCGACAGGATGCGCAGGAGCGTCGTCTTGCCGCATCCGGACGGCCCCAGCAGAGATACGAACTCGCCCGGTGCGATGTCGAGGTCGACGCCGTGCAGCACGCGCGTCGTGCCGAAGTCCTTGACGATCCCCGCAAGGCGGACCGCGGTGCCCGCGCCGGCCTCGTGCAGCAGCAGGTTGTCGGAGGTGCGCGGCAGCGGGCGCGCGGGGGAGTCGGCGGTCGTCATGAGGAGGCCTTTCCGTCGCGCAGGCGTGCGGCGCGACCGATGACAAGCAGAAGCAGGAAGACGAACAGGAGCGAGAGCAGCGTGAAGATCGCCGACGCGTACGGGTCGATCTTGTTCGCCACGACGAGGGCCGTCTGCAGCACCTGGCGGTTCAGCAGCGACGCGATCGTGAACTCGCCGAGGACGACGGCGACCGAGATGAGGGATGCCGCCAGCAACCCTTGCCGGAGGTTCGGCACGAGCGCCCGGACGACGACCGCGAACCAGCTCGCGCCGAGCGAGCGCGCGGCCTCGGCGAGGGTGCGCAGGTCCACGGCATCCATCGACGCCTTGATCGACCGGTACGCGAACGGGAGCACCGTGATGCCGTACGCGAACGCGAGCGTCCACGTGCCCGTGCCGAGCGTGCGGCCGATCTGCAGGTAGATCGGCGAGAGGCCCACCACGAGCACGATCGCGGGGATCGAGATCGGAAGCAGTACGGCGAACTCGAACACGCGGCCGATGCGGGGGAACCGCAGCGCGATCAGCAGCATCGTCGGCAGCAGCAGCACGAGGACGATCACGACGGTCACGACGGCGAGGACGAGCGAGTTGCCCAGGCCCGTCCAGATCGGCGTGAGCACCTGCGTGTTGGTCGGATCGAACACGCGCGCCCAGTTCGCGAACGAGTACCCGCCGGTCTCGCGGTCGCGCAGCGTGAAGACGAACGTCGATACGAGGGGGATCGCGAAGAGCGCACCCACGATGAGCCCGATGATCCAGCGCGTCGCGCGCGAGGGGCCGATGCCGTTCACGACTGCCACCTCGCGGCGCGGCGCTGCAGCAGGGCGTACAACCCCATCGCGACGCCGACGATGACGATCATGCCGAGCGCGAGGGCGCCGGCGAGGTTCTCGCGTCCGAGCACCGTCTCGCTCGTGAGTGCGGCGCGGATCTGCAGCGGGACGATCTGCGAGCCCTGGCTCGCGAGGGCCGCGGCGGTCGCGTACGACGAGAACGCGTTCGCGAAAAGCAGCAGGAAGCTCGCGAGGAACGACGGCGCGAGCACAGGGAAGCCGATGCGCAGCCAGAAGCTCACGCGGCTCCCGCCGAGCGTGAGGTTCGCCTCTGCCCACTGGGGCTTGAGCGCCGCCAGAGCAGGCAGGAACGTGATGATCATCAGCGGCACCTGGAAGTAGATGTAGGGGAGGATGAGCCCCGGCACCGAGTACAGCCATGTGCCGGGCTGCAGATCTATGCCGAAGGTGTCCTTCAGCAGGATCGTGACGACGCCCTGCACGCCGATCGTGGCGATGAAGACGAACGCGAGCATGACGCCGCCGAACTGGGCGAGCACACCGGTCGCGGCGTCGAGGGTCGTGCGGATGCCGCCCGTGGGCGGCAGGCCCATCGTGGCGTAGCAGACGATCGCGCCGATGATCGCGCCGACGGCCGCCGTCAGAAGAGACAGCCAGGTCGTGTTCCAGAAGGTCGTGAGGATCACCGGGTCGACGAGCGCCGACAGGTTGCTCCACGTGAAGGCGCCGGCCTTGTCGAAGAACCCCGTGGCGATCGCGAGCACCGTCGGCAGCACGAGGAACAGCGCCAGGTACGCGCCGAACGGCACGAGGCCCAGCCACGCGGTGGACGGCCGGGCACGGCCCTGGGCCGGAGCGGGAAGCTCCGGCCCAGGGTTGGTCGTGCTGGTGAGCGACGGGGAGGTCACTGAACCGCCGCGGCCCACTCCTCGCCGAGCAGCGTGCCGGCGTTCGAGCTCTGCTCCTCGGTGGGGACGACCGTCTCGGCGGGTGCCGCGGGCAGCGCCGCAGCGAGCGTCGCGTCGATCGTGCCGGCCTCGGTCATGGCCTCCATGCGGACGGGGCGGGCACCGCCGGCCAGCCACAGGTTCTGCACCTCGTCGCTGTAGAGGAACTCCTGCCACAGCCGCGCGGCGGCCGGGTGCGGGGCATCCTTGTTGATGGCCTGGTTGTAGTAGCCCGCGTAGCCCGTGCCGTCGAAGACCTTGACCTTCCAGGCCGAGTTCGTCTCGGAGTGCGTCGCGTTGAGGTAGTCCCAGTCGAAGACGACGGGGGTCTCGCCCGAGGCGATCGTGCCTGTGGTGACGTCGACCTTCAGCAGGTTGCCCGCCTTCTGCAGGTCGCTGAAGAAGTCGATGCCGGGCTGGAAGTCATCGAGCGTGCCGCCGTTCTGGACGGTGGCCAGACCCACGGCCGCGAAGGCAGCGCCGGCCTGCGTCGGGTCGCCGTTGATCGCGACCGAGCCCTTGTAGTCCTCACCCAGCAGGTCGGTGATCGTCGCGGGCTCCGGGAAGCGGCTTGAGTCGTAGCCGACCGACATGTACCCGCCGTAGTCGCCGACGAACAGGCCCGTGGGCTCCTTGAGGGCGTCGGGGATCTCGTCGAAGGTCTGCACCTTGTACGCGGCGAACTGGTCGGTCGACTGCAGTGCGACGGTGAGGCCCACGTCGAAGACGTCGGGAGCGGTGTCCAGGCCCGCGTTGGTCTTGGCGGCCTGGATCTCCTCGGCGCTGGAGACGTCGGGCGACTGCTCGGTCACCTCGATCTCGGGGTAGGTCTTCTTGAACAGGTCGATGATCGCACCGTAGTTGGCCCAGTCGCGCGGCAGCGCGATGACGTTGAGCTTGCCCTCGGCCTTGGCGGCGGTCTCGAGGTCGGCGAAGGTGCCGAAGTCGGCGACGCTCGTGGCGGAGGCGGCGCTGGAGCCGTCCGTGCCGGCGTCGGCCGCGGTGGAGCACGCCGCGAGGGCGATCGCCGACGCGGTGAGCAGAGCGAAGGCCGGAACGATCCGACGCAGCGCAGAAGTAGACATGCGGGTTTCCTCTCGGGTGGTGCACGCGCCGAAGGACGGCGATCGTGCAACGGGGACGAGAGGACGTTACGGGCGGAGGATGGACCATTCGTGCGTCGCAGATGAACGATCGGCAAAGGAGAGGGAAAGACGACGAAGGGCCCGCCGGGGCGGACCCTTCGCTTACGGAGCCAGACGCGTCGGGCCGCGGAAGAGGAAGGTGACCTCGCGGATCGAGTCCTGCCCGAGCATCAGCATGAGCACGCGCGCGAGCCCCATGCCGAAGCCGCCGTGCGGCGGGATGCCGTAGCGGAAGAAGTCGAGGTAGTGCTCGAGGCCCTCGAGCGACAGACCCTTCTCGACCGCCTGCGCCTCGAGCACGTCGATCCGGTGCTCGCGCTGCGCGCCCGTCGTGATCTCGGTGCCGCGGAAGAGGAGGTCGTAGCTGCAGGTGAGGCCGGTCTCGGCGTCGCGCATGTGGTAGAACGGCCGGATCTCGGGGTGGTAGTCGGTGATGAACACGAACTGGTGCCCGTAGGTCTCCTGCACGTGCGCGGAGATCTGGCGCTCGCCCTCGGGGTCGAGGTCGCCATCGGTGCGCGGGATGTCGTAGCCGCGGCCCTTCACGATCTCGCGGGCCTCGGCGAGCGGGATGCGCGGGAACGGGAGGCTCGGCACGACGACGTCGACGTCGAAGAGCTCCTTGATCTCGTCGGCGTGCTTGTCCTTGACTGCCTGGAAGGCGACCGCGAGCAGTTCCTCCTGCATCTGCGCGACGTCTTCGTACGAGTCGATCCACGACAGTTCGGCGTCGATCGAGGTGAACTCGGTCGCGTGGCGGCTCGTGAAGCTCGGGTCGGCGCGGAACACGTCGCCGATCTCGAACACCTTGCCGAAGCCGGCGGCCTGAGCCATCTGCTTGAAGTGCTGCGGGCTCTGCGCGAGGTAGGCGGTCTGGTCGCCGAAGTACTCCAGCGCGAAGAGCTCGGCGTTGCCCTCGGCGGGCGTCGACATCAGCTTGGGCGAGTGGATCTCGACGTAGTCGCGCTCGACCCAGTAGTTGCGCATCGCGTGCTCGAGCGTCGTCTGGATGCGGAAGATCAGGTTGTTGCGGCGCTGGCGCAGGTCGATGAAGCGCCAGTCCATGCGCTTGTCGAGGCCGCTGTCGGCCGCGATCGGGGTCTCGGGCAGGGCCGCGGCGGCGATCTCGAGGCCGCCGATCTTGATCTCGACAGCGCCGAGCTTGACGCGCTCGTCGTGCTTGAGCTCGCCCGTGACCGTCAGGAAGGTGCCGGTCGACAGTTCCGAGATGAGTGCGGTGAGCTCGAGCGCCGCAGCATCCTGCTCGGCGCCCTCCGGGTCGGGGCGGGTCGCGGGGTTCACGAGCTGCACGGCGCCGGTCTCATCACGCAGGATGACGAACTGCACCTTCTTCTGATCGCGGACGGTCTCGACCCATCCGGAGACGCGGACGGGTCCGTCTTCACGGGACTGCAGCTGGTTCACGAGGGTGCGTTCGGTCACGAGGAGCCAGTCTACGCGGCGGGCGCCGTGCGCTCGGGGTGCGCGAGCTCTCAGTGGGGTGGCGCGCGGCCCCCGGCATCCGCTCAGGTTCTCGTCACCTTGTCCCCGTAGCGTCGCGGGCATGACGACTCCTGACGGCTCCTGGTTGACCGCGCTCGTCGACGGAGTCGTCGGCCTCATGGATCTCATCGGGGCGCCGGGCGCCGGCGTCGCGATCGCGCTCGAGAACCTCTTTCCGCCGCTGCCGAGCGAAGTGATCCTGCCGATGGCGGGGCTCGCCGCCGCGCGCGGCTCGTTCACCCTCTTCGAGGCGCTGTTCTGGACGACGGCGGGGTCGGTCGTCGGTGCGTTCGCCCTTTACGGGATCGGCGCGGTGCTCGGGCTCGACCGGCTGCGTGCGCTCGTGAAGCGCCTGCCGCTCCTGCACGTTGACGACGTCGATCGCACGGTCGCATGGTTCGGCCGCCACGGCGGCAAGGCCGTGTTCTTCGGGCGGATGCTGCCGATCTTCCGCAGCCTGATCTCGATCCCCGCGGGCGTCGTGCGCATGCCGCTCTGGCGCTTCGGGCTGCTCACCCTCGCCGGATCGCTCATCTGGAACAGCGTCTTCGTGCTCTCGGGGTTCTTCCTCGGCGAGCAGTGGCACATCGTCGAGGAGTACGCCGGCATCCTGCAGTACGTCGTCATCGCTGCGGCGGCGGCCGCCCTCGTCTGGTTCACTGTCACCCGCGTGCGCCAGCTGCGCGCCCGCGCCGGCAGCGACCGGGTCTGACGCGCAGGCACTGGCGTCGGCCGCGCGCCGCCTCGCCGCGGCGTGGATCATCGTGCTCGGCCCCTGCCTCGCGCTCGTGACGCCGAACCGACCGGAGGCATCCGCTTCTCAGCCCGCCCACAACCGCGGCCCCCGTAGACTTGGCGCGTGCCCGCAGATCGCCTCCACCTCGTGCGCCACGGGGAGGTCCACAACCCCGATCGCGTGCTGTACGGGCGCCTGCCGAACTTCGCGCTGAGCGCCGACGGGCGCCGCATGGCCGCCGCCGCGGCCGATTACGTGCAGAGCCTCGACCGGCCGGTGAGTGCGCTGTACGCCTCGCCGCTCCAGCGCACCCGCGAGTCGGCCCAGCCGTTCACGGCCGCGTTCGGGCTCGACCCGGTCATCGACGAGCGCGTCATCGAGCCGACGAACGTGTTCGAAGGCAAGCAGATGCGCCGCGCCGTGATGAATCCGGCGAACTGGCGCTACCTGCGCGACCCGTCGATCCCGAGCTGGGGTGAGCCCTACCTCGAGATCGTGCAGCGGATGGATGCCGCGATGCGCGACGCCTGGGGACAGGAGGACGGCGGCGACGTCGTGATCGTCTCGCACCAGCTGCCAATCTGGGTCACCCACCTCGCCGTCGCGGGGGAACCTCTCCGCCACGACCCGCGCAAGCGACGCTGCGCGCTGTCGAGCGTCACGAGCTTCGAGCGGCACGGCGACGAGTGGGTCGAGGTCGGCTACACCGAACCCGCTGCCACCGCCGGCAGCGTCGACGTGGGGGCGGTCTGATGCGCGCGTTCTCCTCGACCCGGCGCCCGGTGCGCACCGCCGTCACCGCGGCGCTCGTCGCCGTCGCCCTCGCACTCACCCTCACCGCCTGCACGAGCGCGAACGACGACCTCGTCTCGCAGTATCAGCAGGGCGGCGGGCAGGGCTTCATCTCCGGTGACGGTCGCGTGCAGGAGATCCCCGTCGACCAGCGCGAGGCCGCCGTCGAGTTCTCCGGCACCGCCGTCGACGGCAGCACCGTGTCGAGCGCCGACTACGACGACACCGTGCTCGTGCTGAACTTCTGGTACGCCGGATGCGGACCGTGCCGTGCCGAGGCATCCACGCTGGAAGACACCTACCAGCAGGTCTCGCCGCAGGGAGCGCGCTTCCTCGGCGTGAACATCTACGACGGCCCCGAGCAGGCGACCGCCTTCGAGAAGACCTACGGCATCACCTACCCGTCGCTGATCGCGAAGGAAGACGCCGACCTCAAGCTCGCGTTCGCCGACTGGACGCCGCTGCAGTCGGTGCCCGTCACGCTCGTGCTCGATGCGCAGGGCCGCGTCGCCGCACGGTTCATCGGCCAGATCGAGAGCGGCTCGATCCTGCGCACCGTCATCGACGACGTTCTCGCCGAGAAGTCGTGAGGCTCGCGTCGTGAACGCCGGCTCCATCGTCTTCGACGGCGCGCTGTGGCTGGCGCTTCCCATCGCGATGCTCGCGGGGCTCATCTCCTTCCTCTCGCCGTGCGTGCTGCCGCTCGTGCCGGGCTATCTCGGATTCCTCGGCGGCGCCGCGGGCGCGACCGGCGGGACGACCACGGGGGTGGGTGGCGCGACCGCGGGTGCCGGCGGTGGGCGCACGGCAGCGCAGCGCGGCCGCGGCCGCCTGCTGCTGGGCGTCGTGCTCTTCATCGCCGGGTTCACCGTCGTGTTCGTCGCGATGGGGGTGCTCGCCGGCTCGGTCGGGCGGTTCTTCATCCAGTACCAGGACCCGATCACGCGCGTGCTCGGCGTCGTCGTGATCGTGATGGGCCTCGTCTTCCTCGGGGTGTTCGGGTTCGCCCAGCGCACCGTCAAGCCGCAGGTGCGCTCGAACCTCGGCCTCATCGGCGCGCCGCTCCTCGGCGTCGCGATGGGCATCGGCTGGGCCCCGTGCATCGGACCGACCTACACCGCGATCCTGTCCATCTCGCTGACCCAGGCCGACCCGTGGCGCGCCGTGGCGCTCGCCGTCGCCTACTCGCTCGGCCTCGGCACCCCGTTCGTGCTCCTCGCGGTCGGGTTCGGCTGGGCGACCCGCTCGGTCGCATTCCTGCGTCGGCATATCCGCGCGGTCAACATCATCGGAGGCGTGCTGCTCGTGATTCTCGGCCTGCTCATGGTCACGGGAGTGTGGACCTCGGTGATGTCTCAGCTGCAGGGGGTGATCGGCAGTGTCGAGCTCCCTCTCTGATCCGCTGCGGCCGGACGACCACGCCGACAGCGCGCCGCGTACCGGGCGTCCGACCGGCGACATCGCGCAGCCGCGGCTGGGCGTCGTCGGGTGGCTCCGCTGGGGCTGGCGGCAGCTGACCAGCATGCGCACGGCGCTCGTGCTGCTGCTGCTGCTCGCGATCGCCGCGATCCCCGGATCGATCGTGCCGCAGCGCACCGCCGACCCCAACGGGGTCAGCCAGTACCGCACCGACAACCCCGATCTCTACCCGATCCTCGACCACCTGCAGCTGTTCGACGTGTACTCGTCGGCGTGGTTCTCGGCGATCTACATCCTGCTGTTCATCTCCCTGATCGGCTGCGTCATCCCGCGCACGACCCACCATTTGGGGGCGCTCCGCGCCCGGCCGCCGCGCACTCCCGTACGCCTGTCGCGGCTCGACGACCACGACGAGACGGTCCGTGCCGTGCCGGCGGGGACGGATGCCTCCGACGAGGCATCCCACGCCGTCGACCTCGCGCAGCAGCAGCTGCGGAAGGCCGGCTACCGAGTCGAGCGGTACGACACGCCCGCCACGGCGAAGCGGCCCGCCGTCGCGTCGGTCTCGGCGGAGCGCGGCTACGCCCGCGAGACCGGCAACCTGATCTTCCACGGCGCGCTCGTCGGCGTGCTGCTCTCGGTCGGCATCGGGGGAGGCCTGACCTACACGGGGCAGACCGTCATCGTCGAGGGCGACAGCTTCGTGAACTCCCTCGGCCTCGGCTACACCTCGTTCAACCCGGGCCGTTTCGTCGACACCGAGAGCCTTCCGCCCTACTCGCTCACCCTCGACAGCTTCGACGTGTCGTACGTGCCGGTCGGCGAGGCGGGGCAGGGCATGGCGGGCGACTTCGCCGCGAACCTCACCACCCGCGAACCGGGGCAGGAGCCGAAGCAGCAGGCCGTGCGAGTGAACCACCCGATCGACATGGCCGGCGACCGCGTCTACCTGATGGGCAACGGCTACGCGCCGACGATCACGGTGCGAAACCCCGCGGGCGACGTCGTCTTCCGCGAGGACGTGGAGTTCCTGCCGCAGGACACGAACATGACCTCGCTCGGCGTCGTGAAGGTGCCCGACGGGCTGCCCGAGCAGATGGGGCTCGTCGGCTTCTTCTACCCGACCGCCGCGACGCTGCACTCGGGAGCGTTCACCTCGGCCTACCCGGCGCTCGCGAACCCGCTCCTCACCGTCGACGTCTACGTCGGCGACCTCGGCATCGACGACGGCACCCCGCGCAACGTCTACGCCCTCGACACGAGCGGCATGACCCAGCTCACCGGACGCTCGATCGGCGTCGACTCGCTGAAGCTCGAGCCCGGGCAGACCGTCGACCTGCCGGACGGCCTCGGCACGATCACGTTCGACGACAACACCGCGACCGGCGGCGCCGAGACCGTGAAGCGCTACGTGTCGCTGTCGATCCACCGTGACGTCGGCGCCCCGTTCGTGCTGCTGTTCGCCGTGATCGCGCTGCTCGGGCTGCTCGCCGCGCTGTTCGTGCCCCGTCGCCGTCTCTGGGTGAAGGCCATTCCGACGGGAGACGGCGCCGTCACGATCGAGTACGCCGGTCTCGCCCGCGGCGAAGACCCCGCGCTCGCCGTCGCGGTCGAGGGCCTGCAGCGCGAGCACCAGAAGGCGTTGGATGCCGAGGGGCGGCCCGCCCAGGCATCCACCCGCTCGTCGTCGCCCGGTGCCTCTTCGCCCGGTGCCTCGGCGCCGGAATCCACCCCCGACGACGCGAATCTGCCCGCGTAGACTGGACGCCATGCCCGCCGCCGACTTCTCGCTCGATAGCGTCTCGGTCCTGCTCGTCTGGACGGCCATCGCGATCTACGCGCTCGCGTTCATCGCGTACGCCGTCGACCTCGCGCGACGCTCCGACCTCGCGCTGCAGCAGAAGGATGCCTCCGAAGCCGCCGGCGCGCGCGAGCGGCAGCTCGTCGGTGCGGCCTCGGTCGCCGCTGCGGGTGCCGCCGGCGCCTCGGCCGCCTCGCGCGTGCGCGCCGAAGAGGATGCCGCGGCGGTGAACCTCGAGGCGCGCCCGGGGGCACGCCGCCGCTACCTGTGGGCGCGGATCGGCACGTCACTGACGGTGCTCGGGTTCCTCTTCCACGTCGCCGCCGACATCACCCGCGGCATCGCGGCAGGTCGCGTGCCGTGGTCGAACATGTACGAGTTCGCGCTCACCGGCACGATGCTGATCGTCGCGGTCTACCTCGTCGTGCTGCTGCGCTACGACCTGCGGTTCCTCGGGACCTTCATCACCGGGCTCGTGACGGTGCTGCTCGGTGCGACGGCGATCTGGTTCTACACCGTCGTCGTGCCGCTGTCCGACCCGCTGAAGAGCGTGTGGCTCGTGATCCACGTCTTCGTCGCGTCTCTCGCGACGGCGCTGTTCGCACTCGCCTTCGCGCTGTCGGTGCTGCAACTGCTACAGGCGCGGCGCGAGCGCCTGGCGGTCGCCGCTGACGAGGCATCCGGGTATGCGGCTCTCGCCGACACGGGCGCCGGCGCGCCGGCGGTGAACCCTGCCATCAAGAGCGGGCCGCGCTTCCTGCGCACGCTGCCGTCGGCCGACATGCTCGAATCGCTCGCGTACCGCTTCGCGATCATCGGGTTCATCTTCTGGACGTTCACGCTCATCGCCGGATCTGTCTGGGCCAACGATGCATGGGGTCGCTACTGGGGCTTCGACACCAAGGAAGTCTGGACCTTCGTCATCTGGGTGCTCTACGCCGGGTACATCCACGCGCGCGCGACGCGCGGCTGGCGCGGCACCCGCTCCGCATGGCTGTCGATCATCGGGTTCACGGCCGTGATGTTCAACTTCACGATCGTGAATATGTTCTTCAAGGGCCTGCACGTCTACAGCGGCCTGAACTGAGGCACCCCGCGCCCCGCGCGCCCGTCCCCGCGCCACGAACCGGCATCCGCCACAGGTTTAACCTGCCGCGGATGCCGGTTTCTGTAGCGCGCCGCGCGCCGCGCGCCGCGCGCGCGTCGTGGCCGAGTGGGCTGCGGGGTACTGCTGAGGCGCCAGTCGCCGGCATCCGCCACAGCCTTCTGCGCCGACGGCTGCTGCCGCGCCACGAATCAGCATCCGCTACAGGATTAACCTGGCGCGGATGCTGGTTTCTGTAGCGCGCCGCGGGGCTGGGGGCGCGTGGTGACCGAGTGGGCTGTGGCGCGTGGCCAAGGCGCCAGTCACCGGCATCGGCCACAGGTTTCGGCACCGCAGGCTGGTACCGCACCAGGAACCGGCAGCCGCTACAGGGTTAGCCTGGCGCGGATGCTGGTTTCTGTAGCGCCCACGGGAAGCCGCCGCCGCCGGCCGCGGTGGCTACGCCAGCGCGGGGGCGGGCTGCAGCAGCGTCGATGGCTTCGCCGTGCGGCGGCGCGCCACGGCGATGATGGTCACGACGACGGCGAGCGCGGCCCACACGATCATGCCGGCAAGTCCCGCGCCGAGGCCGCCGGCCGAGGTCAGGGCGGCGAGCATCGCGGTGTAGGCCGGCGTCGTCGGCATGAGCCCCGCCACCGCGGCGAGGACACCCGGCACCGTCGAGACGATCCCGGTCGCGACCGCCAGCACCCCGATGAGCGCAGACACCCACCGCCCCGCGCCGCCGAACACGGCGACGAGAGCCTGGTTGACGGCGGCGAAGGCGATCCCGGCGACGACGGCGAGACCCGCGAAGGTCCACCACGCGCCCGCGTCATAGCCGGCGGCCAGCTGCACCACCAGCGCGACGAGCAGACCCTGCACGGCGCCGATCGCGGCGGCCGGGGCGAAGGCGCGCAGCGCCAGCAGCACCGACGAGCGGCGCGAGCTGAGCGCGTGCCGCGGCACCGCCTGCAGCACGATGAACGATGCGAGACCGCCGAACCACAGCGCCAGCATCGCCAGCAACGGGATCGCCGACGCTCCGAACAGCGTCGTGCTCGCGCCGTCGGCGCGCACCGGGTCCGCCACGACCGACGCGAGGTCCTTCGCCTGCTGATCGGTGTACGAGGGGATCGAGGCGGATGCCTGGGTCAGGCCGTCGGCGAGCGACGCCGTTCCGGTGCTGAGCGCGCTCACGCCATCGGCGAGCGAGGTCGCGCCATCGGCGAGCTGGGTTCCCCCGGCGGAGAGCTGCGCGGCGCCGGAGGCGAGCCCGGTGGCCCCGGTCGCCGACTGGTCGAGGCCGTCGGCGATGGTGCCGAGTCCCGACTGCAGTCCGCTCGCGCCGGCGGTGAGCTGGTCGATGCCCGCGGCCGCGGTGCCGAGCCCCTTCTGCACGCCCGCAGCGTAGCCCGCCGAGTATCCCGCATTCGTGGCGGAGTCGGTGATGCCGGTCGCCAGCTGCCCGAGGGCGAGGCACACGGCGCCCTGCTCGGGCGTCGTCGGCGTCGCGGGCGGGATGCAGTTGTTGGCGGCGAGGAGCGTCTGGTAGGTGCCGGCGAGGCCCTGCGTGGCCGTCGCGGCGGCATTCGTGTACGAGACGTTCGTGGCGGCCGCCCCGCCGAGAGTGTCGGGAGCGGTGGAGGTGAGCTGACCCGACAGCTGTCCGAGACCCGCGGCGAGCTGGCCGGCGCCGCCCGCGGACTGACGGGTGCCGTCGGCGAGCTGGGTGAGGCCGCCCGAGAGCTCCGTCGCCCCCTCGCCGAGCTGGGTGGCACCGCTCGCGAGCGCGGTCGCCCCGGCCGGCAGCTGCGCGGCGCCGGCGGAAGCCTGCGCGGCCCCGTCGGCGAGCTGGTGGGCGCCGGTCGCGGCCTCGCCGAGCTTGTCACCGAGTGTCGTGAACCCGAGGAAGACGTTCTCGAGGTAGACGGTCGACAGCTGCGTGCCGAGCACGGATGCCGCAGCGCTCGCCACCTGCGAGGTGATCGCGTCGTCGACGATGAGGCTGTCGGGCGAGGTCTGCGCCGAGATCGTCGCCTTCTCGGGGGTGCCGCCGGACCCGTCAGAGGCGCCCGCGGTCGACGTCGCGGCCGCGGAGAAGTTCGCGGGGATCGTGATGACGGCGTCGTAGGTGCCGTCGGCGAGGCCGGCCGCGGCGTCGTCGGTGTTCGAGATGGTCCAGTCGAGGTTCGACGGCAGATCGTCCGAACCCCCGACGAGCCCGGCCGCGAGCTGGCGGCCGAGCGGCACGAGCTGTCCGTTGACGGTGACCGGCTCGTCGTTGTTCACGATCGCGGCGCGCATGCCGTCGAGACGTTCGACCGGGTTGTACAGGGCGGCGACGAGGATGCCACCGATCACGACCGGCAGCAGCACGATGCCGATCAGGGTCAGCCAGGTCACGGGACGGCGCGAACGCGCGCGCTCGAGGGAGAGGGTCATGAGATCACCTGCGAGGAGGTCGAAGCGGAAGCGGGAGCCGATGCGGAGCGCGCGGTCAGCGCGAGCGCGCTCACCCCGGGTCGGTGCGCGTCGGAGAGGAGGTCGAGCGCGGCGCCCTCGCGTCGCGCCGAGGCGACGATCGTGAGGGGGCGACCTGGGCCGCCGGCCGTCTCACCGTGGCGCGACCTGCGCCGGCGGGGAGCGGATGCCGCGCGCTCGGCGGCGTCGCGCAGCAGCGCGGCGGCCTGGTCGCGGTCGGCGCCGGCGAGCGTGTCGAGCCCGTCGATGGCGACGAGGCTCGTGCGGCCGGCCAGCGCGCGGCGCAGCTCGCGGAGCGGATCGGCGGCGCCGTCGAGGAGCGCCACCCCGACGTGCGCGCGCACCCACGCGGCCCGGCCGGGCAGGAGGTGCCCGGCGACGCGCAGCCGCCCCTCGGACGGGTCGATGCGCCCGCCCACCATGAGCACGAACGCGCGCGAGGCGCGCGGGTCGGCCGCCGTGACGAGCAGGGTCTCGCCGGCCTCGACGCGCATGTCGGCGCTCGAGAACAGCTCCACCTCGCCGACGCCGCGGCCGCCGTCGACTCGCACTCCGACGCCCTCGCCGACGAGCGGGGCGGTGCAGTCGGGTTCGGGCCACTCGGCCAGGGCGAGCTCGCGCTCGACCGCTTCACCCTCGATGTCGAAGTGCGGCAGGGCGCGGTCGAGCCAGCGAGGCATCCACCACGCCTTGTCGCCGAGGAGGGCCATCACCGCGGGCACGAGGGTCATGCGCACGAGGAACGCGTCGACGGCGATGCCGACGGCGAGGCCGAGCGCGATCGGTTTGATCGCGGTGTCGCCCTCGGGCACGAACGCCGCGAACACCGCGAACATGATGACCGCGGCGGCCGTGACCACGCGCGCCGAGGCGGTGAAGCCGCTGCGCACCGCGGCGATCGCGAGAGCGCTCTCGTCGTAGGGTTCGCCGGAGGCCCTGGCCGCGCGCCGCGCGTGCACGAAGTCCTCCCGCATGCGCGAGACGAGAAACACCTCGTAGTCCATCGCGAGGCCGAACAGCACGCCCATGAGGATGATCGGCATGAACGAGATGACGGGGCCCGTCCGCGTCACGTGTAGAGCGTCGGCGAGCCAGCCCCACTCGAACACGGCGGCGACGACGCCGAACGCGGCGAGGATCGACAGCAGGTAGCCGACCGTCGCCTTCATCGGCACCCAGATCGAGCGGAACACGATCATCAGCAGGATGAACGAGAGACCGATCACGAACAGCCCGAAGGGCAGGAGCGCCGCGCCGAGCCGGTCGGAGATGTCGATCGCGATCGCGGTGAACCCGGTCACCTTGAGGTCGACGCCGTACTTCTCCAGCCATTCGTCGTGGTGGGAGCGGAGCTCGCGCACGAGGTCGGCCGTCGCCGGGTCGTCGGGGCCGGTCTCGGGCACGATCTGCACGAGCCCGGTGTCTGCGGTCTCGTTGGGGGTCGCGAGGGCGACCTCCTTGACGCCGGGGATCTGCTCGACCTCGGCCTTCAGGTCGGCCATGAGCCCGAGCGGATCCGTCGAGGTGACGATCGTGCCGGTGAGGATGAGCGGCCCGTTCGCGCCGGCGCCGAAGTGCTCGGCGGTGAGGTCGTAGGTCTGCCGCGCCTCGCTCGAGGTCGGCTGCATGCCGGCGTTGGGGAGGGCCAGCTGCAGGCTCGCGGCGGGGATCGCGACCACGCCGAGCGTGACGACGACGGCGATGGTCGTGATGATCGGATGCCTCGTCACGAGCGCGACCCAGCGGTTCGTGCGGGCCGGCGCGGCGGCGAGGGCGGGGGTGCCCGCGGCATCCGCCTTGCCCACCTCCGCGGCATCCGCGTCGTGCTCGGCGTCGGCACCGGCGGCCCCGGCGGCGGGCGTTTCACCTCGGCGCGAGCCTCGCCCGCCGGGCCGCCGCCGCACGGCGACACCGCGGGAGAGCCCGTAGCCCCACCCTGCGACCCGTGCCTTCGCGAAGCCGAGGAGGGCGGGGGTGAGGGTTACCGCGACGAGCACGGCGACCGCGACGGCGGCGGCCGCGGCGATGCCCATCGTGGTGAGGAAGGGGATGCCGGCGAAGCCGAGGCCGATCAGGGCGATGAGCACCGTCACGCCCGCGAAGACGACCGCCGAGCCGGCGGTGCCCGTGGCGCGGGCCGCCGACTCCTCGGGGTTGGTGCCGGCGCGCACCTGGTCCTGATGTCGCGCGACGATGAACAGCGCATAGTCGATGCCGACGGCGAGTCCCAGCATGATCGCGAGCATCGGCGTCGTCGACGAGACCGTCGCGAAGGCCGTCGACAGGAAGATGAGGGTGATCGCGAGGGCCACGCCGATCAGGGCGCTGACCAGGGGGAACCACGCGACCGCGATCGAGCGGAAGGTCACGATCAGGACGAACAGCGCCACGAGCACACCGACGGCCTCGATGATCGACAGCGCGGGGAGGGAGGTGGAGAACAGGTCGCCGCCGACGGCGACCTTCGATCCTTCGGGCAGCGCACCGCCGAGCGCGGCCGACTCGTCTTCGAGGGCCGTCTTCGTGGCATCCGGCACGTCGGTCACGGTGCCCGCGAACTGCAGGCGGATGAGCGCCGCCTCACCGTCGTCCGACACCATGCCGCCGACCATCTCGTCGAACGGGTCGGTGACGGCGAGCACGCCGTCGAGGTCCGACAGCTGCGACACGGCCGAGGCGATCTCGCCGCTGTAGGGCCGCTCGTCGATGCGGTCGCCGGGCGCGGCGACGATGACGTACTGGGCGCTCGTGCCGCTCGCCTGCGGGAAGGTGCGATTGAGGATCTCGAGGCCCTCTTCGCCCTCGGTGCCGGGGATCGAGAACGAGTTGTCGAAGCCCTTGACGCTGCCGGCGGCCATGCCGGCGCCGACGATGCCGCCGACCACGCCGAGCAGCAGCAGCCAGCCGACGAGCACCCGCCAGGGGTGGCGGTACGACCAGCGGCCGAGCGAGTACAGAAGTGTGGACACGGGCGCTCCCGATACGAGGGTCAGTGGGGTTCGATACAGCGCTGTATCCGATACATAGATCGATCCTAAGAGCGTCGCCCGCCGCAAGTCTGGTGAATCGATGTGAAAATGTCCGAGAGGAGGCGCCGTGACCGATGTGACGAGCCGCGCCGGCAGCCGCCGCCGCGAGCAGACCCGCGCGCGTCTGCTCGACGCCGCTCATGAGGTGTTCGCCGAGGTCGGCATGGATGCCGCGTCGGTCGAGATGATCTGCGAACGGGCCGGCTTCACGCGCGGCGCGTTCTACTCGAACTTCGAGTCGAAGAACGAGCTCTTCCTCGCCCTCATCACCCAGCTCGCCGGGGAGAAGCTCGACGAGGTGGCCGTGCGCGTGCAGGAGCTCGCCCCCGACGCGGTCTCCGACATGAGCGCCCTCGTGCGGCAGGTGGTCGGCGTCTCGTTCGGTGCGCGCATGGAGCCGCAGCTGATCAGCGAGATCCGCACGCAGGCCCTCCGCGATCCGAGCCTCGCCACCGCCTACCTCGCCTGGGAGGGAGCGCTCCGCTCGCGCGTCGAGGGCATCATCCTGCAGGTCGTGGATGCCTACGGCCTGCGCCTCCGCCTCACGGTCGCCGAGGCGGCGCAGCTGCTCGTCGACGTCTCCGACGACACGTGCGCGCGCGCCACGATCGAGGGGCGCTCGAGCGCGGAGATCACCGACCGCATGAACGACCGGCTAGAACGCCTCGTCGGGGTGCTCGTCGAGAACCCGGCCGTCGTGCGCTGACGGCGCCGATGTCGCGCGGCGCGCCGGTCTCGCTGGTGGCGCCGGTCGCGCCTCAGCGCGGCTGCCGCGGCCGGGCCCGCAGGTACTGCGGCGGCCACGGGGCGGTCGCCGGGTCGCCGAGCTCGGTCGCCGCGCGCAGCGCGAAGTGCGGATCGCGCAGCCACTCACGACCCGCGAGGATGACATCGGCCGCGCCCGCGGCGAGGATCTCCTCCGCCTGCGGACCCGAGGTGATCTCGCCGACCGCGCCGACGGCGACGCCCGCCCCCGAGCGCACCTCGGCGGCGAGGGCGACCTGGTAGCCCGGGCCGGTGACGATCTGCTGGTGGGCGACGAGACCGCCGCTGGAGATGTCGAAGAACACCGCGCCGCGCTCGGCCGCCCACCCGGCGACGACCGCGGTCTGTGCGGCGTCCCAGCCGCCGTCGGCCCAGTCGCTCGCCGAGAAGCGCACGGTCAGGGCCGCGCTCGGCGCCGCCTCCCGCACCGCGTCGACGACGCGCAGCAGCAGTCGGGCGCGGTTCTCCAGCGAGCCGCCGTACTCGTCGGTGCGCGTGTTCGACAGCGGGGAGAGGAACTGGTGCAGCAGGTAGCCGTGCGCGGCGTGCACCTCGAGCAGCGCGAACCCCGCGGCGACGGCCCGCGCCGCGGCCGCGGCGAAGGCATCCACCACCGCGTCGATGCCCGCGGCGTCGAGCGCGACGGGCTCGTCGAACCCCTCGAAGGCGATCGCCGACGGGGCCACCGTCTGCCAGCCGCCGTCCGACGCCGGCACCGTTCCGCGTTCGCCGGTGAGCGGCGACCAGGTCGACGCCTTGCGGCCGGCGTGCGCGAGCTGGATGCCGGGGACGGCGCCCCGCGCGGCGATCGAGGCGGCGATCGGGGCCCAGGCATCCCGCTGCGCGTCGTTCCAGAGCCCCACGTCCTCGGGCGAGATGCGCCCCTCGGGCAGCACCGCGGTCGCCTCGGCGATAACGACGCCCGCCCCGCCCGACGCGAACTGCGCGAGGTGCACGTGGTGCCAGTCGTTCGGCACACCGTCGACAGCCGAGTACTGGCACATCGGGGCGACCCACAGACGGTTGCGGACGGTCAGCCCGCCCAGCTCGATCGGCGTGAACAGCAGGTTCATCGGGTCCTTCCGGGGAGAGTGACGGGGGTAGGGTGACGCCATGGCGCTCGAGTGGACGGCGGAGCAGGCGGCAGGGGTTCTCCGGATGCCAACGGCCTCCGACGACAAGTATTCCCGCGGCGTGCTGGGGGTGCGCACCGGGTCGGACCGCTACCCGGGCGCCGCGGTGCTCGGCGTCGAGGCCGCCCACCGCACCGGGCTCGGCATGGTGCGCTACCTCGGCGACGAGCGCCCGACCGCGCTCGTGCTCGCCCGCCGCCCCGAGACGGTGACCGCGGACGGTCGCGTTCAGGCGTGGCTGATCGGCTCGGGCACGGATGCCTCGGAGCGGAGCGGCGCCGACACCGCCGCCCGCCGCGAGCTGCTCGCCGGGTCGATGCCCGTCGTCGTCGACGCGGGCGCGCTCGATCTCGTGCCGGGCGCCGTCGCGCCGGTCGTCGTTAGCCCGCACGACCGCGAGCTCGCGCGCCTGCGGGAGGCGGCGGGGCTGCCCGAGATCTCGCTCACCGGGCCCGGCGCCGACCGGGAGGGCGCCGCGGTCGACACCGCCGCCGCGCTCGGTGTGACGGTGCTCCTGAAGGGATCGCGCACCGTCGTCGCGACCCCCGCGGGCCGCGTTCGCACCGTCGTGAGTCCGACGGCCTGGCTCGCGGCGGCCGGCACGGGCGACGTGCTCGGGGGCATCCTCGGCGCGCTCGTCGCCGGCGCGGCCGGGGCGGCCGAGGCCGATGCCGGGGCCGACGGCAGCGCCGCGCTCGACGCCGATACCCTCGGCGCGCTCGCGGCGACCGCGGCGTACGTGCACGGCCACGCCGCCGCGGCGGCGTCGGCGGCACGCTCGGGGGGGCCGATCGCCGCGCTCGACGTGGCCGGGTCCGTGGCATCCGTCATCGGCACGCTCCTGGCCCGCTGAACCCGCGCGGGGGCTCCGGCCGCGCCTCCCTAGGATGGGGAGCGTGTCGAGACGGGCTGCGCTGTGGATCGCTTTCGCGCTCGTGCACGCCCTCGTCGCGTGGCTCGGATTCGCCTACCCGAACGAGCCGATGGGCGACGTCTACCGGGTCTACGAGCCGTGGTCGCTCGAGGCGCTCCAGGGCCGCGGCATCGTCGGCATCACCGAGGCGTGGGTGTACCCGCAGCTCGCGCTCGTGCCGATGGTGCTCGCGCACACATTCGCGCCGATCGCCGGCTACACCGTCGGCTGGGCGATCCTCGTGACGCTCCTCGACGCGGCCGCGTTCGCCGTGCTCGTCGGCCGCGGCGCCTCCCTCCCGCGCCGCACCGCCGCCTGGTTCTGGCTCGCGTACATCGTCCTCCTCGGCCCCGTCGGGCTCTACCGGCTCGAAGCGGTCACCGTCGCGCTCGGGATCGTCGGATGCCTGTGGCTCGTCGGCCGGCCGTGGGCCGCGTCGATGCTGCTCGCCGTCGCGACCTGGATCAAGGTGTGGCCCGCCGCACTCCTCGCCGCCGCCGTCATCGCGGTGCGCCGTCGCGGCGCGATCGTCGGCGGCGCGGCCGTGGTCAGCGTCCTCACCCTCGGCGCCGTCGCCCTCGCGGGCGGCGCCGGCAACGCCTTCGGGTTCATCGACGAGCAGACGACCCGCGGCCTGCAGGTCGAGGCGCCCATCGCGACCCCGTACCTATGGGGGGCGCTCCTCGGCCAGCGCGGGTTCGCGGTGTCGTACTCGTTCGAGCTCCTCACCTTCCAGGTCACCGGCACCGAGATCGACACCGTGATCGCCGCGATGACGCCCGCCCTCGTGCTGGCGATGGCAGCTGTCGCGGCCCTGGGCGTCGTGAAGGCCGCGCGCGGGATCGGATTCGCCGCGCTCTTCCCGCCGCTCTCGCTCGCTCTCGTGCTCGGGTTCATCGTGTTCAACAAGGTCGGCTCGCCGCAGTACCTCGCCTGGCTCGTGCCCTCGCTCGTCATCGGCATCGTCGTGCGCCGCCGGGTGTGGGCGGGGCCCGCGATCCTCGCGCTCGTGGCGGCGCTGCTCACACAGCTCGTCTACCCGCTGCTGTACGCCGGCATCCTCACCCCCGAGCCGGTGTCCGTCACCGTGCTGACCCTCCGGAACCTCGTCGTGTGCGCGCTGTTCGTCTGGATGGTCGTGCGCGTCGCCCGGCTCCCGGCGCCGGCGCGGCGGCGCGCCGAGATCGCCGCCGCCGAGGCATCCCCCTCGCCGAGCGTGTGACCCGCGCCCGCCCCGTCCGCTCTTTCCGTCCGATCAGCCGTCCGACCAACCGTCCGATCAACCTGGAGGTTCCCATGCTCATCGCCTTCTCCGTCGCCCCGAGCGGCGCTCCGTCCGACCCCGCCGCGGCAGCCTCCGCCGTCGCCGAGAGCGCCGACGGATCGGTGCACGACGCGGTCGCCGCCGCGGTGCAGATCGTCCGCGCCTCGGGTCTGCCGCACCGCACGACGTCGATGTTCACCGAGGTCGAGGGGGAGTGGGACGAGGTCTTCGCGGTCGTGAAGGCCGCCACTGAGGCCGTGCTGCCGTTCGGGTCGCGGGTCTCGCTCGTGCTCAAAGCCGACATCCGGCCCGGGCGCACCGGCGAGATCGACGGCAAGGTCGAGCGGCTCGAGCGGGCTCTCGAAGAGCGCGGCGAGCTCGGCGCGTAGCCGCACGGCGTCGTGCTCAGCCCGCTCGCCGCAGCGCGGCGCCGGCGCGCTCGAGCGGCGCACCGCCTCCTGCAGCACTGCGATGCGGTGCAGCGCCTGCCCGGCGAGTCCCGCGGCGCCGACCAGGACGTCGAGATCGCCCGCGAGCGCGGTATCCCGGTCTTCCACGCCCTCGAGGAGATCCCGACACTAGGATGACTCGGTGACCTCCTCGACCTGATCGAAGAGGACGGCGATGTGGGCGCTCCTCTCCCTCGCCATCGGCTCCTTCGGCATCGGCATGACCGAGTTCGTCGTGATGGGCCTCCTCCCGCAGATCTCCGCCGACCTCCTGCCCGCTCTCTCGGCCGCCGATCCCGACACCGCGATCGCGCACACCGGCTGGCTCATCTCGCTGTACGCGGTCGGCGTCGTCGTCGGGGCTCCGACGATCGCGGCATCCGTCGCGAAGTACCCGCGCCACCGCGTCATGCTGGTGCTCGCCGCGGCGCTGACGCTCTTCAACGCGCTGACCTTCGTCATGCCGACCTTCGAGCTCGTCGCGGTGTCCCGCTTCCTCGCCGGGCTGCCCCACGGCGCCTATTTCGGGATCGGCGCGCTCGTGGCATCCGATGTGCTCGGCCCGGGCAAGCGCGCGCAGGGCGTCGCGTTCGTGCTCACCGGCCTCACGCTCGCGAACGTCGTGGGGGTGCCCGTGGGCACGGGCCTCGGTCAGCAGTTCGGGTGGCGCGTGGCGTTCATGATCGTCGCAGCGATCTTCGCCCTCGCCGCGATCCTCATCGCGTTCTTCGTGCCCGCGCACGCGGGCGACCCGGGGCGCACGCTCCGCGCCGAGCTCGGCGTCTTCCGCATTCCGCAGGTGTGGCTGACGCTCGCCGTGGGGGCGATCGGCTTCGGCGGCTTCTTCGCCGCTTACAGCTACATCGCCTCGATCGTGACCGAGGTGGCCGGCTCGCCCGCGTGGGCGGTGCCGATCGTGCTCGTCGTGATGGGCGTCGGGATGACCGTCGGCAACCTCCTCGGCGGGCGGCTCGCCGACCGGGACCTCCGCCGCACGCTCCTGTGGGGTCTCGCGCTGCTCGCGCTCGTGCAGGTCCTCCTCGCGCTGACGAGCGGCTGGATCGTCAGCCTCGTGGTGTTCGTCTTCGCCGTCGGCGTCGTCTCGTCGGTGCTGAGCCCGTCGATCCAGACGCGGCTCATGGATGTCGCGGGCGACAACCAGTCCATCGCCGCGGCCCTCAACCACTCCGCGCTCAACATCGGCAACGCGACCGGGGCGGCCCTCGGCGGCGCGGTGATCGCGGCGGGGCTCGGCTTCGTCGCCCCGGTGTGGGTGGGCGCCGCGCTCGCCGCCGCGGGGCTCGTGACCGCGGTCTGGAGCTTCCGCGCCGACGCGCGACAGAAAGCGGCACCCGCGCTCGCTCTCTCCTAGCGCGGATGCCGGTTTCTGGCGCGTGAGCGGCGGGGTGGATAGCCGTGGCCGATCTCGTGCACGAACGTCAGGGTGCCGCCCAGCGCGCCGAGCCGAGCCCGCCGACCCCGCATCCGGGCACGTTCACCGGCATGCCGGTCGGGAGCAACCCGTAGGAGACGACGTCGGCGCGGTTGCCGTCGGCGACGCGGGTCGCCGCGAGGCTCGTGAGGAGCGCGTCCCAGTTGGTCGTACAGGCCCCCGGCTTGGTGCGCGCGTCGTCGAGCGGCCGGGTCCAGGGGAGCGTCGGCGTCGAGGCGAACGAGCCGGTCTGCTGGACGGGCATCATCCGGAACGCCAGCGCGGCGGTCGTCTGCGCGTCGGCGAGGGTGGGCGCGGGCAGGTTCAGCGCCATCCCCGGGTTCGCGGGCGTCGGGGCCGCCGTGCTTCGACCGGGGTGACGGTCGGCCAGAGCCACGGTGCGAGCGTCGTGACGGTGGAGTACGCGCCGAAGATCCCGTCCTGCCGCTCGACCAGCAGCGTGCCGCCGACGGCGTCGCCCGTGCTCTTGCCGATCGGCGGGCGCACGTATGCGCGGACGATCGCCGTCTTGTACGCGACGAGGGTGGCGGCGTTGTCTGGCGCCCGGTCGGCAGGATCGGTGAGATGCTCACGCGAGCGGTAGTGCTGGATCGCCTGCGTCACCTCGATCCCCGTCGTCGTGCGCCAGAGCGCGGGGCGCTCGCCGAGCACGTCGTGCAGCCGGTCGAGGGTGAGGATCAGGTCGTCGAGATCGGGCATCACAGCCTCCGTCGTCGTTCGTGGATGATCACGAAGAGCGCGCGCCGGGCGCGGTGAGACATCGGCGCCGGGTTGCCGACCGGGTCAGGTGCCGGTCGGTGTCGAGTCGGTGCGCGCGGGTGGATGCCCCGCCGCGGTCAGCTCTCGAGGAGCCCCCGCAGGTGCGTGCCGACGGCGTCGGTCTCGATGAGGAATCCGTCGTGGCCGAAGTCGCTCGAGAGCACGACCATCGTCTCGCCCTGCGTCGTGCGGATGCCGCGGAAGATCCGCTCCTGCCCGTCGACGGGGAAGAGCCGGTCGCTGTCGATGCCGAGCACGAGGGTGCGGGCGGTGACGCGGGCGAGCGCGTCCTCGACCCCGCCGCGCCCGCGGCCGACGTCGTGCGAGTTCATCGCCTCGACGAGGGTGAGGTAGCTGTTCGCGTCGAAACGGCGCGTGAACTTGTTGCCGTGGAAGTCGAGGTAGCTCTCCACGGCGAACCGCCCACCGCCCCCGAGCGGGCTCACGCCCGACTGCCAGGAGCGCTGGAAGCGCAGGTTCAGCTCCATCGGGCTGCGATAGTTCAGCAGCGCCATGCGCCGCGCGAGCGCGAGACCGCGGTGCGGGCCCTCGCCGTCGTCGGCGTCGTAGTAGTCGCCGCCGGCGAAGTGCGGGTCGATGCGGATCGCCTCGAGCTGCACCGAGTTGAGGGCGATCTGGTCGGCGGTGGTCGTCGGGGGAGCGGCGAGCACCGCGAGGCGCTCGACCCGATCGGGCAGCCCCACGCCCCACTCGAGCGCGTGCATCCCGCCCATCGATCCGCCGATGACGGCGGCCCAGCGCGCGATGCCGAGCGCGTCGGCGAGCAGCGCGTGCGCTGCGACCTGGTCGCGCACGGTCAGGTAGGGGAAGCGCGCCCCCCACTCGCGCCCGTCGGGGCCGATCGAGGCGGGGCCCGTCGAGCCCTGGCATCCACCCAGCATGTTCGGGGCGACGACGAACCAGCGGTCGGTGTCGATCGGCGCGCCGGGGCCGACGATGTCGTCCCACCAGCCATCGGTGGGATGCCCCGGGCCCGCGCTGCCGCGCACGTGACTGTCGCCGGTGAGGGCGTGGAGCACCAGCACGGCGTTGTCGCCGGCCGCGTTGAGCTCGCCCCAGCTCTCGTAGGCGAGGCGCGCGAACGGCAGCCGCTCGCCGTTCTCGGTGCGGAAGGCCCCGAGCGGGGCGAACAGGCGGCCGCCGGCGGGGTCGCCGTCGCGCCAGGCGCCGCTCGCCGGGGGCCGCGCGCGCAGCAGCCGCGCGTCGGCCTCGGAGATGGGCGCCGACGGCACCGTGTCTTCGGAGGCCTGCCAGTCCATGGCATCCATTCTCGCGGGCGCGGCGGCCCGCGCGACGCGTGTTACGTGCGGCGGCCTCCACGCGAGAAACCACTCGCGGCGCGAGAAACCACGGGTGGCGTGGTTTCTCGGCGCGCGAGCGGTTTCTCGGCGGGTGCGCGGGTGCGCGGGCGCGGGCGCGGGCGGGCGGATGCTCAGGCGCGCGCGGCCTCGGAGACCCGACGCGCGGCGGCGAGGGCCTGCTCGAGGTCGGCCTTGAGGTCCTCGACGTTCTCGAGACCCACCGACAGGCGCACGAGGCCGGGCGTGACGCCGGTCGTGAGCTGCTGCTCGGGGGTGAGCTGCGAGTGCGTGGTGGATGCCGGGTGGATGACCAGCGAGCGCACGTCGCCGATGTTCGCGAGGTGGCTGAACAGCGTCAGCGAGTTGACGAACTCGCGACCCGCCTCGACGCCGCCCTTGAGCTCGAACGAGAGCACCGCGCCGACGCCCTTCGGGGCGTAGCGGTTCGCGGCGGCGTACCACGGCGAGGTCGGCAGCCCCGAGTAGTTGACCGAGGCGATGTCGTCGTGGTTCTCGAGCCACTCGGCGATCTCCTGCGCGTTCTGCACGTGGCGCTCGATGCGGAGCGACAGCGTCTCGATGCCCTGGATGAGCAGCCACGCGCTCTGCGGCGAGATGGCGGCGCCCAGGTCGCGCAGCAGCTGCACGCGCGCCTTGATGACGTAGGCGAGCGGGTCGCCGACCGCCTGCGTGTACACGGCGCCGTGGTACGAGGGGTCGGGCGTGGTGAGGCCGGGGAAGCGCTCGGCGTGCTCGGTCCACGGGAAGGTGCCGCCGTCGACGATGACGCCGCCGATCACGGTGCCGTGGCCGCCGAGGAACTTCGTCGCCGAGTGCACGACGATGTCGGCGCCGTGCTCGAACGGGCGGATGAGGTACGGCGTCGCGATCGTGTTGTCGACGATGAGGGGCACGCCCGCCTCGTGGGCGACGTCGGCGACGGTGCGGATGTCGAGCACGTTGATCTTCGGGTTGCCGATCGTCTCGGCGAAGAAGAGCTTCGTGTTCGGCTGTACGGCGCGGCGCCACTCCTCGGCGTCGTCCTGGTTCTCGACGAACGTCACGTCGATGCCGAGCTTGGCGAGCGTGTACTTGAAGAGGTTGTACGTGCCGCCGTAGATCGACGACGACGAGACGATGTGGTCGCCCGCTTGCGCGATGTTCAGCACCGCGAAGGTCTCGGCCGCCTGGCCCGAGGCGACCAGCAGCGCACCCGTGCCGCCCTCGAGCGCAGCGACGCGCTGCTCGACGACATCCTGGGTGGGGTTCTGGATGCGGGTGTAGATGTTGCCGAACTCGGCGAGGGCGAAGAGGTTCGCGGCGTGGTCGGCGTTGTCGAAGACGTAGGAGGTCGTCTGGTAGATCGGGGTCGCGCGGGCCTTCGTGACCGGATCCGGCGCGGCACCGGCGTGGATCTGCGTGGTCTCGAAGCGCCAGTTCTCGGGTGCGGACATGTCGGGCTCCTGCGGGTGTTTCGGGTACGGCGCAGGCGGATGCCGGGGCCACGACCGAGAGTACGGTCCGGGCTCTGTGTCAACAACGACGCGGAAATGTGACGTCACAATGGGTGTCCGCGCGGCCGGGTAGCGTGGAGCCATGACGACCAGACGCGCTGTGGTGACGGGGGCAAGTTCCGGGATCGGCGAGGCGGTGGTCCGGGCGCTCCGCGCGAGCGGGTGGGACGTCGTCGGCGTCGCGCGCCGCGCGGAGCGGCTCGCCGCGCTGGATGCCGAGGTGGGATCGGCCTCGTTCGCGGCCGACCTCACGAGTGCGGCCGACGTCGCCGCGCTCGCCGAGCACCTGGCATCCACCGGCGATCTGCACGCGCTCGTGCACGTCGCGGGAGGCGCCCGCGGCGTCGACCGGGTCGAAGACGGCTCCGTCGACGACTGGCGCTGGATGTTCGAGGCGAACGTGCTCTCGACGCAGCTCGTCACGGCGGCGCTCCTGCCGCTCCTGCGCGACGGGATCCGCGCGGGCGGCGGTCACGCCGACACCCTGTTCGTCACCTCGACGGCCGCGCAGGTCGCCTATCCCGGCGGGGCCGGCTACAACGCGGCGAAGGCGGGCGAGGCGATGCTCGTGCACGCCCTGCGGCTCGAGCTGAACGGAGAGCCGATCCGGGTGACCGAGGTCGCCCCCGGCATGGTCTACACGCCCGAGTTCACCCTCAACCGCCTCGGCGGCGACCGGGCGCGCGCCGAGAAGGTGTACGACGGCGTGGAGGAGCCGCTCCAGGCATCCGATGTCGCCGATGTGATCGCGTACGCGCTCAACGCTCCCGGGCACGTCAACCTCGACCTCGTCACGATGCGCCCGGTCGCCCAGGCCGCGGCGCACGTGCTCGCCCGCGGCGAGCTGCGCCCGCGCGGCTGAGCCCGGGCGCGACCGCGCGCCCGCGCCAGCCGGGTCAGGCCGCGGGAGCGTCGGCGAAGGCGACCTTCGGCACGAACAGCAGCAGCAGGGCGGCGAGGAATCCGCCGGCGGCGCAGATCGCCCAGACCGTGAGGTATCCGCCGAGGGATGCCGCGGTCTGCGACGCGACGGCGCCGGCGCCCGCGGCGAGCACCACCCCGAACACGGCCGACGAGAAGGTGCCGCCGATGGTCTTCGTCGTGTTCGTCAGGGCCGACGCGATGCCGGTCTGCCCCGCGGGTGCGGCCGCCGCGGCGGCGGCGGGAAGCGCCCCGACGAGCGCGCCGCAGCCGAGTCCCGCGATGCACAGGTTCAGCAGCACCTGCCACAGCTCGAGATGGAACGGCAGGAAGAGCGCGTACCCGGTGCCGACGAGCAGCGCCGCCACGATCAGCACGACGCGCGGGCTCGCCTTGCGCGAGGTCACCGCGAACAGCACCGCGCCGACGATCAGCGAGACGAGGTAGATGCCGATGATGTACGAGCGCTCCGTGGCATCCAGCCCCAGGCCGTACCCGAGCGAGCGGTCGGTGCCGGCGTAGGTGGAGAGGGGCCCCTGGGCACCGAGCAGGCTGATGCCGACGAGGAACGCCGTCGCCTGCACGGGCCACATCTCCGGGCGGCGGAGCACCCGGATGTCGATCGCGGGATCTTCCTGGGCGAGCTCGTACCGCACGAACCAGACGAACACCGCGATGCCCGCCGCGACGAGCGCGATCACCCACCACCAGGCCGCCGGGCCGAGGTGCAGTTCGCCGATCATGCGCATCCACGCGAGCCCGCCCGTCACGAGGAGCAGCCCCCACGCGAGGATCACGAACCCCCACGTGTCGAGCGTGCGCCCCGGCTCGGGCGTCGATTCGGGCACGAACAGCCAGATCACCACCGCGATGAGGGTCACCGCGATCGCCGGGACGAGCAGCGTCGTCGTGAGGTCGGCCGACGCGGCGAAGATGCGCCCCGCCGCGAGGGCGCCGACGATCGCGCCCGCCTGAAGGCCGACCACGAGCAGCCCCGCCGCGCGGCGCGTCATCGAGACGCCGTGCGAGCGGCGCCGGCCGCGCTCGAAGATCAGCGCGATCTCGAGCGGCAGCCACACGACGTAGAAGCCCTGCAGAGCCCAGGCGGCGAGGAACGACCAGAACGACGTCGCGAACGCGAGCCACCACGACGCTCCGGCGGTGAGGATCGCGGCGATCAGCAGGATCCGCTTGTGCCCGTACATGTCGCCGAGCTTCGCGAGCACGGGCACGACGAGCGCCGACAGCAGCAGCTGCGCCGCCTCGAACCAGTTGACGTCGGAGTCGTGGATGCCGAGGTGCACCACGATGTCGCTGAACAGGGGCACGTAGTAGCCCTGCAGGATGCCGCTGACGAACTCCACCAGCACGAACCAGCCGATGAGGGCCGCCGTCACCCCCACCGCGGAGGTGCGCAGCGACGCCGTCGCAGTGGAGAGGGAACGCGGTGTCGGCGACTGTGGCACGGCGCTCAGTCTAGGTTGGAACGGTGACCGACGACGACGCTTCCGACGACCGCGAGATCCTCACCTGGGACGGCTTCGGCGCGGCCACCCGCGCCCTGTCCCGCGCGATCGTCGACGACGGGTTCGCGCCCGACGTGGTCGTCGCGATCGCCCGCGGCGGGCTCCTCCCCGCCGGCGCCATCGCGTACGGGCTCGGCGTCAAGAGCTGCGGCGCGCTGAACGTCGAGTTCTACACCGGCATCGGCGCGGTGCTCGACGCGCCCGCGCTCCTGCCGCCCGACCTCGACCTCGGCTACCTGCCCGGCAAGCGCGTGCTGCTCGTCGACGACGTCGCCGACTCGGGGCGCACCCTGGCGCTCGCCGTGACGATGCTGACGGATGCCGGGGCGGAGGTGCGCTCGGTGTGCATCTACACGAAGCCGGGCTCCGTGGCATCCCCCGACTTCTCCTGGCGCGAGACCGACCGCTGGATCGACTTCCCCTGGTCGGCGCGCGGCACGGTCTTCGAAGAGGAAGCCGGCGCCGACTCGCACACCGGCGCGAGCGCGTGACGGTCGGCGCGTGAGGGCGGGCGCCTGATGGCGAAGACTCTCGACGAGCTGGCCGCCGCGGGTCTCATCGACCCCGGCTGGGCGGCGGCGCTCGCCCCGGTCGCCCCCGACATCGCCGCGCTCGGCGAGCGGCTGCGCGCCGAGACGGCGGCGGGGCGCGCCTACCTGCCGGCCGGCGACCGGGTGCTGCGGGCGTTCGCCCGGCCGCTCGACGGGGTGCGCGTGCTGATCGTGGGACAGGACCCGTACCCGACCCCGGGGCATCCGATCGGCCTGTCGTTCGCCGTCGACGCGCACGTGCGCCCGCTGCCGCGGAGCCTCGGCAACATCTACCGCGAGCTCGAGAGCGACCTCGGCATCCCGCCCGCCCCGCACGGTGACCTGTCGGCGTGGAGCGATCAGGGCGTCATGCTGCTCAACCGCGTGCTGACCGTTGCGCCGGGCGCCCCCGCCTCGCACCGCGGCTGGGGCTGGGAGAAGGTCACCGAGCACGCGATCCGCACCCTGGCCGCCCGCGGCGGGCCGCTCGTCGCGATCCTGTGGGGAAGGGATGCCGCGAACCTGCGACCCCTGCTCGGCGACGTCCCGATCATCGAGTCGGCGCATCCGTCGCCGCTGTCGGCGAGCCGCGGGTTCTTCGGCTCGCGCCCGTTCTCGCGGGCGAACGCGCTGCTCGTCGAGCAGGGCGCGCCCGAGGTCGACTGGCACGTGGATGCCGGCGGCATCGCCGCTGCGGATGGCACCGATGCCGGCGGCGTAGGCTGACGCGCATGCTGGAGGAGGAGTACGAGAAGACGCGTCGACGGCTGCCGGCGCACCTGCGCCGCGCCGAGAACGAGCGCCCGTTCTCCTACGAGATCCGCCCGGTCCGCGACGCGGACGTCCCCGACATCCGGGAGATCTACAACCACTACGTGACGAACTCCGTCGTCACCTTCGACGAGAAGAAGTGGACCCTCGCGCAGTGGCGCGAGAAGATCGCGCACCTGCGCAGGCTCGGCATGCCGTTCCTCGTCGCACAGTCGCCGTCGGGCCAGGTGCTCGGCTACGCGCTCGTGCAGCCCATGTCGTCGAAGTCGGCGTACCGCTACAGCGTCGAGAACTCGATCTACCTCGGACAGGCGGCGACGGGGAAGGGCCTCGGCCGCGCACTGCTCGAGGCGCTCATCGCGGCGAGCGAGGCGGCGGGCATCCACCAGATGGTCGCGGTGATCAGCGACAAGGGCGCCGAATCGTCGATCGCGCTGCACGAGAAGCTCGGCTTCGTCGAGGTCGGCCGGATGGGCCGCGTGGGGTTCAAGTTCGGCCGCTGGCTCGGCACGATCTACCTGCAGAAGCAGCTGAAGCCGGTGAAGCAGAAGCGGCGGCTGTTCGGCCGGCGCGCAGACGCCGAGGACTGACCGGCGGCGCGGTGACCGGCGCGCTCAGCGGCTGGGGGTCGGTGAGGATGCCTCGTGCACGGCGTCGATCAGCTCGCGCCACGCGCCCGACGCGTCCGACTCGGCGAGCTCCGCATGCCGCGTCGCGCCGGGGACGGTCGCGCTGACGCTGTACGCGAACCGGTCGGCACCGGCGGATCCTGCGGTGGCCGATCCAGTGGCCGCCGCGCCGGCCGCGCCGGGCGGATCCGCCGCGCAGTCGTCCCACGGGCAGCCCTCGACGAGCGCGATCCAGGGATCGGCGTCCGAGGCATCCGCCTCGACCACCCACCTCCGGCGCATCCCGGCCAGGCCGCCCGAGCGCACGACCGTCACGGCGACCGCGGGACCACCCGCGTCGCGCGAGACGCCCGCGTCACCGGGTCCGTCGTCGGGCTGCTGCGCCACCGTTCGTCACGCCGACGGCGCTCCACGCGGTGCGCACGGCGGCGGCCTCCTCCGAGTCCTCACCGTACTCCGCGGCGGCGACCTGTGCGGTCGCCTCGGCGAACCGGGCGAAGTCGGCGGTGCGGGGCAGCGAGCCGCCCGTCACCGTGAGGTACCAGATGCGGCCCGCCCGCTCCCAGGCGTGGCCGCCGAGCGCGACCGCGACGAGGTGGAACGCCTTGTTCGGGATGCCCGAGTTGATGTGCACGCCCCCGTTGTCCTCGGTGGTCTCGACGTAGTCGCGCACGTGCGCGGGCTGCGGGTCGCGGCCGAGCACGTCGTCGTCGTACGCGGTGCCGGGCGCCTTCATCGACCGCAGCGCCACGCCCTGCACCGCCGGGGTGAAGATGCCCGCGCCGATCAGCCACGACGCCTCCGCCGCGGTCTGGCCGCGCACATGCTGCTCGGTGAGGGCGCCGAACACGTCGGCGACCGACTCGTTGAGCGCCCCCGACTGCCCGGAGTACTCGAGGCCGCCGGAGTGCTCCACGACGCCGTGGCCGAGCTCGTGCGCCATGACGCTGATCGAGCCGGTGAACCCCGTGAACACCTCGCCGTCGCCGTCGCCGAACACCATCCGCTCGCCGTTCCAGAACGCGTTGTCGTACTTCTCGCCGTAGTGCACGGTGGCCGCGAGCGCGCCGCCGGCGCCGTCGATGGATTCCCGGGCGACGGCATCCCAGAAGAAGTCGAACGTCTCGCCGAGGCCGTCGAAGGCCTCGTCGACCGCGGCGTCGCCGGTGGCGGGATCGTCATCGCCGCGCACGCGCACCCCGGGCAGCTGTTCGCGGTGCTGCGCGTCGGAGATCACCCGGTCGGGGGCGGGCGACCCCTCGAACACGAGCGCCTCGCCCTCGACCGTCACATCGAGATTCGCCCGCGTGGGGTGGTAGACCCGCGGCGTGGCGAGGGTCGCCCGGGCCGCCTCGGCGGCGACGGCCAGGTGCGGCGACTCGGCGTCGGCGAGCCGTGCGAGCAGGTACGGCGGAACGATCGCGTACATGGCGTCACCCTACGCCCCGTCGCCGACACCCGCCGGGCTCAGCCGGCGCTCGGGTCCCGGCCCGGCTCGATGACCGGGATGGATGCCAGCAGCCGCCGCGTGTACGCGACCTGCGGCGCGAGCAGCACCTTCTCGGTCGGCCCCTCCTCGACGATGCGGCCGTCCTTCATCACGATCACCTCGTCGCAGAGGCTCTGCACGACACCGATGTCGTGCGACACCATCACGAGCGTGAACCCCTGCGTGCGGCGCAGGTCGCGCAGGAGCTCGAGCACCTGCGCCCGCACTGTGACATCGAGCGCCGAGAGCGGTTCGTCGCCGACGAGCAGGCGCGGCCGGTGCACGATCGCCCGGGCGAGGGCGATCCGCTGCCGCTGACCGCCGGAGAACTCGTGCGGGTAGCGGGTCGCCATCTCCGCCTCGAGGCCCACGTCCTCCAGCACCTCGCGCACGCGCGCGCGCCGCTCCGCGCCCGGCGTGAGCACGCCGAGCGCCCACAGCGGCTCGCCGACGATCCGGCCGATGCTCATGCGCGGGTCGAGCGACGCGTACGGGTCCTGGAACACGATCCCGGTCTCGCGTCGCAGCCAGTGCAGCGAGCGGGCGCCGGCGCGCGCGTCGACCGGTCGGCCGTCGAAGGTGACGGTGCCCGAGGTCGGGGCGTCGAGCCCCAGCAGGATGCGGACGAGCGTCGATTTGCCCGACCCCGACTCGCCGATGATGCCCAGCGCCGAGCCCGTGCGCACATCGATGTCGGCGTCGTCGAGGGCCGTCGTCGTGCGGGAGCGCTCGAACAGACCGGTGCCGCGCTGGCGGAACGTGCGCCCGAGTCCGCGCCCCCGGACGAGCACGTCGTCGAACCCCGAGTCGCCAAGGCCGCCGGGCCCGACCGGCTCGACGGGCTCCACGTCGGGCGTCATGCGAGGCCTCCCGGCTTCCAGAGCGTCGCGGTCGCGTCGCGCAGCAGCCCCTGCGTGATCGGCGAGGCGGGGGCGGTGAGCAGGCGCGACAGCGGTCCGTGCTCGATGACGCGTCCCTCGTCGAGCACGACGGCGTGGGTCGCGACCTGCGAGAGCACGGCCAGGTCGTGCGTGATGAACACGAGAGACATGCCGTCCCGCGCGACGAGACCGTTCAGCAGGTCGAGGATCTCGGCCTGGATCGTCACGTCGAGCGCGGTGGTCGGCTCGTCGGCGATGAGCAGGCGCGGCCGGCAGGCGAGCGCCATCGCGATCGCGACCCGCTGCCGCTGTCCGCCGGAGAGCTGGTGCGGATAGCGCTTCACGATCTGCTCGGGGTCGGGCAGGCGCACCCGCGCGGCCTCGGCGACGGCGCGGCGGGACGCCTCGCGCCGCGAGGCGCCCTCGTGGATGCGGATCGACTCGCCGATCTGCCGTCCGACGGTGCGCACGGGGTTGAGGGCGGTGCGCGGCTCTTGGAAGACGATGCCGATCTCGTCGCCGCGGAGGGTCGCCAGCTCGCGGTCGGGCAGTCCGATCAGCTCGCGGCCGTCCCACCGCACGCTCCCCGAGGCCGTCGCGCCCTCGGGCAGGAGTCCGAGGATCGCGAGCGCGGTGAGCGACTTGCCCGATCCCGACTCGCCGATGAGCCCGACTCGCGCGCCGTCGGGCACGTCGAACGAGACCCCGTCGACGACGCGGCTCCCGTCCAGCTCGACCACGAGATCGCGCACCTCGAGACTCACGAGACCACCGCCGGCTGCGGGATGTCGGAGCGGGTCGTGCGGGTGCGGCGCGAGAGGGTCGGGTCGGTCGCCTCGCGCAGTCCGTCGCCCAGCAGGTTGAGACCGAGCACCGTCAGCGTGATCGCGAGCCCCGGCCAGACGACGGTGAGCGGATGCACCGAGATGTAGGTCTGCAGGTCTTTCAGGAGGAGCCCCCAGCTCGGCTCGGTCGCCGGCGCGCCGAAGCCGAGGTAGCTGAGGCCCGCCTCGGCGAGCACCGCCACGGCCATGCCCCACGACAGCTGCACGATGAACACCGGTGCGACGTTGGGCAGCAGGTGCCGCCACAGGTTCTGCACGGGCGTGAGGCCCGACGCGCGCCCCGCCAGCACGAAGTCGCTGTGCAGCACGCGGCGGAGCTCGGGCCGCGTGACGCGGGCGATGTTCACGCCGAAGCCGATGCCGACCGACACGATCACGACCCAGAGCGAGCCGCCCCACACAGACGACAGCATCATCGCGATGAGGAGCACCGGGAAGGCGATCAGGATGTCGACGAGCACCGCGACCGACTCGCGCACCCACCGGGTGGTCAGCGCGCCGAGCGCCGCGAGCAGCAGCCCCAGGAGGGTCGCCACGACGCCGGCGCCGAGCGCGACCCACACGGTGGTGCGCGCTCCGGCCATGAGGAGGCTGAGGATGTCGCGCCCCGATCCGTCGGTGCCGAGCAGGTGCGGGATGCCCGGGGCATCCCAACGATTGGCGACGTCGACCCGCTGCGGGTCGAACGGCGTCCAGAACCGTGCGACGAGCGCGGTGAGCGCGGTCACGGCCACGACGATGATGCCGAAGCGGCCCGTCGACAGCGACCAGAGCCGCGCGAACCACGAGGGACGGTCGCCGGTGCGACCGGTCTGCGCGCGCCGCCGGACCATCACTCCGCCTCCCGCTGCCGCGGGTCGATGACCCGGTGCACGAGGTCGACGACGAACCCGACGACCAGCACGAACCCGGTGAGCACGAGCAGCTCGCCCTGCACCTTGGGCAGGTCGCGGTTGCCGACATCGGCGACGAGCATCCGTCCGATGCCGGGCAGGCTGAACAGCTGCTCGATCACGACGGAGCCGACGATGATGCCGGCCACCTGCAGACCGAGCACCGTGATGATCGACAGCCCCACGGTGGGCAGGCCGTGCCGCACGAGCGCCTGATTGCGGGTGAGCCCCTTCGCGGCGGCGGTGCGCACGAAGTCCTGCCCCGTCGCCTGCAGCGTCGCCGAGCGGACGAAGCGCATGAGCATCGCGCCCTCGATCACGCCGATGGTGATCGCGGGGAGCAGCAGCGAGCGGAACGCGAGGCCGGGGTCCGACCACCCGCTGCGCGGGAATCCCTGCGCGGGCAGCCAGCCGAGCCACACCGCGAAGACGACGACGAGCATCATGCCCGCCCAGACGACCGGCACGGCGGCGAGGGTCTGCGCGGTGACGTTCAGCGCGGTGCCGTCGGCGTGGCCGCGGCGCATCGCCGAGATCACGCCGAACGGCAACGCGACGAGCATCGCGATCGTCATCGCCATGAGACCGAGCGGGATCGTGACCTGCCCCTTCTGCACGAGCTCGTCGGCGACGGACGATCCGGTGAGCAGCGACGAGCCGAGGTCTCCCTGCAGCACCCCGCCGATCCACGCGGCGTACTGCACCGGCAGCGGGTCGTCGAGGCCCAGCCGGTCGCGGATGGCGGCGACCTGGTCGGGGGTGGAGTTCACCCCGGCGATGAGCTGGGCCACATCGCCGGGGAGAACCCGCAGGGTCATGAAGATGAGCGCACTGGCGACGAACAGGCCCAGCAGCAGCAGGGCCAGCCGCGTCAGCGCGTAGCGGATCACCCGTCTGCTAGCTCTGAGACGTGGCCAGCTCGGCCAGGTTCATGCGCTCGTTGACGTTGACCGACGGGAAACCGGTGATGTCGGTGCCGACGGCGACGACGGATGCCCCGTTGTACAGCCAGTCGGCGGCCTGGTCCTCGGCCACGATCTTCGCGGCCTGCTTCAGCAGGTCGGCCGACGTGTCGGGGTCGGTGGCACGCGTCGACTGCGCGTAGAGATCCTGCACCTTCGGGTTGTCGTAGGTGAAGTAGTAGTCGGGGTTCGCCCAGTTCTCGAAGTCGCGGGCCTCGGTGTGCAGCACGAAGCTCAGCTCGTAGTCCTTGTTCGTGTAGACGTCGCTGATCCAGGTGGGGAACTCCACGTTGTCGACCTTCAGCGTGATGCCGACGTCGTGCAGGTTCGACACGAGGATCTGCGACACGGTCGAGCCGTAGAACGCGGGGATCGTGAGGTTCAGCGTGATGTCCTCGGCGCCCGCCTCGGCGAGGAGCTTCTTGGCTGCGGCCGGGTCGAACGGCGCCGTCGACTCGAGGTCCTCGTAGCCGGGGTCGAGCTCGGGGATCGGACCGTACTGCGTCTGTCCGGCGCCGAGCGCCGCGACGATCGACTCCTTGTCGATGGCCTGACGGATCGCCTGGCGCACGCGCTTGTCGGCGAGCGGCCCCTTCGTCGAGTTCATCGCGAGCAGGCCCTTGTCGGTCGACTTGCCGAGCACGAGCGCGAAGTCGCCGTTCGCCTCGACCTGGTCCTTGAGGTTCGCGTCGAACCCGGTCAGCACGTCGAGCTCGCCCGCGAGCGCGCCGCTGAGTGCGGCCTGCGTGTCGGGGATGAAGTCGAGCACGACCTCGGCCGCCTTCGCCTTGTCGCCCCAGTAGGCGTCGTTGCGCTTCAGGGTGATCGAGTCGCCCTGCTTCCAGTCGGCGAGGGCGTAGGGGCCGGTGCCGTTGGCGGCCGTCTTGCGGTCGGTCGTGTCTCCCTCTTTGAAGACGAGCCCGGCGCGGCCGGTGAGGTTCCATAGCAGCGTCGAGTCGGGCTCGCTGAGGGTCAGCACGATGTCCTGCCCATTCGCGGCGATCGAGCTGACGCGCTCGAGGCGCGCCGAGTCGCGGTACGAGGCGTTGTCCTTGACCTGCTGCAGCGACCACACGACGTCGGCGGGGGTGAGCTCCTCGCCGTTGTGGAAGGTGACGCCCTCGCGCAGGGTGAAGGTGTAGGTGAGGCCGTCGGCCGAGACGTCGTGGCTGGATGCCAGGGTGTCGACGATCTCCTGGTCGGGGGTGCGCGAGACGAGGCCCTGGTACACGTTGTCGATCAGGATCTGGTCGAGCGCGGCGCCCGCGGTCTCGCGGATGTCGAGGTTGCCGGGCTCGGCGACGAGGCGCACCGCGATCGAGGCATCCGGGTCGGCGGACCCGCCCGACGAGGTGGGCGACGGCGACGTGCCGCCGGTGCAGGCGCTGAGCAGCAGGGCGCCGGCCGCGAGGAGCGCGGCAGCAGCGACGGTGGTGCGGCGAAGCATGTGAGGGGGTTCCTTTCGCAGGGCGGACGGGCGCGAAGATGCTGTGGGCGCCGGTCCGCAGACTCGAGTGCGCCTTACAGCCTAGGCTTCCGGCGCGGTGCCCCGGTCATGATCGGCCGCGGCGTCGGTCACGATCTGTCACACGGTTCGTCGCGCCCCGTCGCACGGGTCGCCGAATCGCGCGTTCTCGCTCGCCGGACGGCCGGTCCGCTCACGCGTCGGCGATGTCGAAGACGAGAGCCGCGAGCGGGGCTGGCAGCTCCTCCTGCACGTTGTGACCCGAAGGCACCGTGAGGACGGATGCCTGCGGCACGCGCGCCACGAAGTCGGCCGCGTCGCCCTCGGTGACGAAGCCGCGCTCGCCGCGCACGAGCGTGATCGGCACGGTGACCGCGGCGAGGTCGTCCCAGCCGGAGGCCGACAGCGCGCCGCGGATCGCCTGCTGCTGCGCCTCGGCGCTCGCCGCGGCGGCGGGGTCGGCGGCGAGGGCGTTCGCGAGGTGCGCGAAATGGTGCTTCCACTCCACCCGGCCGTCGGACCGCACGCGGGAGTTCTGGAAGACGCCCCGCGTCGCCGCCTCGCGCGTGCCGCCGAGCCCGAAGGCGAGGGCGCGGTCGACGAGCTCGTCGCGGCTCGCCCAGTCGGTGGGCCCCGCGAAGAACGCTCCGATCTGCGCGGCGTCGCCGTTCGGGTCGATGCCGGGGGTGATCTCGACGATCACGAGTGCGCGGACGAGCTCGGGATGCGTGGCCGCGAGGGCAGCGGCGGTGAGTCCGCCGAGCGACTGGCCGACCAGCACCTGCGGGGCATCCGTCCACTCCGCGATCGCCGGGGCGATGTCGGCGGCGAGCGTCGCCCCGACGTAGGCGGCGTCGTCCCGCCACGACGAGTCGCCGTGGCCGGGCAGGTCGAGGGCGAGGGCGGGAAGACCCAGGGCGAGCACGGTCGTGTCCCAGGTGTGGGCGTTGAGGCCCGCGCCGTGCAGGAAGGTGACGACAGGGGAGGGGAAGGTGCCCGAGGCGGCGTCGCCGTACTGCAGCGCGCTGACGGTGCGGCCGTCCGGCAGTGCGAAGCTCAGCCGCCGGGCGGGCGGGGCGGTGACGCCGAGCTCGGCGGCCTGGGCGGAGAGATAGGGGAACTCGGCATCCATCCCGCCATTGTGGTGCACGCGCGGCCGCCGCGTCCCGCTCGCCGTTGCGCGGTGCGGGCGCAATAGGGTGGGCGCATGACCACAGAGCGACGCGTGCACCTCTCCCGTTCGGCCCGGCCCGCCTACGACGCACTGGAGGCGTTCTCGCAGACGGTCGGCACCCTCGCGACCGAGGCGGGGATCGACGACCGGCTGAAGGAGATCGCGCTCATCCACACGTCGCAGCTCAACGGCTGCGCCTACTGCGTGCGGGTGCACGTCGACCGCGGCGTCGCGGCCGGCCTCACCGCCGACGAGATCGCCCAGATCGCGGTCTGGCGCGAGTCGGGCGTCTTCAGCGCGCGCGAGCGGGCCGCCCTCGAACTCGCCGAGAGCTACGTCTACATCCACGAGGAGGGCGTCTCCGACGAGCTGTACGACCACGTCTGCGGCATCTTCACCGAGGAGGAGTACGTCGCCCTCAGCTGGCTGCTCGTCTCGATCGGCGCCTTCAACCGCATCACGATCGCCGGAAAGTACCCCGTGCCGCCGCGCCGAGGGGAGCGGGCCCCGAGCGCGACGTCATGACCCCCGCGGGTCTGCCGGTGGGCGGCGCGCTGAACCTCCGCGACGTGGGCGGCCTCCCGGCGGCGTCGGGCGTCACGCGGAGCGGCGTCCTCTTCCGCTCCGGAAACCTCGCCCGCCTCACCGGTGACGGGCGCACGGCGCTCGCCGCGTTGGGCCTCCGCCGTGTCGTCGACCTGCGCGCCGACGACGAAGTGGCGCTCGAGCCGAGCCGCCTCGACGGGCTCGAGGTCGAGACGCTGCGCGCACCGCTCTTCCTCGGGTCGGCGGCATCGTTCTTCGTCGACGACGTGCCGCTCTCCGAGATGTACCGCGCGCTCGTCGACACCGGCGCCGAACGCCTTGTCGAGGTGGTGCGCGCCGTGCTCGAGACGCAGCCGGTACTCGTGCACTGCACCGTCGGCAAGGACCGCACCGGCGTCGCGGTGGCGCTCATGCTCGCCGCCGTCGGGGTGGAGCGCGCGGCCGTCGTCGACGACTACGCCCGCACCGAGGCGCTACTGCCGCCGGCGCGCAACGCCCGCGTGCTCGCGTACCTTCGCGCCGCCCATCCGCAGGCGCGCCACCTCGACGAGCTCGCGACCCGGTCGCCGGCGCCCGTGATGAGCGGCCTCCTCGACGAGCTCGATGCGCGCTACGGCTCGCCCGCCGACTATCTGCGCGCGCAGGGCGTGCGCGACGACGAGCTCGCCGAGCTCCGCCGCGTGCTCATTGCAGGCTGAGTATCTGCGGCGGAATCGGGGCAGGCGAGGTAAGGCTCGCCTAAACGGGGAGTATAGTGAAAGCATCATGACCACGCTGACCGAACACGCCGTCGCCCACGACGCCACCGCCTGCAAGGCATCCCGTCATGCGCGCGTGCAGCAGCTGATCACCGCCGACGAGACCTCGCTGGTCGAGCTCGAGACGCTCATCGCGACCCTGCCGATCTGCTCGACCGGTCGGGTGTTCATCGAGGTGCCGGATGCCTCGTACGTGTTCGATCTCGCCGTGCCCGCCCGCATGATCGTGACGTGGCTCGACCGTTCGCAGCGCACCGGCGATCCCGGAACGGGCCGCGCCTGCGCCCCCGGACAGGCTCTCGCGCGCGCCGTGACGGCGTGGGCCGACGAGATGCTCTGCGCCGACGACACGTGCGCGGGCGGCACCCGCATCCACCTGCTCGGCGGCTTCCTCGGCACGGCCGACATCTTCGACCACCTGACCGGCGCCCTCGGCATCGAGGCGAGCGCCGTGCACACGCCCGAGCGCTTCGGACTCGCCGCCGCGCGCTGACCGGGGGTCGCGGCGCCGGCATCTGCCGCGCTGCGCTGCCGGTCGGCTTGGCTTGGGCTCCGTTCAGCTGCCGCGCGGCACGTAGCTGCCGTCTTCGAGCCCGGCGGTGATCTCGAACCGGTTCGTCAGCGGGTTGCGGCCGGCGACGAGGTAGAGCAGGGGCATGAGGAATCCGTACCGCCGCCACTGCCGCGCGTGCACGGCCTCGTGTCGTAGCACGGTGTCGGTGACCGGCGCCGATCCGGTGAGGTAGCAGCCGCCCACGCACACGCCGCCGCGGCCGAACGCCCAGTTCGGCAGGCCCGTGAACACCCACAGCCCGGCGCGGCGCGTCACCGGACCGGTCGACCACAGGCCGCCCCACACCCAGCCGACGGCGGTGCCCCACGCGTAGCCGAGGATGCTGATGGGGGAGTCGAGCATGACGGACGGGATCCAGGCGTCGATCGCCTCGCCGCGTGCGACGGCGCGTTCGGCGCGCTGTCGCCAGCCCGCCGGGGGGCGGGCGATCACGCGAGCGCCCCGACGACCCGCAGGATCGTGCCGAGGTCGTCGACGGCGGCGGCCGGAGAGGCCGGAGCGAATCCCGCGATCGACGCGCCGACGAGCGGCACGCGGGCGCGGGCGGCGGCGATCGAGCGCAGCAGCGCGTCGAGCGACAGCCCGAACGGCACCGGCAGGCCGACGCCGGAGATCACGGCAGGGTCGAGCACATCGAGGTCGACGTGGATGTAGAGGGCGGTGGCACCCGTCGCCGCGACCGCGTCGGCGAGGCGCTCGGGGCCGTCGAGGTCTTCGACGGAGAGGCGCAGCACACCGGCATCCATCGCGGCCGTCTCTTCGGCGTCGTCGAGCTCCCGCGCTCCGGCGAGGATCACCCGCTCGGCAGGCACGATCGGCCCGCCGGACGGGAGCGGCAGGTCGTCGATCACGGCGCGCAGGGCCATGCCCGCGAACGCGCCCGAGGGCGAGGAGGCGGGCGAGTTCAGGTCGCCGTGCGCGTCGAACCAGACCACCGCGAGGCGATCGTGCGCCGCGGCGGCGTGGGCGATCGCCGGCACCGCGACGCCGCAGTCGCCGCCGACCACGAGCGCCGGCTCGGCCGGGGCGGCCGCTTCGGTCGGCGCGGCCGCGGCGTCGAGGTCGGCGGCGGGCGTCGAGCCCTCGGGCGTGCGCGTGTCGGGGGCGCCCGCGGCCAGGGCATCCCTCACCGCGTCGGCGGTGCGCGAGAGCGCGCTGTAGCGCCGGATGCCCGTGTCGAGCGCCTCGCCGGCCGAGGTCGGCACCTCGACCCGCACCGTGCGAGCGCGCGGCAGGTCGCCGGCGATCGCCTCGGCGCCGTCGACGAGGTGCATCGCCCGCGCAGCGGGCGACCCCTGCCACTGCGGCACGATGAGGAAACGCGTCATGGGGTCATCCTCCCGCACAGCGCCCGCACGCGAGAAACCACTCCGCGCGTGAGAAACCGCGGCGGGCGTGGTTTCTCGACACGGGAGTGGTTTCTCGGCGTGGTGGCGGGGTGGTTACTGCTCGATCGCGGGGGCGGGCGCGCCGGCCTTCAGCGCCGCGAGGCGCGCCTCGACCTCCGTGAGCTCGCCCACGTCCTCCAGCTGGTTGAACTGCGCATCGAGCGAGGATGCCGCGATCTCGGCCTTGCCCGCCGCGAGCGCCTCCTGGCGGCGCACCTTGTCTTCGAAGCGGCCGATCTCGCTCGTCGGGTCCATGACGTCGATCGACCGGACCGCGTCGTGCACCTTGTTCTGCGCCTCGGCGCTCTTCTGCCGCGCCATGAGCTCGGAGGCCTTCGACCTCAGCTCGACGAGCTTCTGCTTCATGCCGTTGAGGCCGTCCTTGAGCTTGTCGACCACCTCGGTCTGCGCGGCGATCGAGGGGGCCAGCGCCTTCGCCTCGTTCTCCTCGCTGATCTGACGCTGCAGGGCGATCTTGGCGAGGTTGTCGAACTTGTCGGCGTCGGTCGTGTTGCCGGCCCGGCGCAGCTCGTCGGCCTTGCGGCTCGCGGCGAGCGCCTTGTTGCCCCACTCGGCGGCGGCCTTGACGTCCTCCTCGTGGTCGCGCTCGAGCAGGCGCAGGTTCCCGATCGTCTCGGCGATGGCCGATTCGGCGTCGGCGATGTTGTTCGTGTAGTCGCGGACGAGCTGGTCGAGCATCTTCTGCGGGTCTTCGGCGGAGTCGAGCATCGCGTTGACGTTCGCCTTCACGAGCGTCGAGATTCGGCCGAAGATGGACTGCTTTGCCATCGGTTTTCCTTTCCTAACGGGAACTGGGGGTGTCGGTGGGTGTGGGAGGTCGGGGCTCGGATGCCGCGGGCGTTCGTGGCGGGCGCGGGAGGAGGAGTCAGAAGCGGCCGCCTCCGCGCCGGCTGCGGGTGCCGCCGCCGCCGAAGCTGCCGGGGCCCATGCCACCGCCCCGACTGCCGCCGCCGTAGCCGCCTCCTCCTCCGTACCCGCCACCGCCGAACATACCGCCGCCACCGCCACGACCGCCGCCCAGCAGCGAGTTGATGAGGATGCCGCCGAGCACGGCGCCCATCACGTTGCCGCCGCCGCCGCTTCCGCCGCCGCCGAACATGCCGCCGCCCGAGAAGGCGCCGACGTCGTTCTGCGCGTACTGGATCGCCTGAGCGGCGAGGTCGTTCGCGCGCTGGGCGTAGGGGAGCGCGGCGGCGGGGTCGGTCTGCTGCAGCTGACGGGCCTGCACGAGCGAGGCGCCCGCCTCGGCGAGCCGCGTGCGCGCCTCGGCGCCGATCGCTCCGCGCCGCGAGGTGATGAAGTCCTCTGCCGTCGACACCTGCGCCTGGGCCTGCGTCATCAGGGCGTTCAGCTGCTGGCCAGCGCGCTGCGCCTGCGCCTGCGCGTCGCGCACCCCGGCGAGCGTCGCGTCGATCTGCGTGTTCGCGGCGTCGAGGTTCTGCAGGGCGGCGAGCGGCTGCTTGGCCGATCCGGCGAGGAGCGCCTTCGCGGCATCCACCTGTCCGCGGGTCGTCGCGATCACCCCGGCGAGGCGCCCATCGGTGTCGGGCAGGCCGCTCGCGGTCGCGATGTCCTGCTCGATGTCGGCGATGAGGCCGGCGGCGTCGGTCTCGGCCTTGCCGAGGTCGGCGGCGAGGGTGCCCACGGCGGTGTGCAGCAGGTCGGCCTGCGCCACGGCGTCCTCGGCGGCGCGGATGCTGACGGCGGCGGCCGCCGAGTCGCCGGCGGCGATCGCCTGCTGCGCGGCGGCCAGCTGCTCGTCGGCGAAGGCGAGGTCGGTCGCGGCGTGCACGGGGTTGTCGGCGATCGTCGCGAGGGCGGCCGGGGCGTACGCGCCTTGGAGCGCGGCGAGCGCGCTCGCGCTCTGATCCTGCGCGGCGGCGACCGTCTGGCGCAGCGCCTGCACGCGGGCGAGCGCGTCGGGGGCATTCTGCTCGAGCTGGCGCAACTCGTCGAACGCCTTCGCCTTCTCGTCGAGACCGGCGTTCGCCCGCTCGCACAGGTCGATGATCTGCGCGTTCCAGGCGCGCACGTCGGCCTCGGAGTCGGGGGTGGAGTCGTCGAGCCGCTGCTGCAACTCGAAGGCCTGGTCGAGGGATGCCTTGGCATCCGTCAGCGCCTGCTCGAACTCCGCGGCCGCGGCGTCGCCGAACTGCGCGCGGGCGAAGCCGAGCTCCTGCTCGCTCGTCTTGATCGCGTCATCGGTCTGCACGAGCGCCGACGCGGCCCGGCGGCGCAGTTCGTCGGTGGACACCTGGGCGAGCGGGTCCTGCGGGGCATCCGCGCCGATCGCGCCACCGACACCGCCCTGTCCGCCCGCCACGGCGGGGGTCCTCTTGCGGCGGGAGCGCACGACGATCCAGATGACGAGCGCCGCGAGCGCCACGAGGACGAGGACCAGAAGGATCGGCGCGAGGGCGCCGCCGGAGCCGCCGGAGCCGCCAGTTCCTCCCGAGCCGCCCTTCACCGCGTCGGCCAGGCCGGCTGCGGCCGCCGTGGCGGCTCCCGCCCAGTCGCCGGAGGCGAGGGCGGGCCGCACCCGCTGCTGCTCGATCTGGCGAAGCTGATCCTCGCTCACGGGTCCCTGCGAGTAGCCGGACAGGTAGTACTGGCGGCCGTCGGTGGCGACCGCGAGGAGGTACTGGTTGGGGCCGAGGCCGTTCGCCTCGGCCGTCGCGTTCGCCCATCCCTCGGGGCTCGTCGGGTCGGTGAAGGTCGGCACGTAGACGACCCACAGGTCGACGCCCGAGGTGGTGGAGAGGGAGTCGAGCTCCTTCTCGACGCTCGAGGTCTGCGAGGCGCTCAGCACCCCCGACTCGTCCAGCACGCGCGTTGCGCCCAGCGTCACCGGCGCGGTGGCGAGGGCTGCGCCCGCGCCCCCGAGCACGATCGCGACAGCGGCGGTCAGAGCCAGCATCAGACGCGTGCGCATGGCGCACCCCCTCCTTCGCGAGACCTTCGCGACGGCCTCCTACCGATCCTATGCCGGGCCGCGTATGAGGCGATAGGTCGCGGCATGGGAATCGGCTATGCGCCCGGGTCGGGCGGGATCGGGCGGGGCCGCCCGACCGGGCCGGGTCGGGCCGTGTCGCCAGGCCGTGCCGGGCCGGGTCGGGCCGCCGGGTCGTGCCCCGCAATGCCCCGCCGGGTTGGGCCGCGTGCCGCGTCGGCGTGGCGCGGGGTCGGGCTGCGTCGGGCGGGGCCGCGTGCCGAGCCGCGCTGGCGATGCCGCGGACGGGGGCGGTGCGATCGGGGCGTCGCTGCCGGGCCGGGCGGCCCGTGGCAGGTAGCGTGTCGGATTCGGAGGCGAGATGGTTCACGACGGGATCGACAGGTACGGCGGCGATGTGCTCGCCGCAGGGTGGCGGGATGCCGGGCGGCGGGTGGTGGCATCCGTTCCGGCCGACCCGGGTACGGTCGTCGAGGTCGCCGGCGACGGCTTCTGCGGCGCCGTCACCCGCGTGCAGTCGGGCACCGTCGAACTCGAGGACCGCCGCGGTCAGCGCCGCCTCTTCCCGCTCGGTGGCGGGTTCCTCATCGACGGCGAGCCCGTGCTGCTCGGGCCGCCGAACCCCGCGTCGGGCGGGCCGGGCGGTGCCCGCGCGCCCCGCCGCACCGCCTCGGGTTCGTTCGCCGCGCCGGAGGCCCGGGCGCGCGTCGCGCGCGCGTCGCGCATCCTCGTCGAGGGTCGTCACGACGCCGAACTGGTCGAGAAGGTCTGGGGTGACGACCTGCGCGTGGAGGGTGTCGTCGTCGAGTATCTCCAGGGTGTCGACCTGCTCGACGACCTGCTCCGCGCGGAGCCGCCCGGGCCCGGGCGGCGCTACGGCGTGCTCGTCGATCACCTCGTCCCGGGGTCGAAGGAGTCGCGCATCGCGCAGGCCGTCGAGCGGGGGCCGCACGGCGCGCACCTCCGGATCGTGGGGCACCCGCACATCGACGTCTGGCAGTGCGTGCGCCCGTCTTCGCTCGGCATCGCGGCTTGGCCCGATGTGCCGCGCGGCATCGAGTGGAAGGTCGGGGTGAGCCGGGCGCTCGGCTGGCCCGCCCGCGACCAGGCCGACATCGCGCGCACCTGGCAGCGCATCCTCGGGTCGGTCAGGAGCTACCGCGACCTCGATCCGGCCCTCCTCGGACGCGTCGAGGAGCTGATCGACTTCGTCACCGAGTGACGTACGCAGGAGATCCGTCGCCGATCGCGCCGTTGAGGCCCCTGGCCGCCCCTGCGGGCCCGGATCTCCTGCATTCGTCACCGGTACCCCGGTCAGCCGCCTGGCGCGGCCCGGCCTCAGCCCACCGGCCCTCCCCGTCTCGGCCGGCCGGCCCCTCTGCCGAGCGCCGCCTCGCGCCCGGGGCCGCCGGCCGAGACGGCCGTGACCCTCGGGCCCGAACCCGCGTGACGGGTGCAGGAGATCTGGCGCCGGAGGCGCCGTTCGGGGCCGCAGGGCGCCCGCGCGGGCCGGATCTCCTGCATTCGTCACGGGTAGCCTGGGGGAGTGACCGACTCGACCCCGCGCTTCCGCGACAAGCCCGTCTCCTTCGTCCGGCGGAGCGGCCGGATGAGCGACGGCCAGGAGCGCGCCTGGGCCGAGCACGCCGGCTTCTACTTGATCGAGGTGCCGCGCGGGCAGGCGGCGACCAGCATCGAGCCCGGTAACCGGATCGACCCGGCCGAGACCTACGGCCGGACGGCGCCGCTCGTGATCGAGATCGGCTCCGGCCAGGGCCACGCGATCGTGCACGCCGCCTCCGCGGCGCCGGAGCGCGACTTCCTCGCCGTCGAGGTCTTCCGCGCGGGGCTCGCCCGCACGATGCTCGACGCCGCCCGCGAGGGCGTGCAGAACCTGCGGCTCGTCGAGGCGAACGCGCCCGAGGTGCTCGAGCACCTGCTGCCCGAGGCGAGCGTCGACGAACTGTGGATCTTCTTCCCCGACCCGTGGCACAAGTCCAAGCACCACAAGCGCCGCCTCGTCGACCCCTCATTCCCGCCGCTCGCCGCGCGGGCGCTGCGCGACGGCGGCGTGCTGCGCCTCGCGACCGACTGGGAGGACTACGCCCGGCAGATGCGCGCCGTGATAGCGGATGCCGCGGACTTCGCCCCGGCGTTCGAGGGCGACTGGGCGCCGCGATTCGACGGACGCGTCATGACCGCGTTCGAACGGAAGGGCATCGCGAAGGGACGCGAGATCCGCGACCTCGTCTACCGCCGGGAACCGCGCGGGTGAGCGCCGCCGCCGATCGCCCCGCCGACGATCGGTCGGCGGCCGACGCGGCGCGCGAGTCGGAGCTGGGCGCCGACGGGGCGCCGGGCGCAGCGCCCGAGGCAGCGCCCGCTACGACGCCCGAAGCAGCGCCCGCTGTGACCGCCGGAGTGGCGCCCGACCCGGCACCCGCCGTGACGCTCGGGCGCACGCTCGTGCCCGCGCTTCTCGTCGCGCTCGCCGCCCCGGCCCTCTTCGTGCTGCTCGTGCCGTGGCTCGGCTGGCGAGCCCGTCCGACAGGCGTGCGCTGAGCGCCGCGAGCATGCTCGCCTCGGGCGGGTACTCGTGGGCGAGCGGCGCCCCCGACAGCGACATGAACTCGGCGCCCTCGTCGCGGAACGCCACCGCCGACGAGGCGATGAGGTACTCGATGACGGGGCCGAACCCGCCCTCGCGCCGGCGCATGAGGTCGAGCGTCCAGCCGCGCACGCCCCGGCCGTCGTCGCCGTAGATCGGCAGCCAGGAGAGGAAGCCGTCGACCGTGCCGTGCGGGTCGATCGCGAGGGCGATGCGCACCTCGGGATCGTCGGCTTCGGCGAGCGTGCCGAGGGTGAAGCGCATCTCGGGCAGGTCCTTGTCGCCGACCCACTGCTCCGAGATCGCGTTCAGCTGCGCGCGCACACCCCACGGCTCGTCGGCGAGCCGCGTGAGGCGGAAGGTCATGTCCTCACGGCCGGCCTTGTTCATCGAGGTGCGCACCGAGTTCCACGCCTTGCCGGTGAAGGCGAGGCCGGGGAGGTCGACGATCGTGTCGTCGGCGACGACGAGCGAGCGCCAGGTGTCGGGCACGGCCTCGCGCACCGTCTCGCCGACGCTGAAGAAGCACGGCACGAGGCCCGCGTGCTCGGCCGCGTGGATGAACTCGCCGACCGACTGTGCGCGTCCCTCCGCCGGGCCGAGCGGATCGGCGAGTGCGATCACCGCGCCCACGCGCTTCTGGAAGGCGACGATCCCCGTCGAGGTGCGGAAGTAGTCGTTGCCGTCCCAGGTGGTCATCCACGACAGGGTGCTGCCGCCGGCCCGGCGGAGCAGGGCGGATGCCTCGTCGACGGTCGGTTCCGCGCCGCCGCCGAGCGTCGTGCGGCGGTGCCGGGCGAACGCGCCGCGCACGCTGATGAGGTAGATCAGCATGAGCAGCGATAGGGCGCCCATACCGATCTCGAGCGCCGCCGTGCCGAGGAGTGTCACGTCGACGTCCACATCGACATCGACGTCACCGGCCACCGGCAGGAGGAGGGCGAGACCGATGGCGCTCAGCACATTGATCGACATCAGGATGATCGCCACCACCCACGCCCAGCGCCGCGCCTGCAGCAGGCCGTTGGCGATCACGACGACGACCACCACGTCGATCGCCGTCGACCAGAAGCTGCCGCCGAGGGGCTCCGTGCCGCCGAACGGGCCGTCGGTGGGGACGATCGCGAGGATGGTCTCGATCGCGACGAACGCGAGCATGCCGATGAAGGCGACGAGCCGTTGCTCCCGCAGGGTGGCGCGCGGGGGGCGCAGGGTGCGGTCGACGACGAGGATGAGGAGCACCGCGCAGAGGTCTTCGAGGTCGGTGACGGTGCCGAACACGAGCACCGCCACGATGACGGCGCTGAGCAGCAGCATCCATCCGCGGGTGCGCCATGGCGCCGGGGCGAGACCGGCGAGCGCGGCGATGCAGGCGAGCGCGCCGGCGCTCGGCCCGACGTCGAGGCTGCTCGCGGCCTCCTGCGCCCACGTCCACCCGGAGAACAGGCGCAGCAGGCTCAGCAGCAGCGCGCTGGCGAACACGCCGAACAGCTGCCCGACCCAGAAGTAGGCGAGGGCGATGCGGCTTCCCCGGAGGTACTCGAGTGCGCCGAGCGCGCCGAGACCCACGAGGGTCGGGATGTAGACGAGGGGCTGGACGACGAAGAACGTCCCCGTGATCGGCGTCCACCAGCGCCCGTCGTCGAGGGCCGGCAGCCCGTACGCCCACGTGTACATGCCCGCGCTCTCGACGAACGGCTCCCACAGCCCGCGCGAGAGCACGCCCACGACGAGCACGACGAGGATCGTCGCGATCGTGGCGGGCGTGCGGCGGAGGATGCCGGTGACGCGGGCGGAGCACGCGGGTGCGGTGGGCGCCGTCATGGTTCCACGGCAGCGACTGTCGCCGCTGTTCCGAGGCTGCGCGGCGGGGGCGTCACAGGGCGGCCAGCAGCGCCGGCCCGAACGCGATCGCCGCGGCGATCGGCACGACGAGCAGGCCCAGCACGAGCACCGCGCCGAGGCCGATCAGTCCGAGGACCGACAGTGCGGTCGCGGTGCCGGTCGAGACCCGGTCGCGCAGCGGCGTGCGCGTACGCGCGGATCGTGCGGCGACGGAGGGGTACGGGATGCTGGCGGTGACCATGCTTCGACGCTACGAAGCGCGGCGGGCGAGGGCATCAGCCCAGGGAGGGATTCGTCTACGCCGCGAGGATGAACGCGCGGCGGACGGTGGCGCGGGCGAGCGTGAGGGTCAGCACCAGGAGAGTGACCAGGAAGAACCCGCCCAGGTAGACGGCGTCGCCGAACACGAGGTCGAGGAGCTCGAGCACGAGCAGCTTGCTTGCGGGGAGCACGAGCAGCAGCATCCCGATGTTGAGCGCGCATCCACGGCCCGCGCGGGGCCCGGACGCGCGCCGCGATCCGCTTCTTCACGAACAGCACGCCCTCGAGCACGATCTTCAGCAGGACCGCGGTGAGGAGCGCGACGAGGAAGCTCTCCGAGATCACCGCCGGGAAGAGCTGGATGAACACGCCCAGCACGACCAGATAGACGAAGACGTCGACGAGATCGATGGGCCGCACCCGCACAGGGCGAGTGTATCCAGGTCGGCGGGTCGCGACGCGCGGCTACGACCGTGACGTCATCGACGAGATGTGAAGTGCCCCCGACAGGAATCGAACCTGCGACCTTTGGTACCGGAAACCAACGCTCTATCCCCTGAGCTACGGAGGCGTACCGATCGAGAGTATCACCGAGAGATGGCTCGAACTGCCGCGGCGAGGCGCTCGGCGAGGTAGCGGTGCCCCGCGGTGGAGGGGTGGTCGCGCCCGAGCCCGGTGTCGATGACGTCGGTGTCGTTCGCGGGGGTGATCCAGTCGTCGCCGATCGGCGAGATGTACCACCAGCCCCGACCGGCGGCCGCGGCGGCGAGATCGCGGTCGATGCGCTCGGTGGCCGCCTCGATCGGCAGCACCTGCGGCGCGGGGCCGAGGACCACGATCTGCGCGCGCGGATAGGTTGCGGCGAGGGCGTCCCACGCGGCATCCACCGCGGCGCGGTAGCCCGCCACGGGCTCGCGTCGATCGTTGATCGATCCCTGCACGATCACGAGGTCGGGCTGCAGCTGCGGGTCGAGCGCGGCGATGCGGGTGCCGAAGTCGGGGCCGTCGAGCCCGGGCTTGAGATATCCCGAGCCGCGTACGCCGTCGACGACGGTCGTCCACCCGGTCATTCCCGCAACGACATATGCGTAGCCGAGGGTGGGGTCGGATGCTGCGGAACCGTACGTCCACGAGTCGCCGAAGATCAGCACGGTGGGATGCTCGGGGAGATCGAGCAGCTCCGGAGTCGTCGCCACGGCCACCGCGCCAGACCCCGCCGCGACGACCGCCTCGGGGGTGGCCGGGGTCGCCCACGGCCGCAGCAGCGCGGCTCCGGCGACCGCCGCGACCGCCACGGAGACGGCCAGCATGACCCGCGCCCGACGGCGCCGCAGAGAGCGCTGAGGGGAGGGGGCGGACGTCCGCATGCGTCGAGGGTAAGCCACGCCGAGTGGGAACGGGAACAGGCGTCGAAACACGGCGTGCGACGGAGCCTCCGCGGCGTGCGAGGATACTTCGGTGCAACGCATCGTGACCGCCGAACTCGACCTGGAACTGGGCGCCTCCGTCGACCTCATCTTTCAGATCGCGGCGGCCCAGCCGGCACCCGTTCTGCGTGAGGAACTGACCTTCAGTCAGGGCGACCGCGTGTACACGCCGACCGAGATCATCGACCAGTCCGGCAGCCGCCTGCACCGCCTGCAGGGCGACGCGGGACGCCTCGAGGTGCGCTACGAGGCGCTCATCGACGGGCACGTCGCGCAGCGCTCCACGAGCGATCTCGAAGCCATCACCTACCTGCGCCCGAGCCGGTACTGCCAGTCCGACGAGGTCTTCTCGCAGGCGCGGCGCCAGTTCCGCGGGCTGCAGGGGTTCGACCTCATCGCCGCGGTCAGTGAGTTCGTGGCATCCTCGACGACGTACACCCCCGGGCTCAGCCAGGGCACCGATTCGGCCGTGACCACGCTCATGACCGGGCAGGGCGTCTGCCGCGACTACGCGCACGTCGTGATCGCGCTGCTGCGCGCGATGGACATGCCCGCCCGCTACGCCGCGTGCTATGCGCCGGGCCTGCGCCCGATGGACTTCCACGCCGTCGCCGAGGCCTATGTCGACGGCAGCTGGTACGTCATCGACGCGACGCGGCTCAGCAATCGTCGCTCGCTCGTGCGCATCGCGACGGGGCGCGACGCCGCCGACTGCGCGTTCCTCAGCTACCACGGCGGCTACGTGGGCCTTCAGCGCATGCGCGTGGACGCCCTCGTCGTGCCGGGGGATGTGGCGGATGCCGAGGCCGCCGCCGCGCAGGACGCCGCCGCCGCGGCAGCCGACCCCGCCCTCGACGACTTCGCCGAGCTCGTCCAGCTCGCCTGACCGGCCCGCGCCCGGCGCGCGTCACCGAGACCGACCGTCTGGCGCGACACCGACCGCCGGGCAGTCGGTCTGGTGCCGAACGGCCGGTCTCGACGCACGGGGCGGGCGCTCAGCGCCGCGCCCGTAGACTTGACGGGCTATGAATCCTGATGCCCTCGCCGAAGCCCTCCTCGCCGTCATCGCCCCGCTCGCCGAGGCCCGACGCGAGGGGTCGAGCGCCGGGCTGACCGCCGCCGACTTCCCGCTCGAGCGCCCCCGCAACCGCGACCACGGCGACTGGGCGTCGAACGCCGCGCTGAAGCTCGGCAAGGCGGTCGGCGCGAACCCGCGCGAGTTCGCGCAGGAGATCGCCGACGCGCTCGCCGCCACCGACGGCGTCGCGTCGGTCGAGGTCGCCGGCCCCGGGTTCATCAACATCCGGTTGGATGCCGCCGCCGCGGGCGCCCTCGCGAAGACGATCGTCGAGGCGGGCGCCGCATACGGCACGAACGACAGCCGCAGCGACGAGATCATCAACCTCGAGTTCGTCTCCGCGAACCCCACCGGGCCCATCCACCTCGGCGGCACCCGCTGGGCCGCCGTCGGCGACGCGCTCGCCCGCATCCTGCAGAGCCAGGGCGCCCAGGTCACCCGCGAGTACTACTTCAACGACCACGGGGCGCAGATCGACCGGTTCGCGCGCAGCCTCGTCGCCGCGCACCAGGGCGACCCGACCCCCGAGGACGGCTACGGCGGCGGCTACATCGACGACATCGCGCGTCGCGTCGCGCTCGCCTACACCGACGGCGGCGCGAACGACATCGACGCGCTCGAGCCGGCGGCCAAGCAGGAGGCGTTCCGCGAGCTCGGCGTCGGCTTCATGTTCGCCGAGATCAAGCAGTCGCTGCACGAGTTCGGCGTCGACTTCGACGTCTACTTCCACGAGAACGACCTGCACACCTCCGGCGCCGTCGACCGTGCGATCGCGCGGCTGCGCGAGCTGGGCCACATCTTCGAGGCCGACGGCGCGACGTGGCTGCGCTCGACCGACTTCGGCGACGACAAGGACCGCGTCGTCATCAAGAGCGACGGCAACGCCGCCTACATCTCCGGCGACCTCGCCTACTACCTCGACAAGCGCGAGCGCGGCTTCAACCGCTGCATCATCATGCTCGGCGCCGACCACCACGGCTACGTGCAGCGCCTCATGGCGATGACGGCCGCCTTCGGCGACGAGCCGTACGTCAACCTGCAGATCCTCATCGGCCAGATGGTGAACCTCGTCAAGGACGGCACGCCGCTGCGCATGTCCAAGCGCGCCGGCACGATCGTCACGATGGAGGACCTCGTGGAGATCGTCGGTGTGGATGCCGCGCGCTACGCCCTCACGCGCTCGTCGGCCGACTCGAACCTCGACATCGACCTCGACGTGCTGCAGAAGCGCACGAACGACAACCCCGTCTTCTACGTGCAGTACGCGCACGCGCGCACCCACAACGTCGCCCGGAACGCCGCCGCGTCGGGCGTCGACCGGAGCGCGTTCGCGCCCGAGCTGCTCACCCACGAGACCGAGTCGGCGCTCCTCGGCGCGCTGCAGGAGTTCCCGCGCATCGTCGCCTTCGCCGCCGAGACCCGCGAGCCGCACCGCGTCGCCCGCTACCTCGAAGAGCTCGCCGGGCTCTACCACAAGTGGTACGACAACTGCCGGGTCATCCCGCTCGGCGACGCGCCCGTCGACGACGTGCACCGCACCCGGCTGTGGCTGAACGACGCCACCGGCCAGGTGCTCCGCAACGGCCTCGACCTGCTCGGCGTCAGCGCTCCCGAACGGATGTGACCCGATGAGCGCCGACGAGCATCCGACCCAGCCGCTGCCCGACCCGAGCGCGACGTGGATCCTGCAGACGGATGCCTCGGCGCCCGCGCCTCGACGCCACCGCCGTTGGCCGTGGCTGGTCGCCGTGCTCGCGGTCGCCGCCCTCGCCGTGGGTGCGTGGTTCGCCGGGGAGTACATCGCCCGCGGCATCGTCGAGCGCACGATCCGCGAGCAGGTGGTGCAGCAGCTCGACCTGCCGGCCGACCAGCAGATCGACGTCGACATTCCGGGTCAGGTGCTGCCGCAGCTGATCTCGGGGCGCTTCGATCAACTGACCGTCTCGAGCGCCGATGTGCCGTTCGGTCAGCTCAGCGGTGACGTCGTCGTGCACGCCTCGGGCGTTCCGGTGCGCGGCGATGCGCCCGTCGACAGTGCGAGCGCGCAGGTGACGCTCGACCAGTCGCAGTTGCAGGCTCTGCTCTCGACGGTCGACGGCTTTCCGGCGAGCACCGTCAGCCTTGCCGAGCCGCACGTCGAGGTCGCGATGGATCTGCAGCTGTTCGCGCTCACCGTTCCGATCGGTGTCGGCCTCACGCCGAGCGCGTCTGCCGGCCAGTTGGTGCTCACCCCCGACACGCTGAAGGCGGGGGATGCCGAGGTGTCGGCCGAGGCGCTCGTCGATCAGTTCGGCGCGGTCGCCCGCACGGTGGTGCGTGATTGGGACGTCTGCGTCGCGCAGTACCTGCCGGCCGGCATCACCCTGTCGGGCGTGCGCGTGGCGGGGCAGACCGTGGTCGCCGACTTCGATGTCGACGGTGCGATCGTCACCGACGCCGCGCTGCAGCAGAACGGCACCTGCGCCTGACCGCTCGCGTCGGCGCGTCGAGAACACACAAGTGCACGCCTGACGCACCCCGAACGGTGCAATTGTGCGGTTTCGCGGGGGCGCCGCTGGGCGCTCTTCCCATACGCGGGGCGGCATGCGGGGGTGCCCTAGACTTGTCGCACATCTGACGGGCACGTGGCGCGCAAGCGCCCGCCCGTGGCCTTCACCCCGATTGGTTCCCCTCCGCGTGTCCGCCCCTTCCGACAGTCCGCTCGTGCCGGATTGGCTCATCGTGCCCGATGACGCGAACGCCCTCGCTCCGCACGTGTGGCCGGATGCCGCGCACCGCGACGACAGCGGAGAGCTGGTCCTCGGCGGGGTCGCCGCGAGCGACCTCCGCGCCCGGTTCGGCACGCCGCTGTACGTGCTCGACGAGGGCGAGGTGCGCTCCCGCGCCCGGCGTACTCGCGCGGCCTTCGACGAGGCCGCCGCCCAGCACGGCACGACGGCGCAGGTGTACTACGCGGGCAAGGCCTTCCTGTCCACCGAGGTCGTGCGGTGGGTGGTCGCCGAGGGGCTGGCCGTCGACGTCGCGACCGGGGGAGAGCTCGCCGTCGCCCTCGCCGGCGGCGCCGACCCCGCGCGCATCGGCTTCCACGGCAACAACAAGTCGGTCGCCGAGATCGCCCGCGCGATCGAGGTCGGCGTCGGCTCGATCGTCATCGACAGCGACATCGAGGTCGAGCGGGTCGCCGCTGAGGCGGCACGCCGCGGCATCCGCCAGTCGGTGCGCCTGCGCGTCAACAGCGGCGTGCACGCCGAGACCCACGACTTCCTCGCGACGGCCCACGAAGACCAGAAGTTCGGCACCGCGCTCGCCCGCGCCGAGGAGGTCGTGGCGCGCATCCGCGAGCTGCCGAGTCTCGACTTCGGCGGCCTGCACTGCCACATCGGCTCGCAGATCTTCGGCGTCGACGGCTTCCGCGAGTCGGCCGCCCGCCTCCTCGACGTGCATGAGCGGCTGCTCGCGGGCGGCCCGGTCCCGGTGCTGAACCTCGGCGGCGGCTTCGGTATCGCCTACACCTCCGCCGACACGCCGACCCCGATCGAAGAGCTCTCCGGCGCCATCGTCGCCTCGGTCGCCGCCGAGTGCGCGCGCCGCCGCATCCCGGTGCCCGCCCTCGCGTTCGAGCCCGGCCGCGCGATCGTCGGCACCGCCGGGGTCACCCTCTACGAGGTCGGCACCACGAAGCCCGTGCAGGTCAGCGACGCGCTCACCCGCCTGTACGTGAGCGTCGACGGCGGCATGAGCGACAACGCGCGCACGGCCCTCTACGGCGCGCAGTACTCCGCCCGCCTCGCCTCGCGCTCCTCGGACGCCGCGCCCGCGCTCGTGCGGGTGGTCGGGCGGCACTGCGAATCGGGCGACATCATCGTCGACGCGGAATACCTCCCGGGCGACGTCGCCCCCGGCGACCTGCTGGCCGTCCCCGCCACGGGGGCGTACTGCTTCTCGCTGTCGAGCAACTACAACTACGTGCCGCGCCCGCCGGTCGTGGCCGTCACGGGCGGCGAGGCACGCCTGATCGTGCGCGGCGAGAGCATCGACGATCTGCTCGCCCGCGACATGGGCGTGACCGGCGCTGCCCGCGTCACCGCGGACGGGGCCGCCGCCGCTCCGGCTCGAAAGGAGACCGCATGACCGACGACCGTCGCCTCCGCGTCGCCCTGCTGGGCGCCGGCTCCGTGGGATCGCAGGTCGCCGCCCTGCTGCTCACGCACCAGGACGAGCTGGCCGACCGCGCCGGTGTCGCCCTCGACCTCGTCGGCATCGCCGTGCGCGACGTCGACGCGCCGCGCGACGCCGACCTGCCGCGCGAGCTCTTCACGACGGATGCCGAGGGGCTCATCGTCGGCGCCGACATCGTCATCGAGCTGATGGGCGGCATCGAACCGGCGCGCGAGTACATCGCCCTCGCCCTCAACTCCGGGGCCGACGTCGTCACGGGCAACAAGGCGCTCGTGGCGACCCACGGCTCCGAGCTCTTCGACGTCGCCGACCAGGTCGGCGCGACCGTGTCGTACGAGGCGGCCGTCGCCGGCGCGATCCCGATCATCCGGCCGCTGCGCGATTCGCTCGCCGGCGACCGCGTGCAGCGGATAATGGGCATCGTCAACGGCACCACCAACTACATCCTCGACCGCATGGATCGCGAGGGCAGCGACTTCGACGTCGTCCTCGCCGACGCGCAGCGTCTCGGGTACGCCGAGGCCGACCCGACCGGCGACGTCGAGGGCTTCGACGCGGCGCAGAAGGCCGCGATCCTGGCATCCCTCGCCTTCCACACAGCGGTGCCGGTCGACGCCGTGCACCGCGAGGGCATCACCGCGATCGACACAACGGTGATGGATGCCGCGCGCGGCGCCGGTTACGTCATCAAGCTCCTCGCCGTGTGCGAGCGGCTGGAGGGCGCCGCGGAGTCGCCGACTGGTGAGGCGATCTCGGTGCGGGTCGCGCCGGCGCTCGTGCCGCGCGATCACCCGCTCGCCTCGGTGCACGGGGCGAACAACGCCGTCTTCGTGCAGGCCGAGTCCGCCGGGAACCTCATGTTCTACGGTGCCGGCGCGGGCGGCGTGCAGACGGCGTCGGCCGTGCTCGGCGACGTGGTCTCGGCCGCGCGCCGGCACATCGCGGGCGGCGTCGGGGTGGGCGAGTCGACGCGGGCGAACCTGCCGGTGCTGCCGATCGGCCGCGTCACGACCCGCTACCAGATCACCCTCGACGTCTCGGACGAGCCCGGCGTGCTGTCGACCGTCGCGGGCATCCTCGCCGAGGGGCGCGTGTCGATCGCGACCGCTCTGCAGACGGTGATCACGGAAGCAAACGGCGAGTCGGGCACCGCCCGCCTCGTCATCGGAACCCACCGGGCGCTCGAGCAGGATCTCAGCGACACGGTCGACCGACTCGCCGCCAGCGGCGTGGTCGACCGCATCGTGTCGGTGCTGCGCGTCGAAGGTGACTGAGTAGGCGAATGAGACCGGCCCCGCCGGCAGAAGGAGACTGACATGGCACACGTCTGGCAGGGAGTCCTGCGCGAGTACGCCGACCGGCTCGGCGTCACCGAGACCTCGACCGTCGTCACGCTCGGCGAGGGCGGCACGCCGCTGATCCCGGCGGCGTCGCTGTCGGCGATGACCGGCGCGAAGGTCTTCGTGAAGTTCGAGGGCATGAACCCGACCGGATCGTTCAAGGACCGCGGCATGACGGTCGCGCTCTCCCGGGCCGTCGAGCACGGCGCTCAGGCGGTCATCTGCGCCTCCACCGGCAACACGTCGGCCTCGGCCGCCGCCTATGCGGCGCACGCCGGCATCACCGCCGCCGTGCTCGTGCCCGAGGGCAAGATCGCGATGGGGAAGCTCAGCCAGGCCGTCATCCACGGCGGACGGCTCATCCAGGTGCGCGGCAACTTCGACGACTGCCTCGAGATCGCCCGCGAGCTCGCCGAGGGCTACCCCGTCCACCTCGTCAACTCGGTCAACCCCGACCGCATCGACGGCCAGAAGACGGCGGCCTACGAGATCGTGTCGCAGCTGGGCGACGCCCCCGACTTCCACTTCATCCCGGTCGGCAACGCGGGCAACTACACCGCCTACACCCGCGGCTACCGCGAAGAGGCCGAGCGCGGGGTCTCCACCCGCGTGCCGCGCATGTTCGGCTTCCAGGCCGAGGGCTCGGCGCCGCTCGTGCGCGGCGAGGTCGTGAAGAACCCCGAGACGATCGCCTCGGCCATCCGCATCGGCAACCCCGCCTCGTGGGAGCTCGCGCTCGAGGCCCGCGACGCCACCGACGGCTGGTTCGGCGCCATCGACGACGAGCGCATCCTCATCGCGCAGAAGCTGCTCGCCGACACGGTCGGCGTCTTCGTCGAGCCGGCGTCGGCGATCAGCGTGGCGGGTCTGCTCGACCGTGCCGAGGCGGGCGTCGTGCCCGCCGGCGCGACGGTCGTGCTCACCGTCACCGGACACGGCCTGAAAGACCCGCAGTGGGCGCTCCGCAACGCCGACGGCACTGAGGTGCAGCCGGTCGTGGTCGACGCCTCGACCTCCGAGGTCGCGTCGCTGCTCGACCTGGCATGACCGTGACCTCGGGCGACTCGAACGCGGGCGCCGCCCCGGTGCGCTCGGTCGCCGTGCGCGTGCCGGCGACGAGCGCGAACCTCGGCCCCGGCTTCGACACGCTCGGCCTCGCGCTGAGCGTCTACGACGAGCTCGTCGTCACGGCGCTGCCGGAGCCCGGCCTCGAGATCGAGGTGACCGGCGAGGGTGCGGGAGAGGTGCCGACGGATGCCTCGCACCTGGTCGTCCGGGCGATGGCCTACGCGTTCGAGGCGGTCGGGCGCGAGCTCCCCGGCATCCATCTGAGCGCTCACAACACGATCCCGCACGGGCGCGGCATGGGTTCGTCCGGCGCCGCGGTCGTCGCCGGGCTGCTGGCGGCGAAGGGCCTGCTCGCCGGTGACGTGGAGTTCGGCCCCGACACCCTGCTGCGGCTCGCGACCGAGCTCGAAGGCCACCCCGACAACGTGGCGCCGGCGCTCTTCGGCGGCCTCACGATCGCGTGGATCGATGAGAACGGGCCGCAGCACAAGAAGCTGCTCGTGCAGCGCGGCGTCTCGCCGCTCGTGTTCGTGCCGGAGTTCACGATGTCGACCTCGGTCGCGCGCGGGCTCGCGCCCCTGCAGGTGCCCCGTGAGGACGCCGTGTTCAACGTGTCGCGCTCGGCGCTGCTGATCGCGGCGCTCACCCAGAGCCCCGAGCTGCTCATGGCCGCCACCGAGGATAAGCTGCACCAGTCGTACCGGGCGCAGGCCATGCCCGCGACCGACGCGCTCGTGCGGTCCCTCCGCGCGGAGGGCTTCGCCGCGGTCGTCTCGGGCGCGGGGCCGAGCGTGCTGGTGCTCGCCGACGGCCCGGGTCGCCGCCTCGACGCGGCGCGCGTCGCGGCATCCTCCTCGGAAACTCCGTGGGAACCCCTCATGCTCGCCGTCGATGTCAAGGGTGGTACAGTGAGGGACCATACGGAGGGTTCCACGGTCTGGCCGTGAATCTGGCCTCCGTCGCAATTCTGCGAACCCCCGCATAGTGACCCTCGCGCACGCCGCCGCCCTGATCGGGCGCTGAAGCGCACCGGGTCAGCGCCTGTCGTGGACGGCGTCTGTGCGGATCTGTCCTATCCACACCACCCCTGAAGGAGACCTCGTGGAGTCACTCTCCGAGATCGAGACCGACGGCACCGACGTCGCGCGCGAAGATGCCGCGAACACCGGCGCCGAGACCACCGAGACCGCGGCAGCGCCCGAGGCGCCCGCGCCTGAGGCGGATGCCGAGGCCACGGATGCCGCGGCTGACGCCGCACCCGTCGAGGCGGAGGCCCCCGCCGTGGAGGCCGAGGCCCCCGTCGCCGAGGCGCCCGCCGTCGAGGATGAGGCGCCGGCCGCCGAAGCTGCGCCCGTCGAGGACGCGCCCGTGAAGGCGCCCCGCAAGCGCGCGCCGCGCCGGGCCAAGAGCACCGACGCTCCCGCCGCGACGGAGGATCCGGCCACCGAGGCGTCCGCCGACGCGGCCCCCGCCGCCGACGCGCCCGCCGAGACCGCCGCGCAGCCCGCGACCGAGACGCCCGCCGCCGAGACCCCCGCCGAGGGCGCTAATGCTCCCGCCGACCAGCCGGCCGAGTCGAGCGACGGCGCGGAGACCCCCGCCGCCGAGACCCCGGCCGAAGGCGCCGAGCAGGCCGAGGGCGAGGCCCCGAGCCGCAGCCGCAGCCGTTCGCGCAGCCGCAGCCGCGGCCGCGGCCAGAAGGGCGACGCCGCGCAGAACGGCCAGAACGCGCAGACGGGCCAGGGTGACCAGCCCGCGCAGAACGCGCAGCCCGCCGAGGCATCCTCGAACAACAACAACAACGGCGGCAGCAACAACCGCGACGACGCCGACGAGCAGGGCTCGGGGCGCGGCCGCCAGCGCGGCAAGCGTCGCGGCCAGAGCCAGTCGGGCGACGAGTTCGAGACCGAGATCGGCGAGGATGACGTGCTCATCCCGATCGCGGGCATCCTCGACGTGCTCGACAACTACGCGTTCGTCCGCACGACCGGCTACCTCCCCGGCACGAGCGACGTGTACGTCTCGCTCGGTCAGGTGAAGAAGTACAACCTGCGCAAGGGCGACGCGGTCGTCGGCGCGATCAAGCAGCCCCGCGAGGGCGAGCAGTCGAGCCGCCAGAAGTACAACGCGCTCGTCAAGGTCGACGCGATCAACGGCCTGTCTGTCGAAGACGCGGCCAGCCGCGTCGAGTTCGGGGCGCTCACCCCGCTCTACCCGCAGGAGCGCCTGCGCCTCGAGACCGCGCCCGAGAAGCTGACGCAGCGGATCATCGACCTCGTCGCGCCGATCGGCAAGGGCCAGCGCGGCCTCATCGTCGCGCCGCCCAAGGCCGGCAAGACGATCGTGCTGCAGCAGATCGCGAACGCGATCGCGCAGAACAACCCCGAGGTGCACCTCATGGTCGTGCTCGTCGACGAGCGCCCCGAAGAGGTCACCGACATGCAGCGCACGGTCAAGGGCGAGGTCATCGCCTCGACCTTCGATCGGCCGGCCGAAGACCACACGACGGTCGCCGAGCTCGCCATCGAGCGCGCGAAGCGCCTCGTCGAGCTCGGTCGCGACGTCGTCGTGCTGCTCGACTCGATCACCCGCCTCGGCCGCGCCTACAACGTGTCGGCACCCACGAGCGGTCGCGTCCTCTCCGGCGGTGTGGATGCCTCGGCCCTCTACCCGCCCAAGCGCTTCTTCGGCGCCGCGCGCAACATCGAGAACGGCGGCTCGCTCACCATCCTCGCCACGGCGCTCGTGGAGACCGGGTCGAAGATGGACGACGTGATCTTCGAGGAGTTCAAGGGCACCGGCAACAGCGAGCTGCGCCTGTCGCGCCAGCTCGCCGACAAGCGGATCTTCCCCGCCGTCGACGTCAACGCGTCGTCGACGCGTCGCGAAGAGATGCTGCTCAGCCCCGACGAGGTCAAGATCACCTGGAAGCTCCGCCGTGCCCTCGCGGGCCTCGACCCGCAGCAGGCCCTCGAGGTCGTGCTCGGCAAGCTCAAGGAGACCTCCTCGAACGTCGAGTTCCTCGTGCAGATGCAGAAGTCGATCCCGGCGCCCGCTTCCGGCGGCCACAGCCACGGACACGAGAACAGCATCCGCTGATCCCGTTGTGTTCGAGTCCGTCCAGTCGCTGATCGCCGAGCACAAGGCGGTCCAGGAGGAGCTCTCCGACCCCGCCGTGCACGCCGACGCGGGGCGCGCGAAGCGCGTCAACCGTCGGTACGCGGAGCTGTCGAGGATCGTCACGGCCCACGAGGCGTGGGCCGCGGCATCCACCGACCTCGACGCGGCGCGCGAGCTCGCCCGTGAGGACGACGCGTTTGCCGAGGAGATCCCGGCGCTCGAAGGGCAGGTCGCCGCGGCGCAGGAGAAGCTCCGGCGCCTGCTCATCCCGCGCGACCCCGACGACGCGCGCGACGTGATCATGGAGATCAAGGCGGGGGAGGGCGGCGCCGAGTCGGCGCTGTTCGCCGCCGATCTCCTGCGCATGTATCTGCAGTTCGCGGCATCCATGGGCTGGAAGACCGAGCTCCTCGAGCGCAACGAGAGCGATCTCGGCGGCTACAAGGATGTGCAGGTCGCGATCAAGGGGTCCTCGACCGATCCGGCGCAGGGCGTCTGGGCGCACCTGAAGTACGAGGGCGGGGTGCACCGCGTGCAGCGGGTGCCCGCGACCGAGTCGCAGGGGCGCATCCACACCTCGACGACGGGAGTGCTCGTCTTCCCCGAGGTCGACGAGCCCGAAGAGGTGCAGATCGATCAGAACGATCTGCGCATCGATGTCTACCGCTCCTCGGGCCCCGGTGGCCAGTCGGTCAACACGACCGACTCGGCGGTGCGGATCACCCACATCCCGACCGGCATCGTCGTGTCGATGCAGAACGAGAAGAGTCAGCTGCAGAACCGCGAGGCCGGCATGCGGGTGCTGCGCGCGCGCCTGCTCGCCAAGCAGCAGGAGGAGCGGGATGCCGCGGCCTCCGATGCCCGCAGATCTCAGATCCGGGGCATGGACCGCTCCGAGCGCATCCGCACGTACAACTTCCCGGAGAACCGCATCGCCGACCACCGCACGGGGTACAAGGCGTACAACCTCGACCAGGTGATGGACGGCGCCCTCGGCCCGATCATCGAGTCGGCAATCACCGCCGACGAAGAGGCGCGCCTCGCCGCCATCGGCGCCGACTGAGCGCTCGCGCGGGTCGGCGTGGCGCGGTCCGCCCCAACTGCAAGGCCTGCGGCGCGACACGCCGCTGCGCGGCGCACGCGCCCGGCGCGTCGCGCACGATCCCTTGCAATCCGGGACCCGTGAAGGCGCGGTGAGGACTCCCGAATACGATAGTGTCAGCGCATGATCACCTTCGTCATCCGCGCGCTGATCTTCGTCGTCTCGGCGGCGGTCGGGCTCATCGTCGCCGACCTCGTGCTCGACGGGTTCCGCATCGACTGGTCGAACTGGTGGGGGTTCGTGCTCGCCGTCGTGATCTTCGCGGTGCTCCAGTCGGTGCTGACGCCGTGGGCGGCGAAGGTCGCGCGCAAGAACGCGCCGGCGTTCCTCGGCGGCATCGGCATCGTCTCGACGTTCATCGCTCTGCTGATCGTCGTGCTGATCCCCGGGGCGGGCCTCACGATCGGCGCCCCGTGGTGGACGTGGCTCGTCGCGCCGGTGATCGTCTGGCTCGTGACGGCGCTCGCGACGTGGCTGCTGCCCGGCCTGTTCTTCAAGAAGAAGGTGCAGGAGCGCCGCGCGGCCTGACCACCCGGTCAGATGAAGTACTCGGGCGTCGTCAAGAGCGCCCGGGTGTCGTCGCGGTCGGTGCGGCGCCGTGCCTTGGCGGGAACGCCCACGAGGATCGAATCCTCCGGGGCATCCTTCGTGACGACCGCGTTCGCGCCGACCGCCGACCCCGCCCCGATCACGACCGGTCCGAGGATCTTCGCACCCGCGCCGACGGCGACGCCGTCGCCGAGGGTCGGATGCCTCTTGCCCGCGTCGCGCGTGCGGCCGCCGAGCGTGACCCCGTGGTAGAGCATCACATCGTCGCCGACCTCGGCGGTCTCGCCGATGACGACGCCCATCCCGTGGTCGATGAAGAACCGGCGGCCGATGACCGCGCCAGGGTGGATCTCGACCCCGGTGAGCCAGCGGGTCAGCTGCGACAGGGCGCGGGCGGGGAAGCGCCAGCCGCGCGTCCAGAGCGCGTGCGCGAGCCGGTACGACCAGATCGCGTGCAGGCCCGAGTAGAGCACCGCGATCTCCCACGCGCTCCGCGCGGCGGGGTCGCGCAGCTTCGCCGCGGCGAGGTCTTCGCGCAGGCGCGCGCGCACACCGAGGCGCTCGACCGGGCTCACGCGGGCACCTCGTCCCGCAGGTGCGCGTACAGCGCCGTGGAGAGGTAGCGCTCCCCGGCATCCGGCACGATCACGACGATGCGCTTGCCGGCCGACTCGGGCCGCGCGGCGATCTCGAGCGCCGCCCACACGGCGGCGCCCGCCGACATGCCGGCGAGGATGCCCTCGCGGCTGGCGAGCTCGCGGGCGACGCGGATCGCGTCGTCGAACTGCACGTCGACGATCTCGTCGACGACCGACCGGTCGAGCACCTCGGGCACGAAGTTCGGCCCGATGCCCTGGATGCGGTGGCCGCCCGCGCGGCCCTCGCTGAGCACCGGCGAGTCGGCGGGCTCCACGAGCACGATGCGCACGTCGGGGTTCCGCTCCTTCAGCACCTGACCGACCCCGGTGATCGTGCCGCCGGTGCCCGACCCCGCGACGAACACGTCCACCCATCCGTCGGTGTCGCGCCAGATCTCCTCCGCCGTGGTGCGGCGGTGGATGGCGGCGTTCGCCGCGCTCTCGAACTGGTGCGCGAGCACGGCGCCGGGTGTCTCGGCGGCGATCCGCTCGGCCGTCGCGACCGCCTCGGTCATGCCCTTGTGGGGATCGGTGAGCACGAGCTCCGCGCCGTAGGCCTTCAGGATCGCGCGCCGCTCCTTCGACATCGAGGCGGGCATCGTGAGGATCACCCGGTATCCGCGCGCCGCGCCGATGAGCGCGAGCGCGATGCCCGTGTTCCCGCTCGTCGACTCGACGATCGTGCCACCCGGCCGGAGTGCGCCCGATTGCTCCGCCGCTTCGACGAGGGCGTAGCCCAGGCGGTCCTTGACGGATGCCCCGGGGTTGTAGAACTCGAGTTTGACGACGACCTCGGCCTCAGCGCCCGCGGTGAGGGCGTTCAGCCGCACGAGCGGCGTCTCGCCGAACGCCTGGGTGATGTCGGGGAGGATCGATGCCACGTGCCGAGTTTGTCAGATGCCGAGCGGGTCGGAGGCCGGCTCAGAGGCCCGCGGCCTCGTCGCGCAGGTTCTCGAACAGCACGGTCGACAGGTAGCGCTCGCCGAACGACGGCACGATCACGACGACGTTCTTGCCCTCCGCCTCGGGGCGCGCGGCGACCTGCAGAGCGGCCCAGATGGCGGCGCCCGACGAGATGCCGACGAGGATGCCCTCGTTCGTGGCCACCTCGCGGGCGACGCGCAGCGTGTCGTCGAGCTCGACGTCGATGACCTCGTCGATGACGCTCTGGTCGAGGATCTCGGGGATGAAGTTCGCGCCGATGCCCTGGATCTTGTGCGGTCCCGGGGTGCCCTTGGTGAGGAGCGGGGAGTCGGCCGGCTCGACGCCGATGACCTGGACGCCCGGCACGCGCTCCTTCAGCACCTGACCGACGCCGGAGATCGTGCCGCCGGTGCCGATGCCGGCGACGAAGTAGCCGATCTCGTCGTCGGTGTCGCGGAGGATCTCCTCGGCGGTCGTGCGGCGGTGGATCTCGACGTTCGCCTGGTTCGCGAACTGCTTGGCGAGGATCGCGCCGGGGGTCTCGGCCGCGATCTCCTCGGCCTTGGCGACGGCGCCCTTCATGCCGAGGGCGGGCTCGGTGAGCACGAGCTCGGCGCCGTAGGCCTTGAGCAGCAGGCGGCGCTCGACCGACATCGAGGCCGGCATCGTGAGGATCACCCTGTAGCCGCGCGCCGCGCCGACCATCGCGAGCGCGATGCCGGTGTTGCCGCTCGTGCCCTCGACGATCGTGCCGCCGGGCTGCAGCTCGCCCGACGCCTCGGCGGCGTCGACGATGGCGATGCCGAGGCGGTCCTTGACCGACGAGGCGGGGTTGTAGAACTCGAGCTTGGCGAGGATCGTGCCGGGCAGGCCCTCGCTGATGCGGTTGAGGCGGACGAGCGGGGTGTTGCCGAATGCGCTGGTGATGTCGTGGTGGATGCCGGACATGGGATGCCTTTCGTGCGGTGACGACGGGTCGGGTGCCGGGCATCGCCCGGGTGCGACCAGCCTATGCGGGCGGGGATGTCCGGGCGCTGAATGTGACGAACCTGCACGGGTAGGCTGGGAGGACCCATGAGCGCCGTGTCAGACCCCCGCGCGCCCCGCACGAGCGAGGCCCCGCGCGAGACCCCCGTGCGCCTGTCGATCCTGCTGGGCGCCGCCACCCGCACCCTGGTGGATGCCGGTGTGCCGAGCCCCGACGTCGACGCGGAGCTGCTCGCGGCGCACGCGTTCGGGCTGTCGCGCGGGGCGTTGGCCGCGGCATCCGTCCGCGGTGACGACGCGCCGGCGGACACCGCCGCCTTCGACGAGCTCGTCGCGCGCCGCGCGGCGCGCGAGCCCCTGCAGCACCTCACCGGGCTCGCGCCGTTCCGGCACCTCGAGCTGCGCGTCGGGCGGGGCGTGTTCGTGCCGCGCCCCGAGACCGAGATGGTCGCCCAGCTCGCGATCGACGCGCTGCGCGCCGTGCCCGACGCCGAGCCGATCGCCGTCGACCTCGGCACCGGCTCGGGCGCTCTCGCCCTCGCGATGGCGACCGAGGTGCCGCACGCGCGCGTGCATGCTGCCGAGAACGCCGTCGACGCGTTCATCTGGGCGAAGGAGAACTTCGCCCGGCTCGCGCCGCACGCCCGGCTGGCGTTCATCGACCTGGCATCCGCATTCCCCGAGTTCGACGGCCAGGTCGCCGTGCTCGTCTCGAACCCGCCGTACGTGCCGGATGCCGCGGTGCCCCGCGACCCCGAGGTGCGGCTGTGGGATCCGCCGTCGGCGCTCTACGGCGGCGAGGACGGCCTCGACGTCGTCCGCACGCTCTCGGAGGTGGGGATGCGGCTCCTCCGGCCCGGCGGCACGCTCGTCATCGAGCACGGCGAGTGGCAGGGCGCGCCCATCCGGGAGCTCCTCGACCAGGCCGGCTGGCGCGCGAGCGCGACCCACCCCGACCTGACGATGCGCGACCGCGCCACCACGGCCATCCGGCCCTGACCCGGAACCGGGCGCTCGAGTCCCACGCCGTGCCGGGGTCTGCCGGGCGACGCGCCGTAGACTGGACCGGATATGTCTGAGCTCTTCGACTGCCGCGACCCCGAGCAGCTCCTTCCCGGGATGCGCCGGGCGCGTCAGGCGATCGCGCGGGGCGAGCTCGTCGTGCTGCCGACCGACACCGTGTACGGCGTCGGAGCCGACGCGTTCAGCGCCGCCGCCGTCGCGCGCCTGCTCGCCGCGAAGGGCCGCGGACGCCAGTCGCCGCCGCCCGTGCTCGTCGCGGGGCTCGCGACGATGCGCGCCCTCGTCTCCGAGGTGCCCGAGCCGGTCGAACGCCTCGTCGAGGCGTTCTGGCCCGGGGGGCTCACGATCGTGCTGCCCGCGCAGCCGTCCCTCTCCTGGGACCTCGGCGACACCGGGGGCACCGTCGCGGTGCGGATGCCCGCCGCCCGCATCGCCCTCGAACTGCTCGAGGAGTGCGGCCCGCTGGCCGTCTCGAGCGCGAACCTCACGAAGCGCGCCGCGGCGATCGACGTGCACGAGGCCCGCGGCATGCTCGGCGACTCCGTGTCGGTGTACCTCGACGGCGGGGCTTCGAAGACCGGTGTGGCCTCGACCATCATCGACGCCACCGGCCTCGTCGGGGGCTCGGCCCGCCCCGTGCGGGTGCTCCGCGACGGCGCCATCCGGCGCGCGCAGCTGCGCGAGGTGCTCGGCGACCTGCTCGAGCCCGACCCCGCCGACGCCTACGGCGAGGCCGACCGCCGCCCCGAACCGCCCGCGCGGCCGGCATCCGACGGCTCGGCGTGAAGTACTACGTCTTCACCGTCATCCTGACGGCAGCCGCCACCCTCGCCTTCACGGCGATCGTCTGGCGGATCGGGCTGCGCTACCGGCTCTACCCCGAGATCCGCGAACGCGACGTGCACACGACGCCCAAGCCCCGCATCGGCGGGGTCGCGATGTACCTCGGCGTGCTGTCGGCGTTCGCGCTGTCGTCGCAGGTGCCGTACTTCTCGATCATCTGGACCGATCCCTCCCGGAACTGGTCGATCATGGCCGCGGCGACCCTCATCGTGATCGTCGGCGTGGTCGACGATCTGTGGGATCTCGACTGGATGATCAAGCTCGGCGCCCAGTTCCTCGCGGCCGGCATCGTCGTCGGCTTCGGCGGCATCCAGATCTACTACCTGCCCGTCGGCACCCAGCTCGCCGTCTCGAGCTGGGTGGGCTTCGCCGTGTCGGTGCTCGCGATCGTCATCGTGATGAACGCCGTCAACTTCATCGACGGGCTCGATGGCCTGGTCGCGGGCGTCGCCCTCATCTCGAACGTCGTGTTCTTCGTCTACACCTACATCGTGGCGCGCGACACCGGGGCATCCAGCTATTCGAGCCTCGCCTCCTTCATCGCCGTCGTGCTCATCGGCGTGTGCATCGGCTTCCTGCCGCTGAACTGGAACCCCTCGAAGCTCTTCATGGGCGACTCCGGCGCCCTCCTCATCGGCCTCCTCATGGCGACCGCGGCGATCGCGTTCACCGGCAACCTCGATCCGCGGCTGCTCGGCGACAACGACGTGTTCGGCCGCTCGCAGCTGCTCGGTGCGTTCATCCCGATCCTCTTGCCGGTCGTGGTCGTGCTGCTGCCGCTGCTCGATTTCGGCATGGCGGTCATCCGGCGCATGGGCCGGGGTCTGTCGCCCTTCTCGCCCGATCGCAAGCACCTGCACCACCGGATGCTCGACATGGGGCACAGCGACCGCGCCGCCGTGCTCGTCTTCTACGCCTGGACGGCGGTCGTCTCGATCGGCGTGCTGCTGATGTACTTCGGCACGGCGCAGGACTGGCCGGGCGACTACTGGCTGGGCGTCGGATACCTGGTCCTCGGCGCCGCCGCCTGCATCGCCGTGACGCGCCTGCCCTCCCGCCGTGCGCGGGCCGCGCACCCCGTCCCCGACGCCACCCCCGGGCCGTCCGCGCCCGACGCTTCCGAATCCGACCCGACCGCCGAACAGAGGAACGCATGACCGAGGCATCCGCCCCGAACACCCCCCGCACGCCGCGCGAGGTCTCCAGCAACCGGCTGCTGCGCACGACCCTGCTGTGGTCGGCGATCGTCACCGCAGGCCTCGCGGTCGTCGGAGCGATCGTCGGCTTCGCCGTCGCCGGCACGTCGGGCCTGTGGAGCGCGCTGGTGGCGGTGCTGCTCGCCGCCGTGTTCCTCGGCCTCACCGCCGGCACGATCCTCGTCGCGAACCGCTGGTACGGCGATCCGCTCTACACGCCGATCTTCTTCGGCGCGGTGATGGGCGGCTGGATCGTGAAGTTCGCCCTCTTCATCGTCGTGCTGTTCGTGCTCCGCGGCGCGCCGTGGCTGAACGGCACGGTGTTCTTCGTCGCCCTCGTGGTGAGCGTCATCGCCTCGCTCGCCATCGACGTCGTCGTCATGCTGAGGATGCGCGTGCCGCACGTCGGCGACGTGTCGCTGCCCACGCTCGCCGACATCATCGACGAGGCCCGCCGCCCGTCCGCACCCGCGCCGGAGGGCGCGACGACCCCGGAAGAGGGGGCGAGGCCCATCCGGTCCGATCAGGCGGACGAGAACCCGCCCAGAGGCTGATAGTCTGTCTCTGCGCCCGTTCGCGCCGCCCTACACCCAGGAGTGCAACGCGTGCGCAGTGACGCTCACACCGACCATCGTCGCCCCGGTTCGCCGGTGCCCCGAAGCTGGAGCCAGCGCTGTTTACCCAAGCTGCGACACTGATCGCCAAGACCGCCGAAGACGGCGGCGAGTTCCACGGACCCTCCATCTCGGACTTCTTCCCTGACGTCCTGTTCACGATCGCGGGCATCCCGGTCACCCGCATCCACCTGATCCAGTTCCTGGCGACGGCGGCGATCGTGCTCATCTTCACGCTCGGCACCCGCCGCATGCAGGTCGTTCCGGGACGCTTCCAGAGCCTCGTCGAGATGGGTCTCGACTTCGTCCGGGTCAACATCGCCGAAGACCTCCTCGGCAAGAAGGACGGCCAGCGGTTCCTGCCGATCCTCACGACGATGTTCTTCATGATCCTGTTCTTCAACCTGACAGGCATCATCCCGTTCCTGAACATCGCCGGCTCGTCGATCGTCGCAGTTCCGTTGCTGCTCGCGCTCATCAGCTACGTGACCTTCATCTACGCCGGCATCAAGAAGAGCCCGAAGAACTTCTTCAAGAACTCGCTGTTCCCCTCGGGCGTGCCGCCGTTCCTCTACATCATCGTCACGCCGCTCGAGTTCATCTCGACGTTCATCATCCGGCCCGTCACGCTGACGCTGCGACTGCTGATGAACATGATCGTCGGCCACCTCATGCTCGTCCTGTTCTTCTCGGCGACGCACTTCTTCCTCTTCACCCTGGGCGGGTGGTGGTCGGCCCTTGCGGCCGGATCGTTCGCCTTCGGCCTCGCCTTCACCCTGTTCGAAATCCTGGTGGCCGTCCTCCAGGCCTACGTCTTCACCATCCTCACCGCGGTCTACATCCAGCTCGCGGTGGCAGAAGAGCACTGAGCGGGCGAGGCTCCCGCCTCACCCACCCAACCCCGAAAGGAAAACACCCGTGGACGCAACTACGGTTCTCGCCGAGCTTTCCGGCAACGTCGCCACGATGGGCTACGGCCTCGCGGCCATCGGCCCCGCCATCGGCGTGGGCATCGTCGTCGGCAAGACGATCGAGGGCGTCGCCCGTCAGCCCGAGCTGGCCGGTCGCCTGCAGGTCCTCATGTGGATCGGTATCGCCTTCACCGAGGCGCTCGCCTTCATCGGCATCGCGACGTACTTCATCTTCACCAACTGATCGCCCGCCACCAGAGTTAAGGAGACAGGATGCACAGTCTTGTCGCGTACGCAGCGGAAGAAGGAGCGGCGCAGAACCCGCTCATCCCCGCGTGGTACGACATCATCTGGTCGGCGCTCTGCTTCGTCATCATCCTGTTCGTCTTCTGGAAGGTCGCCCTTCCGAAGATGAAGGCACTGCTCGACGAGCGCTCCGCCGCCATCGAGGGCAACATTGCGAAGGCGGACGAGGCCCAGCGCAAGGCCGAGGCCGCGCTCGAGGAGTACACGGCGCAGCTCGCCGAGGCTCGCAAGGAGGCCGGCGAGATCCGTGAGGCCGCCCGCGAGGACGGCAAGAAGATCATCGCCGAGGCGCGCGAGATCGCGTCTGCTGAGGCTGCGCGTCTGATCGCAACCGCGCACACGCAGATCGAGGCGGAGCGCCAGTCGGCCCTCGTCTCGCTGCGCAGTGAGGTCGGCACGCTCGCGCTCGACCTGGCCAGCGGTGTCATCGGTGAGTCCCTCTCCGACGACGCGAAGGCCAAGCGTGTCGTCGACCGCTTCCTCGCCGAGCTCGAGACCGAGAAGGTCACGTAATGGGCAGCGCGACCACTCAGGCACTGGCGACGACCACCGCCGAGCTGAAGGCAGCGAAGGTGAGTGACCTCACGGTCGCCCGCGAGTTGTTCACGGCCGCGCGTGAGATCGCCGAGTCGGCGCAGCTGAGCGGCGCGCTCTCGTCGTGGGGCGCTCCGGCAGCGGCGCGCGCCCAGGTCGCCCGCACCGTGTTCGCCGGTTTCGGCGCGACCTCGGTGCAGCTCGTGGCATCGGCGGTGTCGCAGCGGTGGTCCTCGACCGAGGACCTCATCGCCGGCATCGAGGAGCTCGCGATCCGCGCTGCCGCCATCGGTGCGCCGGACGCTGACATCGAGGGAGAGCTGTTCCAGATCGCCCGTACCGTCGCGGCGAACCCGGAGCTCGAGCTCGCCCTCGGCAGTCGCCTCGGTGACGCATCCGCCAAGGGTGCACTCATCGAGAAGCTGTTCTCCGGTCGGACGAGTGAGGCGACGACGCTCATCGCGTCGCAGCTCGTGCAGCAGCCGCGTGAGCGGCGCGTGCGCGCCCTGCTGAACCGTGCTCTCGACCTCGTCGCCGACGAGCGCGGCCGGACCGTTGCGACGGTGCGTGTCGCCGCGGCGCCGGATGCCGCGCAGCAGCAGCGCCTCGCGGAGGCTCTCCGCGCGCGCTACGGCAGCGACGTCACCGTCAACGTCGTCGTGGACCCCGAGGTCCTCGGCGGCATGCGGGTGGAGATCGGCGACGACGTCATCGACGGCACCGTCTCTTCCCGAATCAACGACTTGCGCCAGCGCCTCGCTGGCTAGAAAAGAAGGAACACCATGGCAGATCTCACCATCAGCCCCGATGCCATCCGGGATGCGCTGAAGGACTTCGTCGCATCCTACGAGCCGGCGTCCGCGAGCGCGACCGAGGTCGGCACGGTCGTCGACGCGGCCGACGGTATCGCCCACGTCGAGGGTCTTCCCGGCGTCATGGCCAACGAGCTGATCCGCTTCGACAACGGCGTGGAGGGCCTCGCGCAGAACCTCGACGAGAAAGAGATCGGTGTCGTCGTCCTCGGCGACTTCTCCGGCGTCGAGGCGGGCCAGAAGGTCACCCGCACCGGCGAGGTGCTCTCGGTCGCCGTCGGCGACGGCTACCTCGGCCGCGTCGTCGACCCGCTCGGCAACCCGATCGACGGTCTCGGCGAGATCGCGACCGAGGGTCGCCGCGCGCTCGAGCTGCAGGCGCCGGGCGTCATGAGCCGCAAGAGCGTGCACGAGCCGATGCAGACCGGCATCAAGGCCATCGACGCGATGATCCCGGTCGGCCGCGGCCAGCGTCAGCTGATCATCGGCGACCGCCAGACCGGCAAGACCGCGATCGCGATCGACACGATCATCAACCAGAAGGACAACTGGGCCTCGGGCGATGTGAACAAGCAGGTGCGCTGCATCTACGTCGCGATCGGTCAGAAGGGCTCCACCATCGCCTCCGTCAAGGGTGCGCTGGAGGATGCCGGGGCGATGGAGTACACGACGATCGTCGCCGCTCCCGCCTCCGACCCCGCCGGCTTCAAGTACCTCGCCCCCTACACCGGCTCGGCCATCGGCCAGCACTGGATGTACGGCGGCAAGCACGTGCTGATCATCTTCGACGACCTGTCCAAGCAGGCCGAGGCCTACCGCGCCGTGTCGCTGCTGCTGCGCCGCCCGCCGGGCCGCGAGGCCTACCCGGGCGACGTCTTCTACCTGCACTCGCGTCTGCTCGAGCGCTGCGCGAAGCTCTCCGACGACCTCGGCGCCGGATCGATGACGGGCCTCCCGATCATCGAGACCAAGGCCAACGACGTCTCGGCGTACATCCCCACCAACGTGATCTCGATCACCGACGGCCAGATCTTCCTGCAGTCCGACCTCTTCAACGCCAACCAGCGCCCCGCGGTCGACGTCGGCATCTCGGTGTCGCGCGTCGGTGGTGACGCCCAGGTGAAGTCGATCAAGAAGGTCTCGGGTACGCTGAAGCTCGAGCTCGCCCAGTACCGCTCGCTCGAGGCGTTCGCGATGTTCGCCTCCGACCTCGACGCGGCCTCCCGCCGTCAGCTCGAGCGCGGTGCGCGTCTGACCGAACTGCTCAAGCAGCCTCAGTACTCGCCGTACCCCGTCGAGGAGCAGGTCGTCTCGATCTGGGCCGGCACGAACGGCAAGCTCGACACCATCGAGGTCGAGGACGTGCTGCGGTTCGAGCGCGACCTGCTCGACTACCTCAAGCGCAACACCTCGATCCTCGACACCCTCCGCGAGACCAACGTTCTCGACGACGACACCGTCGCCGAACTTAACAAGGTCACCGACGCGTTCATCCTCGAGTTCCAGGGCGGCAAGGGCCAGGCCATCAACAAGCCCGGCCACGAAGAGGTCGCCTCGGCGCACGCGGAAGACGTCAACCAGGAGCAGATCGTCAAGGGTCGCCGCGGCTGAGGCCGGGCATCCCTCTGATACAGGACATCCATGGGCGCACAACTCCGGGTCTACAAGCAGAAGATCGCTTCTGCTCAGACGACCAAGAAGATCACGAAGGCGATGGAACTCATCGCGGCTTCGCGCATCCAGAAGGCGAAGGCGCGCGAGCGCGCCTCCTCGCCCTTCGCGCGTGCCGTGACGCGGGCCGTCTCCGCCGTCGCGACGCACTCCAACACCCAGCACCCGCTGACCACCGAGCGCGAGAACATCCGCCGCTCGGCGGTCGTCATCTTCGCCAGCGACCGGGGCCTGGCCGGCGCGTTCAACTCGCAGATCCTCCGTGAGGGTCTGCAGCTGGGCGAGCTGCTGCGCTCCGAGGGCAAAGAGGTCGAGTACTTCCTCGTCGGGCGCAAGGCCGTCGGCTACTTCCAGTTCCGTCGCATGCCGTCGGCGGGCGAGTGGGTCGGTGACACCGACACGCCGCACTTCAACACCGCCGAGCAGATCGCGGGCGCCCTGCTGGATGCCTACGACCGTGGCGGCGAGGAGGAGGGCGGTGTCGACGAGATCCACCTGGTCTTCAATCGCTTCGTCAGCATGATGACCCAGGAGCCGCAGACCGTGCGTCTGCTGCCCCTCGAGGTCGTCGAGGCCGACGAGGTCGCCGAGCCCTCCACCGGCCCGGCCCAGGTCTACCCGCTCTACGAGTTCGAGCCGAGCCCCGAGGTCGTGCTCGACGCGCTACTGCCGGTCTACGTGCAGAGCCGCGTGTTCAACGCGCTGCTGCAGTCGTCGGCGGCCAAGCACGCCGCCACCCAGAAGGCGATGAAGTCGGCCAGCGACAACGCCGACAACCTCATCACCGACTACACCCGCCTGCGCAACAACGCGCGTCAGGCCGAGATCACTCAGCAGATCGCCGAGATCGTCGGCGGCGCCGACGCCCTGGCATCCGGCAAGTAAGACCACACCGAAAGAGACAGACAATGACTGCCACCGCCACTGCCGAACAGGCCGAGACGACGGTCGTCGGGCGCGTCGCACGCGTCACCGGCCCGGTCGTCGACATCGAGTTCCCGCACGATGCGATCCCCGACATCTACAACGCGCTGAAGACGACGATCGTGATCGGCGACGACTCGGCCGAGATCACCCTCGAGGTCGCCCAGCACCTCGGCGACGACCTCGTGCGCGCCATCTCGCTGAAGCCGACCGACGGGATGGTCCGCGGCCAGGAGGTGCGCGACACCGGCGGCCCCATCACGGTGCCCGTCGGCGACGTGACCAAGGGCAAGGTGTTCAACGTCACCGGTGACATCCTGAACCTCGAGCCCGGCCAGCAGGTCGAGATCACCGAGCGCTGGGGCATCCACCGTCCCGCGCCGAACTTCGACCAGCTCGAGTCGAAGACCGAGATGTTCGAGACCGGCATCAAGTCGATCGACCTCCTCACCCCGTACGTGCAGGGTGGAAAGATCGGCCTGTTCGGCGGTGCGGGCGTCGGCAAGACCGTCCTCATCCAGGAGATGATCCAGCGCGTCGCGCAGGACCACGGTGGTGTCTCGGTGTTCGCCGGCGTCGGCGAGCGCACCCGTGAGGGCAACGACCTGATCGGCGAGATGGAAGAGGCGGGCGTCTTCGACAAGACCGCGCTCGTCTTCGGCCAGATGGACGAGCCGCCGGGGACGCGCCTGCGCGTGGCCCTGTCGGCCCTCACGATGGCGGAGTACTTCCGCGACGTGCAGAAGCAGGACGTGCTGCTCTTCATCGACAACATCTTCCGCTTCACGCAGGCCGGTTCCGAGGTGTCGACCCTCCTCGGCCGCATGCCCTCCGCCGTGGGTTACCAGCCGAACCTCGCCGACGAGATGGGTGTGCTCCAGGAGCGCATCACCTCGACGCGCGGCCACTCGATCACCTCGCTCCAGGCGATCTACGTGCCCGCCGACGACTACACCGACCCGGCTCCGGCGACGACCTTCGCCCACCTGGATGCCACGACCGAGCTCTCCCGCGAGATCGCGTCGAAGGGCCTCTACCCGGCCATCGACCCGCTCACCTCGACGAGCCGCATCCTCGACCCGCGCTACATCGGTGCCGACCACTACCGCGTGGCGACCGCCGTGAAGCAGATCCTGCAGAAGAACAAGGAACTGCAGGAGATCATCGCGATCCTCGGTGTCGACGAGCTCTCCGAAGAGGACAAGATCGTCGTGTCGCGTGCGCGCCGCATCCAGCAGTTCCTCTCGCAGAACACCTACATGGCGAAGAAGTTCACCGGTGTCGAGGGTTCGACGGTGCCGATCAAGGAGACCATCGAGTCGTTCGACGCGATCGTCCGGGGCGACTTCGACCACGTGGCCGAGCAGGCCTTCTTCAACGTCGGCGGCATCTCCGACGTCGAAGAGAAGTGGGCGCAGATCCAGAAGGAGAACGGCTGAGATGGCTCTCACCGTCACCCTCGTCTCCGCCGAGGAGGAGGTCTGGCACGGCGAGGCATCCCTCGTCGTCGCGAAGACCGTCGAGGGCGAGATCGGCTTCATGACCGGCCACGAGCCGGTGCTGGCGATCCTCGCCGAAGGCCAGGTGCGCATCACCGAGACCTCCGGCACGAAGGTCATCGCCTTGGCGCAGGATGGCTTCCTGTCGATGGAGGGCGATGAGCTCACCATCGTCGCCGGTCACGCCACCCTGGAGTCCTGACCCCTCACCGCTCGAGAAACCACTTCTCGCCTGAGAAACCCGTGCTGACGTGGTTTCTCACGCGGGGAGTGGTTTCTCGCTGTCTGGAGCACCATGCTGATCCTCTTGCCGCCGAGCGAGACGAAGCGCCCCGGCGGGCGAGCGCGTCCGGTCGAGCTCTCCGCGCTCGCGCTGCCGCAGCTCGCGCCGCAGCGCGAGGCCGTCGTCGACGCGCTCGTCGCGCTGAGCGCCGATGAGGAGGTCGCGGCGCGGGTGCTGAAGCTCTCCGCCCGCCAGCGCGGCGAGATCGCCGACAACGCGGCGCTGCGCACCGCCCCGACGCTTCCCGCGATCGACCGCTACACCGGGGTGCTGTTCGACGCCCTGGATGCCGCATCGCTCGACGCCCCGGCGCGCCGCTGGCTGGGCGCGCACGTGCTCATCCAGTCGGCGCCGTTCGGCCCGGTCGGCGCACTCGATGAGATCCCCGCCTACCGCCTCGCGGCGGGGGTGTCGCTGCCGGGGCTCCCCGCGCTCCGGCGCGTGTGGGCGGATGCCACGACCGCCGCCCTCGAAGAGTCGAAGCCCCGGTTCGTGCTCGACCTGCGCTCGGAGGCGTACGCGGCCCTCGGGCCCGTGCCGGGAGGCATCCCGAGCGCGTACCTGCGCGTCGTCACCGACGCCGGAGACGGCGCGACACGTGCGCTGAACCACTTCAACAAGCACGCCAAGGGCGACCTCGTGCGCCTGCTCGCCACCGCGCGCCCGCGCGTCGTGAACGCCGCGGCGCTGTGCGCCTGGGCGGGGCAGGCCGGTCTCGTGCTGCGCCCCGGAGCCCCGGGCGAGCTGGAACTCGTCGTCTGAGCCGGCGCCCCAACCGTCGCTTCCGCAGCGACGGCGACGGCGCCCCCGCCGGTCAGCGGCGCGGTGCGGGGGCGTGCTGGGTGTTCTGCGCGGTGCGCTCGGTGTTCTCAGCGATCGCGATGAGGGCGACCCCCGACTCGATCACGAAGCGCAGCACGACCACGGCGAAGAACGCCAGCACCGGCACGACGATGATCGTCGAGAGGATGAGCGCGATGCCGCCGCCGAGGTTCCAGCCGAGCGACCCGATGCCCGAGATGAGCCCGCCGACGAACACGAACACGAACGCGATGCCGATCGCGACGAGCCCGACGAGGAAGAACACGCTCGCCAGGCGGCGCGTGATGAAGCGCGTGAAGGTGATGTCGAAGAGGGCCGACATGAACCCGCGGCCGATGTCGTCGAGCTCGCCCACGAGGCGCGGCACGCCCGTGTCGTCGACGCCCGCGATGCCGGGGGTCGTCTCCGGCTGCGCCGCTGCGGCCTCGTGAGCCGCCGCCGAGGCGGGGCGGTCGGGCAGCGGCGGAGGGGTCTGGTTGGGCTGGTCGGTCATGGCGGTCCTTCCGGATGGGGTGCTCCGGTCAGGCTATCGACCGGTTCGGCCACCGCGCGAGTGCGGATACTGGTGGCCGAGGCATCCGCACCTCTACCATGACACCTGAAAACGCCACCTGCGCCTGCGGCGGCGTGCGTCGAGGAACGAAAGATCCCATGGGCGGATACTCCGACGACGGAGCCGTCGTCGCCGCCGACGCGCCCGCCGTCGACGACGCCGACGAGGAGCCCGCGCTCGTCGTACCCGAGCGGGTGCCGACCGAACCGGTGCCCGTCGTCTCGCCCGGCGCGGTGCCCCCGCTGCCGCCCGTGCCGCCGGAGACCGATGACGCCGGGGAGGGCGCGGAGGGCCCGGGCCCCTCGTCCACTAGAGTGTGAGCGTGCCCGAAGCCGCGACCCAGACGCACACCGTCCCGCTGCCGGACGGTGCGATCGAACTGCAGTGGTCCGCGGTGACCCACCGCGGTCGTCGGCGCGAGGTCAATCAGGACGCCGTGCTCGCCGAGTATCCGCTGTTCGTCGTCGCCGACGGGATGGGCGGTCACATCGGCGGCGAGATCGCGAGCGCGAGCGCCGTCGACCGGCTGCGCACCGTCGTCGAGAAGGGCGATGTCACGCCGAAGACGATCGAACGCGCCCTCGCGCGCGCCGTCACCGACATCGCCTCGCACCCCGAGACCACCGACGAGGGCACTGGCACCACGGTGACCGGCGTCTACCTCGACCTGAGCGGCGACGAGCCCACGTGGGTGACGCTGAACATCGGCGATTCGCGCGTGTACCTCTTCCGTGACGGCGGGCTCGCTCAGGTCACCACCGACCACTCCGTCGTGCAGGAGCTCATCTCGGCGGGCCGGCTGACTCCCGAAGAGGCCGAGAACCACCCCTACGGCAACGTGATCACGCGCGCCGTCGGGCCCTCCGACGGCGTCTCGCCCGACTACGTGCGGCTCGAGGTGGTCGACGGCGACCGGTTCGTCATCTGCAGCGACGGGCTCACCAAGGAGCTCACCGACTACGGCATCCTGCACTTCCTGCTGCAGCACGACGACCCGACCGAGGCCGCCGCCGCCATGCTCGAGGCGGCGCTGGAGAACGGCGGGCGCGACAACATCACGATCATCGTGCTGAACGCGCACCGCACCGGCGCGGCGGACGACGCCGCCTCCTCCCCAATCGGCGACTGACACACTCTCTCCACCGATCGGGCATCCGCGCCGCCGCGGCGGCGCGCGCGTGGCTTGACTGGGGGCATGCACGACGACCTCGATGAACCGCTCCGCCTGCCCGCCGCCCCGCCGGCGCCGCCCCGACCCGGCCTGCCCGTCGCCGCGGCGATCGTGCCCGTCGTCGGCGCGGTGGTGCTCTGGCAGCTGACCGGCTCGCCCACGGCGCTGTGGTTCGCCGCGCTCGGACCGCTCATGGCGATCGCCTCGTTCGCCGACGGGCTGCGCAGCGCCCGCCGTGCGAAGCGACGCGCACGCCGCGAGGCGGCCGGTGCGCTCGTCGACCTGGGCCGCGAGGTCGAGGAGCGGCACGCCGAGGAGCGGCGCCGGGCGTGGCGCCGCACGCCCGATGTCGCCGGGTACGCCGACGACCCCGACGAGATCTGGCGTGTCGTGCCCGGCCGGGCCGACGTGATCGTCGTCGGCCGCGGCGCGGCGCGGAGCGCGCTGCGCCTGGACGGCGACGCGCAGGAAGCGGATGCCCGTGCGGTACGCCGCAGGGCTCGCACCGCCGGCGACATGCCCGTGCACGTGCCGCTCGAGGCGGGCATCGCCGTCAGCGGGCCGCCGGTGCTCGCCGCGGCCGTCGTGCGGGCGCTCGTCGTGCAGCTGTGTCTGGCGCAGGCGCCCGGACAGGTGCGTCTCGTCGGCGACGCGCCCGCGCTCGCCGGTGACGGCGCGGGCGGTGCCGCGCTGCCGCACGCTGCGCCGACCCGCGGGGCGGTGGTGTTCGCCGGCTCGGGGGACCGGCCGGTGCCCGCCGACGCCGACACCCCGATCGTGCAGGTCGCCGAGGGAGCGCCGCCTCCGCCCCGGTGCGCCGCCGTGCTGACCCTCGAGGTGGCGGCGGGCGGTGCCGGGGCGGGGGATCCGCACGCTGGCGCTGCCGACGCGGGCGGTGGGTCGGCGATCGGCGGCGGCGCGGGGGTGATGCTCGCCCGGCTCGATCACGACGGCACGTCTCGCCGCGTGCGCGTCGAGGCGATCTCGCAGGCGCAGGCCGGTCGCGTCGCGGCGGTGCTCGCCGAGCGCGCCGCGACGCTCGGTCAGCGCGGCGACGCCGCGGTCGCGTGGGAGGATCTGCCCGCGGCGGGATCGGGTGCCGGTGGTGTGGGGGTCGATGGCGGCGGCGGGTCGGGTTCGCTTGCGGCCGTCGTGGGGGTCTCGGGCGGCGAGCCGGTGACGCTCGACCTCGTCGCCGACGGGCCGCATGCCGTGGTCATCGGGGTCACCGGGTCGGGCAAGAGCGAGCTGCTGACGACGTGGATCCTGGCGATGTGCCGCTCCCGCTCGCCCCGCGAGGTGTCGTTCCTGCTCGTCGACTTCAAGGGCGGACGCACCTTCGACGCGCTCGTCGCCCTGCCGCACGTGACGGGCGTCCTCACCGATCTGGACGAGGACCGCGCGCTGCGGGCGGTCGAGAGCCTCCGGGCCGAGATCCGGCACCGCGAGCGCGTGCTCGAGGAGTCCGGCGCCCGCGACATCGCCGAGGCGGCGGGGGCGCTCTCCCGCCTCGTGATCGTCGTCGACGAGTACGCCGCGCTCGTCGCGGTGCACCCGGGGCTGCACGACCTGTTCGCCGACATCGCGGCGCGCGGGCGAGCCCTCGGCATGCACCTGGTGCTCGCCTCGCAGCGGGCGGCGGGCGCCTTCCGCGACGGCGTGCTCGCCAACGCGCCGCTGCGCATCGCGTTCCGCGTGACCGATGCCGCCGACTCCCGCGCCGTGCTCGGGCAGGACGACGCGGTGCGCCTCCCCGGCACGCCGTCGGCACGGGGCACGGCCCTCGTCCGCGCGGCGGCGGACGCGGGGCCCCGCACCGTGCGCATCGCGCGGGCGGGCGAGCAGGCGGTGGCGCGGGTCGTCCGCGACGGGGCTACGCTGACCCCCGCCCGGCGGCCGTGGATGCCTCCGCTGCCCGATCGGGTCGAGCCCGCCGACGCGCACCGGATCGCGGGCAGCGCGCCGCGCGCCGGCGAGGTCGTGCTGGGCCTCGCCGACGAGCCGGAGCATCAGCGGCAGCGTGTCGTGGTGCTGCCGGAGGACGCGGCCGGCGTCGCGGTCGTCGGCGGACCGGGGAGCGGTCGCACGACGCTGCTGCGCGCCATCGCGGCGCAGGCGACCGCGCCGGTGTGGGTGCCGGCCGACGCGGAGGGCGCCTGGGATGCGGTGGCCGGGCTGAGCTCGGCGACCCGAGGTGCGGTCGTGCTCGTCGACGACGTCGACGCGATCGCCGGGCGCCTCGGCGACGATCACGCCGGCGCGTGGCTCGCCGCCCTCGAGCGCGGCTGTCGCGAGGCGCGGGCGCGGGGCATCACCCTGGTGATCGCGACCGCTCGCGCGTCGGGGCCGGCGTGGCGGCTGCTCGAACTGCTGCCGCACCGCGCGCTGCTGCCGCTCGCGAACCGCGCCGACCACGTCGCCGCCGGCGGCGAGTCGGCCGACTTCGTCGCCGGCGCCGCCAGCGCCACCCCGGGACGCGGCCGCTGGGGACGCACCCTCGTGCAGTTCTCGGCGGTGCGGGGCGGCGCGGCGATGTCCGGCGCCGCGGGCCGGCTCGACCGCGCCCCGCTCCTCTCGCTGAGCGGCATCCACCCGCTCGCGCTCGTCGCGCCGCCCGGCGCCGACCTCGGAGCGCTCCGCGCCGCCGCGGAACGGGCCGGGCGCCGTGTCGTCGGGGTGGGGGAGGCGGGGGCGTCCACGATCGGTGCCGGCGACGTCGTCGTGGGAACGCCCGACGGGTGGATCGCGCAATGGCGACTGCTCTCCGAGGCGCGGGAGCACTGCACCCTCGTCATCGACGCGGCGTGCGCGCCCGAGTATCGCGCCGTCACCGGGCGGCGTGAGCTGCCGCCCTACGCGGCCCCCGGGGCGCGCCGGGCGTGGGAGATCGCGCCGGGCGCACCGGCCCGACGGGTCACGCTGCCGGGGTGATGCGACGGTGTTCCGGAGCCGGTCGCCCCGCGCACCACCCGCGTCCCCCGTGCCTCGCGCGCCACCCGTGCCGCGCGCCTCACCGGCGTCGGCCGCACGCCACCCGGTTCACGCCAGCGCGTCGGCGAGCGGCAGCGGCTCGAGCCCGTGCGCCGCGGCGACGCCCGGGTTCACGACCCGCCCGCGTGCGGTGTTGAGTCCGAGCGCGAGCGCAGGATCGGCGCGCAGCGCGTCCCGCCAGCCGAGCCCCGCGATCCTGCGCACGTACGGCAGCGTCGCGTTGGTGAGCGCCGACGTCGAGGTGTTCGGCACCGCGCCCGGCATGTTCGCCACGCAGTAGAAGACGCTCCCGTGCACCGTGAACGTCGGGTCGGTGTGCGTCGTCGGGCGGGTGTCCTCGAAGCAGCCGCCCTGATCGACCGCGATGTCGACGAGCACCGACCCCGGCCGCATGCGCGAGACCATCTCGTTCGTGACGAGCTTCGGCGCCTTCGCCCCGGGGATCAGCACCGACCCCACGACGAGGTCGGAGCCGACGACCGCCCGGTCGAGGTCGAGCGGGTTCGAGGCCGCCGTCTTCACCCGGCCCTGGAAGTGGTCGTCGAGGAAGCGCAGCCGCGCGATGTTCGTGTCGAAGATGGTGACATCCGCGCCGAGCCCGGCCGCGATGACGGCGGAGTTCGCACCCGCCACGCCGCCCCCGATGATCGTGACGGTCGCGGGGCGGGTGCCGGGCACACCCGACATCAGCAGTCCGAGCCCGCCCGCCGAGCGCAGCAGGGTCGCGGCGCCGACCGTGGGTGCGAGGCGTCCCGCCACCTCGCTCATCGGGGCGAGGAGGGGCAGCCCACCCTCGGGCAGCTGCACCGTCTCTTAGGCGATCGCTGTTACTCCGTCGGCGGTGAGCCGGTCGGTGAGCGCGCGGTCGGCGGCCAGGTGCAGGTAGGTGAAGATCACGAGGTCGTCGCGGAAGTACCCGTACTCCGCCGCGATCGGCTCCTTGACCTTCAGCAGCAGCTCCGCCCGCGCCCACACGTCGGCGGCGTCGCCCAGCAACGTCGCGCCGGCGGCCTCGTACTCGGCGTCGGCCATCGACGAGCCCGCGCCGGCTCCCCGCTGCACGTACACCTGATGACCGGATGCCACGAGGTCGTGCACGCCCGCGGGCGTGAGCGCCACCCGGTACTCATTGTCCTTGATCTCGGTCGGAACGCTGATGCGCATGAGCCCCTCCTTCGAGCCTGTCGTGTCCGTCGCCGCAGGCTCTTGTGGAGCCGGGGCATCCGGACGGTTAGACCGTCGGCCGGATGCGGCCGACGTCGACTCCGCCCCCCGTGATCGAGAGCGGAAGCAGGGCCATCGTCTGGCCGACGTCGGCGGCAGCCAGGGCGCCCACGCGCTCGAGCAGGGCGAGGGCGATCGCGGTGGTCGCCCGTCCGCTGCCGTCGAGCACCTTCAGCGCGACCGTCGCACCGTTCGGGGCGACCATGATCATGACGCCCTCGGCGCCGCCCTTGGCGAAAACGCCGAGTCGCTCGATGACGATCGTGTCGGCGCGGCCGGGGCCGTCGATCGCCCACGGGTTCTCGCGCACGGCGCGCACGAGCGCGCCGGCGGTGCGGTGCAGGGCGAACGGCGAGCGCTCCGACGAGGTGCCGATGCGGTGCGCGGCACGGGCGAGCGACGACAGCCCCATCGCGTACACCGGGGCGCCGCAGCCGTCGACGGCCGTCGCTGCGACGCGCCCGCCGGTGAGGCGCTCGATGACCTCGCGGGTGTGCACCTGCAGCGGGTGCGCCGGGTCGAGGTAGGTCGCCGTGTCCCACCCGCTCGCGACGCACGCGAACAGCATCGCGGCGTGCTTGCCCGAGCAGTTCATCCGGATGCGCTGGGGCGAGCCGAGCTCGCGCACCAGCTCGTCGCGCGTGGCGGTGTCGGTCGGCCAGGCCGCCGGGCATCCGAGGTGCGACTCGTCGAGCCCGGCCTGATCGAGGATGCCCCGGACGACCGCCACGTGCCGGTCGGTGCCCGAGTGGCTGGCCGTGGCGAGTGCGAGCCGCTCGCCCGCGAGCTCGGCGCCGGCGGTGACCGAGCCGAGGGCCTGCAGCGGCTTGAGGCTCGAGCGCGGCAGGATCGGCGTCTCGACGTCGCCGAGGGTCAGCGCGACCGCGCCCGCGGGGTCGAGCACGACCGCCGCGCCGGCGTGCCGCGATTCGACGAAGCCGCTGCGCTCGATCACGGCGAGTTCGACGGAGGACGCGACGGTCAGGGTCTCTGGCACCGGCCCAGCCTACCGCCGCCTCCGACCGCGGCCCGGCGGACGGATGCCAGACTGACGGGATGAACCGAGAGCACCGGTACGCCCTGCGCAGCGTCTGGACCGGCAACCGCGGCACCGGCACGAGCGGCTACCGCGACTACGACCGCACCGTGACCGTCGACATCGACGGGAAGCCCGCGCTGGAGGCATCCGCCGACAGGCCGTTCCGCGGCGACCCGGCCAAGTGGAACCCCGAGGACCTGCTGCTCGCGGCGCTGTCGGAATGCCACCTGCTGTCGTACCTGCACGCGTGCGTGACCGCCGGGGTCGTCGTCGAGTCGTACCGCGACGAGGCGACCGGCGTGATGACCGAGGACGGCCGCGGCGGCGGCGCGTTCACCGAGGTCGTGCTCCGCCCCCGGGTCGTCGTGGCCGAGGCATCCATGATCGACGCGGCGCGCGCCGCGCACGCGCAGGCGCACGACTGGTGCTTCATCGCGAACTCGGTGAACTTCCCCGTGCGGCACGAGGCGGCGGTCACCGCCGTCGAATGACACAGGCGGCGGTCAGCGCCGTTCGTGGGGGAGCACCTGCTTGAGGCGCTCGACGGGGTTCGCGGCGGGCGCCTCGTTGTAGGCGTTCGCGAGCTCTTGACCCGACAGGGCGTGGATGGCTGCCATGATCTCGTCGGTCGCCTGGCGCCTGGCCCTGCCGCTCGAGGCGGGCCCGAGGTGGGACAGGTCGATCGGCTCGCCGTAGCGGACGATGACGCGCGGGTGGCGGTTCGGCATCCTCGCGCCGACCGGCATCGCCTCGTTCGTGCCGATGAGACCCACCGGAACGACCTTCGCCCCCTCTTCGAGAGCGAGGAACGCGACGCCCGTCCGCCCCTTGTAGAGGCGCCCGTCGAGCGACCTCGTGCCCTCGGGATAGAGCGCGATCGCACGCCCCGAGTGCAGGATGCGCCGGTGCTGGTCGAGGGCGTCGAGGGCGGCCTGGCCCGCACCGCGCTGCACGGGCGTCGCGCCGATCGCGGTGAAGAAGTGGCGGCTCAGCCAGCCGCGGAAGCCCGTGCCCTCGAAGTACGACGACTTTGCGAGGAAGTACACCGGGCGCGGCGCGAACATCGGGATCACCAGCGAGTCGATGAACGACAGATGGTTGCTCGCGAGGATCACCTTGCCGGTGCGCGGGATGTTCCGCCGACCCTCGATGCGGGGGCGGTAGAACAGACGGGCGAGCGGCACCAGCACGGCCCGCCCGAAGTAGTAGGTGAAGCCGACGCGGGGCACCTCGTGCGCTTCGGACGCGGCGGGTTCGGGCGCGTCCGTCGCGCCGTCCTGGTCTTGCGTCACCCGTAGATCGTAGTCCCCGATCCATTCCGCGCCGCGCATGCCGGTTCTCAGCGGGGACAGATGAAAGTGCGAGAGGATGAGACGGCCGCGCTGCGGCATCCTGCTTCCCGGCCCTTCCCGCCACCCATTCCTGTGAGGTCATCCGTGCGCCTGCGCCCGTTCGCCGCCCTATCCGCCGTCGCCCTCTCGGCGATCCTGCTCGCCGGCTGCTCCGGCTCGGGCGGGGGGGATGCCACGCCGTCGGTCTCCGCGTCGGGCGCGGCCGACCTGTGCTCCTCGGCCGCCCCGAGCGGCGCGGTCTCCGACGGCATCACCGTCACGGGCGACTTCGGCGCCGTGCCGACGGTCGACTTCACCAAGCCCGTCGACACGACCGACCTCACGCTGCAGCGTACGGTGCAGACCGAGGGCAGCGGCGCCCCGATCGCCGCGGGCGACTTCGTACAGTACGCCGCCACGATCCTCGACGGATCCACCGGCGCCGTGCTCTCGCAGGCAGGCTACACACCCGGCGAGATCCTGCCCGAGCAGATCTCCGCCGAGAACGGCGGCCAGATCTTCGGCTGCGCCACGATCGGCTCGCGGCTGACTCTCGCCACCGCGACCGGCGACGAGACCACCCCGTCGGTCGTCTACGTCATCGACGTGCTCGGCGTCACCCCCACCGCCGCGTGGGGCGAGGACCAGGCGCCCGTCGCCGGCATGCCCACCGTCACCCTCGGCGACGGCGGCGCGCCCTCGATCACGATTCCCGAGGGCCAGGCCGCGCCCAGTGAGACCCAGGTCGAGACCCTGAAGAAGGGCGACGGCGCGGTCGTGCAGCCCGGCAACCAGGTGCTGCTGCAGTACACCGGCGTGCGCTGGTCGAACGGCGAGACCTTCGACTCGACGTGGGACAAGGGCGGCGTGCCGACGGTGCTCACCACGACCGGCGTCGTCGCGGGCTTCCAGAAGGCGCTCGAGGGCCAGACCGCCGGCTCGCAGGTGCTCGTCACCATGACGCCCGCCGACGGCTACGGCGAGGGTGAGATCAACACCACCGACCTCAAGGGCGAGACCCTCGTGTTCGTCGTCGACATCCTCGCGACGGCCCCGGCCGCCCAGCAGTGATCCACCGCGCGCACTGATCGATCGACGGCGCCGGCGTCCCCTGTCAAATCAGGGGCCGCCGGCGCTCGCGGTTAGGCTGACAGCATGCGTCGCGTTCTGATCCTCGGCTCCACCGGTTCGATCGGCACGCAGGCCCTCGACGTCATCCGGGACCGCCGCGACCGTTTCGAGATCGTGGGGCTGTCCGCGGGCGCGAACGCCGAGCTCCTCGGGGCGCAGGCCGCGGAGTTCGGCGTTCCCGCGCAGGCGACCGCGCTCGCGTCGACCGACGGGGCGGATGCCGCGGAGCGGCTCGTCCGCGACGTCGACGCCGACGTGGTGCTCAACGGCATCACCGGGTCGATCGGCCTCGGCCCGACCCTCGCGGCGCTCGAGACCGGCCGCACCCTCGCGCTCGCGAACAAGGAGTCGCTCATCGTCGGCGGCGACCTCGTCACGGCGCTCGCCGCGCCGGGCCAGATCGTGCCGGTCGACTCCGAGCACTCCGCGATCGCCCAGGCGCTCCGCGCGGGGGAGCACGCCGAGGTGCGCCGCCTCGTGCTCACCGCCTCCGGGGGGCCCTTCCGCGGACGGACGCGCGCGTCGCTCGCGGACGTCACCCCCGCCGAGGCGCTCGCGCACCCCACCTGGAACATGGGCCGCGTCGTCACGACGAACTCGGCGACCCTCGTCAACAAGGGCCTCGAGGTGATCGAGGCGCATCTGCTGTTCGGCATCGATTACGACGACATCGACGTGGCCGTGCATCCCCAGTCGATCGTGCACTCGATGGTCGAGTTCGTCGACGGCTCGACGATCGCCCAGGCATCCCCGCCCGACATGCGCCTGCCGATCTCGCTGGGGCTCGACTGGCCGCACCGGGTCGCGGGCGTCGTGGTGCCGCTCGATTGGACGACGGCGCAGACCTGGACGTTCGAGCCGCTCGACGCCGAGGCGTTCCCCGCCGTCGAGCTCGCCAAGCACGTCGGACGCGCGGGAGGCACCTACCCCGCGGTGTTCAACGCGGCGAACGAGCAGGCGGTGGATGCCTTCCACGAGGGCGCCCTCGCCTTCCCCGGCATCCTCGACACGGTCCGCGCCGTGGTCGACGTGCACACCGCTCCCGGGGAGCTCACCCGGGAGAGCCTCGCCGAGGCGGAGGCCTGGGCGCGCGCCGAGGCGGACCGGCTCATCGCGGGCTGAGCCCCCGCCCGCGGACCTGCCGCGCGCCCGCGCGCTTGCCGCCCGCCCGCGGACCCCGCGGCGGAAAAGCGATCAGCCCGCCGGGATGGGGAAGGCGGACTGATGCTGGTCCCTCTCGCCGGTGAGCGGGATGGTGCCGACGCGGGATTCGGGGGGCCGCGGCGGCAGGTCGAGGTCGGTGGGGAAGGTCAGTAGGTGGTGAGTCCGTGCGCGCGGAACTGGTCGCGCACGCGCTCGGTGAGTGCGGGGGTCGGCGGCTGCGTGTTGCCGAGCTGGTAGTCGCGCCCGAGCGCCGCCCACTTGTCGCGGCCCATCTGGTGGAAGGGCAGCACCTCGACGCGGGTCACGGTGCCGGGCATGACCTCGTTGAGCGACGCGGCGTACTCGGCGACCCGCTCGACGTTGTCGATGTCGTCGGTGAGGCCCGGCACGAGCACGAACCGGATCCAGACCTCGGGCCCGTGCGGCATCTCGGCGAGCCGACGCCCGAACGCGAGCGTCGGCTCGAGGTCGCGGCCGGTGACCCGCCGATAGGTGTCGGGGTCGCCGCTCTTGACGTCGAGGAGCACGAGGTCGACGTCTTCGAGCATCGCGTCGGTGGCCGCGGCGCCGAGGAACCCGGAGGTGTCGATCGCGGTGTGGATGCCGAGGTCCTTCGCGCCGCGGAGGATCCGCGCCGCGAACGCCGGCTGCATGAGCACCTCGCCGCCGGAGAGCGTGATGCCGCCGCCGGTGGCGCGGAAGACGCCCCGGTAGCGCGCGATGCGGGCGAGCAGCTCGTCACTCGTGACGGGGTGCCCGTCCTTCATGGCGAGGGTGTCGGGGTTGTGGCAGTACAGGCACTGCAGCGGGCATCCGCTGAGGAAGGTCGTCAGGCGCGTGCCCGGGCCGTCGACGGCGGTGACCAGCTCCCACGAGTGCACAGAGCCGAGCCGGCCCTCGCGCATCGCGGTGAGCCGCTCGTGGCGGGAGACATCCGCCACCTCGAGACCCCCGAGGGGAGCCTCGATGGTGCTGTGGATCAGTGTGGCGACCACGGTCTCGGCTCCTTTCGGGGGTCTGCGGTGGATGGGGGACTCGGTGGGTTACACCGAGCCGTGGAAGGTGCGCGAGAGCACGTCGAGCTGCTGCTCACGGGTCAGGCGCACGAAGTTCACGGCGTAGCCCGACACACGGATCGTCAGCTGCGGGTAGTTCTCTGGGTGCTCCATGGCATCCTCGAGCGTCTCGCGGTTCAGCACGTTGACGTTCATGTGGTAGCCCTCGGAGCCGACGTACGCGTCGAGGAGGCCGGCGAGGTTCGTGACCTGCTCCTCCTTCGTGCGGCCGAGGCCTGCGGGAACCACGGTGTTGGTCAGCGAGATGCCGTCCTGCGACTCGGAGTACGGCAGCTTCGCCACCGACAGCGCCGAGGCGAGCATGCCGTGCGTGTCGCGGCCGTTCATCGGGTTGGCGCCCGGGGCGAACGGCTCGCCGGCGCGGCGGCCGTCGGGAGTGTTGCCCGTGGCCTTGCCGTACACGACGTTCGAGGTGATCGTCAGCACCGACTGGGTCGGCAGCGCGTTCCGGTACATCGGGTGGCGGCGGATCTTCGTCATGAAGCGCTCGACCAGATCGACGGCGATGCCGTCGGCGCGGTCGTCGTCGTTGCCGTAGGTCGGGAACTCGCCCGCGATGTCGTAGTCGACCACGATGCCGCGCTCGTCGAAGACGGGCGTGACGGTGGCGTACTTGATCGCCGACAGCGAGTCGGTCGCGACCGACAGGCCGGCGATGCCGCAGGCCATCGTGCGCAGCACGTCCTTGTCGTGCAGGGCCATCTCGAGCCGCTCGTACGCGTACTTGTCGTGCGACCAGTGGATGCAGTTGAGGGCCTCGACGTACGTCTCGGCGAGCCAGTCCATCGTGAGGTCGAAGCGGGCCATGACGTCGTCGAAGTCGAGCGCGCCCTCGCCGACCGGGGCGGCGGCGGGGGAGACCTGCTTGCCGGAGACCTCGTCGCGGCCGCCGTTGATCGCGTAGAGCAGCGTCTTGGCGAGGTTCACGCGGGCGCCGAAGAACTGCATCTGCTTGCCGACGCGCATGGGGCTCACGCAGCAGGCGATCGCGGCGTCATCGCCCCACGCGGGGCGGATGATCTCGTCGGACTCGTACTGCACGGCCGAGGTGTCGATCGACACCTGCGCGCAGTAGTCCTTGAAGCCCTGCGGCAGCTCGGGGCTCCAGAACACGGTCATGTTCGGCTCGGGCGCCGGGCCCAGGTTGTAGAGCGTCTGCAGGTAGCGGAACGAGTTCTTCGTCACGAGCGGGCGTCCGTCCTCGCCCATGCCGCCGATCGTCTCGGTGACCCAGGTCGGGTCGCCGGAGAAGAGCGCGTCGTACTCGGGGGTGCGGAGGAACCGGACGATCCGGAGCTTGATCACGAAGTCGTCGATGATCTCCTGCGCCTCGGTCTCGGTGAGCGTGCCCGCCTCGAGGTCGCGCTGGATGAACACGTCGAGGAAGGTGGAGGTGCGTCCGAGCGACATGGCGGCGCCGTTCTGCTCCTTCACCGCGCCGAGGTAGGCGAAGTACAGCCACTGCACGGCCTCTTTGGCGGTCGTCGCGGGGCCGGAGATGTCGATGCCGTAGGAGGCCGCCATCTGCTTGAGCTCCTGCAGCGCGCGGATCTGCTCCGCGTGCTCCTCGCGCTCGCGCGCGATCTGCTCGGTGAAGGGCGTGGTGTCCAGGCCCAGCTTGTCGATCTTCTTCGCGGCGATGAGCTGGTCGACGCCGTAGAGGGCCACCCGGCGGTAGTCGCCGATGATGCGACCGCGACCGTAGGCATCCGGAAGTCCGGTGATGATGTGCGACGAGCGGGCCGCGCGGACGTTCGGCGGGTAGACGTCGAAGACGCCCTGGTTGTGGGTCTTGCGCCACTCGCTGAAGACGGTCTTCAGGGTCTGGTCGACCTCGTAGCCGTAGGTGTCGAGGGCGCCCTCGACCATGCGCCAGCCGCCGTTGGGCATGATGGCGCGCTTGAGCGGGGCGTCGGTCTGGAGGCCGACGATGACCTCGTCGCCCTCGATGATGTAGCCGGGGCCGTGCGCCGTGATGCCCGCCGGGGTGTGCGGGTCGACGTCGTAGATGCCCTTCTCGCGCTCTTCGGGGAACATCGCCGAAAGGGTGTCCCAGACGCGCGTGGTGCGGGCGGTGGGGCCGGCGAGGAACGAGGCGTCGCCGGTGTACGGGGTGTAGTTGCGCTGGATGAAGTCGCGCACGTCGATCTGGTCCTGCCAGGGGCCGGCGGTGAAGCCTGCCCAGGCGGCGGGCTGCGCGTCGGATTCCTGTGCGGCGGGGTGGGGGGTGACGGTGGTCATGATGATCGCTTCCTTCGGCCCTCGTGGGGTCGGTCATACGAGGTCGAGATGTCTTCCCGATCGGTGCGCGCCCATCCGCGCGGTCCGTGATCTCAGGATAGAACTAGTGGTCAGACCACAGTTCGAAGATGCGCGGATGCCACAACGAACCCCGCCTCGAAACGGCGGGGCTTTGTGGTCAGTCCCCAAAGCCCCGCGGTGCGATCGCGCGCGGTGATCAGCCGCGCGCACGACCTCCGATCAGCTGCGCTTGCGACGCACCGTGAGGGCCACGCCGAGGGCGGCGAGACCGGCGACGAGGGCACCACCGGCCAGCCACCGGGCGACCGGATCGGCCTGCGCGGCGCCGTCGGCATGGGCCTCGCCCGAGGCATCCGCGTCGGCGTGATCGGCGTCGCCCGAGGCATCCTCATCCGAGGCGTCGGGCGAACCGTGACCGTGGCCCGCATCCGTCGCGACCGCGCCGAGGGCGACGACGGGAGCGGGGGAGGCGAGGTCGTCCTCGGTCTGCCCCTCCGTGGCGACCTCCGACCAGTCGGTCTCGCCGACGACGCACTTCTGCAGCACCGGGAAGGCGACCGAGGTCCCCGACGCCGACGAGGCGAAGATCACATCGAGCGAGACCGTCGCCGAGATGCCGCTCTCGATCGGCGTCACGGCCGTGTAGGTGACCTGGGTGGGGATGCCGTCGTCGCCGAGTTCGCGGCTGATCGTCCAGGCGCCGTCGGCGACCGGGGTGACGCCGTCGACGCCCTCGGGGATCGTCAGCACGACCGCGGTCGTGGGGGAGTCTTCGCAGCCGTGGCTGAACGAGAAGCCGAGGCGGGTCGAGGTGCCGGCGGCTGACTCGTCGGGGGTGACGTGCACGTGCGCGGAGGCGGCGAGGGGAGCGGCGATGACGAGCGCCGCGCCGAGGAGGCCGCCCAGGACGATCCGGCGGGTGGTGCGCGGGGGACGGGTGTGCGTGCGGGACATGGGGAACTCTCCGTGTGTCTGTGTCTGTGTGTCTGCGTGCGGCCGCGGCGAGAGCCGGGGCGCGCGTGCGGCGAAGGACGGACGCGCCCGATGGCGGACGGCCGGGATGACGCTGCGCCGGGGCGGAGAGCCTCAGACGGCGGCAGCGAGCGCGCGCCGCGCCGGCGGACCGCGACGGGTGACACAGTGCAGGAAGAACGCGGCGGCCGGGCCGCGACGCGGGAGGAACGCGGCCCGCGGGCTCGTCGGGCGGGCGGGTCGCGGCGCGTACGGCGGCCGCAGAACGCGCCGGATGCCGCGGGCGAGCGCCGCGAGCATCCGCTCGCCCCAGGCGAGTGCGGCGAACGTGATCGCGGCCGCCAGGACATGGCCGAGAGTCATTACCGCGGCAGCGGGATCGACGCCGCCGGCCGCAGGCGCCAGCAGCGTCAGCAGGTCGGCGTGCATCGCGTGCACCCCGTGCATCGCGGCGGCGTCGTGTGCGGCGCCGATCGGTCCCGCGCCGCCGACGGCGGCGAAGGTCGCGTGCAGGGCGAGCTGTGCGGCGGCGACCGCGGACGCGAGGCGCCACCGGCTCGGTCGGCGTCCGACGAGGAGGGTGCACAGCGGGGCGGCGAGGATCGTGACGGCCAGCATCAGCCAGGCGGGCGGCGCGCCCCCGCCGGAGAGAGTGTGCGCCGTGCCGGCGATGAGCACGGCGCAGGCAGCGGCGGTCGAACCGCGCAGCGCGCGCGCGGCGCGCGGCGCTCGTGCCGGCGCGCCGGGTGTGCTCACGTCCCCCCTCACATCGGGGAGCCTAACCGAGCCGGGCGCTGCGCGCGGCTCGGTGCCCGCGCGGGCCCGGGAACCTCGCGCGCCCGCCGCGGGGCTCGGCAAACTCAAAGCGGCGCGCGATACCCTCGCCTGCTGTGACCGTCATCGCCTTCATCATCGGGGTCGCGCTGCTCGTCGTCGGGCTCGCGGTCTCGATCGCGCTGCACGAGCTCGGTCACCTCTTCCCCGCCAAGCGCTTCGGCGTGCGGGTCGGGCAGTACATGATCGGCTTCGGCCCGACGCTGTGGTCGCGCCGGATCGGCGAGACCGAGTACGGCTTCAAGGCGCTGCCGCTCGGCGGCTACATCTCGATGGCGGGCATGTACCCGCCCTCGCGTCGTGCGGGTGCCGGCGACGGGGCGGACGGCTCCGGAACCGAGGGCAAGGCCGGCGGCGGCTTCTTCGCCACGATGGTGCAGGACGCGCGCGCAGCCAACGACGAGACCCTCGCCGGCCGCGACGGCGAGGACGGCGACACCGGGCGCGCGTTCTACGAGCTGCCCGTCTACAAGCGGGTCATCATCATGCTCGGCGGCCCCGTGATGAACTTCCTGCTCGCGATCGTGCTGTTCGCGATCGTGTTCAGCGGCATCGGGCTGCAGACGGCGACGACGACGATCGCCTCGGTGAACGAGTGCGTGCTGCCGGCGGGCATGACGCAGACCGAGTGCACCCCGGATGCCCCGGCGTCGCCGGCCGCGGCGGCGGGCCTCCGCCCGGGCGACGTGATCGTGTCGGTCGACGGCACCGCCGTCGCGACCTTCGCCGAGGCATCCGCCATCGTGCAGGCATCCCCCGGCCGCACGATCCCGATCGTGGTGCGCCGGGGCGGCGCCGAGCAGACGCTCCAGATCACGCCGATGCTCGCCGAGCGGCAGGTGGCGGGCGCGGACGGCACGGTCGAGACCGCCGAGGTCGGCTTCGTCGGCATGACGGCGACCGTCGAGTACGTGCGCCAGCCGATCGCCGACGGCCCGCAGGCGGCGCTCGCCCAGACCGGCCAGGTGTTCGGCATCATCTGGCAGCTGCCCGCGCGGGTCTACGACACCGCCGTCGACCTCATCACCGGTCAGTCGCGCGACCCGAACAGCCCGCTGTCGGTCGTCGGCGCGGGGCGCCTCGCGGGCGAGGTCGCCGCCACCGACGCGCCGATCCTCAACCGCGTCTCGAGCCTGCTCACCATCCTCGGCTCGCTCAACATCGCGCTGTTCGTCTTCAACCTGCTGCCGCTGCTGCCCCTCGACGGCGGACACGTCGTCGTCGCGCTGTGGGACGGCCTGCGCCGTGCCTGGGCGAAGCTGTGGCGCCGCCCGCCGCCGGCGCCCGTCGACGCCGCGAAGCTCGTGCCGGTGACGTTCGTCGTCGTCATCGCTCTGATCGCGATGACCGTCGTGCTGGTCGCCGCCGACCTCTTCAACCCCGTGCAGCTGCTGGGCTGAGCGCGTGCGCCAGGAGGCGGTCCAGCGTCTCGAGCCCGTCGCGCGACAGGATCGACTCCAGGTGCCCCTGGATCGACGCGTACCCGGGGCCGCGCAGCGCATAGACGTCGCCTGATGCCGGGTCGGCGGCGATCTCGGTGACCTCGCCCGTCTCCGGGTCGACCCGCTCGGTGGTGCCCGGCTGGACGCGTGCCGTGAAGGTGTTGTAGAACCCGATCGAGGCGGGGTGGCCGAACACGTCGACCTCCTTCTGCAGGCCCTGGTGCGGCGCCGCGAGCGGGGCCAGCGCGATGCCGAGCGTGTCGGCGAGCATCTGGTGGCTGAGGCACACCGCGAGAAGGGGGCGACCGGCATCCTTCCGCGCGGCGACGATCTCGCGCATGCGCGCGATGCGGGGGCTCGCGTCGTCACGGGGGTCGCCGGGCCCGGGGCCCGCCACCACGACGTCGGCCGCGTCCACCGCGTCGTCGGAGGCCGCGTGCCACGGGGCGATCGTCACCGCGAAGCCGAGGTGGCGCAGCTGGTGGGCGAGCATCGTGGTGAAGCGGTCCTCGGCATCCACGACGAGCGCCGTGCGGGCGGCGGCCTCGCCCGGTGAGCCCTCGCCCGGTGAGCTGTCGTGGCGTGCGCTCTCGTGGCGTGCGCCCTCGCTCGGGGATTCGGGGCCCTGGGGGTTCAGCCAGAACGGCGCGAGGCGTTCGTTGCGCGCGGCGAGCAGCTCCGCGATCTGCGGGTCGTCGGCGAGGGCGCGGCGCTCCGCGGCGGGGGCGTCCTCGTCGAGCGCCGCGCGCTCGGCGGCCTCGTCGCGGGGGATCGCGCCGATCGCGCCGAGCACCCCGGCGGCCTTGCCGTGGGTCTCGCCCACCTCGCCGTCCGGGTCGGAGTGGCGCACGAGCGTCGCGCCGACGGGCACGCGCAGGCGCCCGTCGACCAGATACGCGGTGCGGATGAGGATCGGCGCGTCGAGGTCATGCCCCGACGTCGAGGGGGTGAACAGCGCGGCGACGCCCGAGTAGTACCCGCGCGGCGTGCGCTCGTGCCGCGTGATGACGGTGCACGCGTTCTGCATGGGCGACCCCGTCACGGTCGGGGCGAACATCGTCTCGCGCAGGATCTCGCGCGGATCCATCGTGCTCGTGCCGCGCAGCATGTACTCGGTGTGGGTCAGGCGCGACATCTCCTTGAGATGCGGACCGGTGATGCGCCCGCCGTCGCTGCAGACGGCGCTCATCATCTTGAGCTCCTCGTCGACGACCATGAAGAGCTCCTCGGTCTCCTTCGTCGAGGAGAGGAACTCGGTCAGCGTATCGGCGGTCGCGCCACCGGCGGGGTGTCGGAACGTGCCCGAGATCGGGTTCATCGTCACCGTGGTGGATCCGGGCGCCGCGGGCGGGCCGCTCTGCGCGCTCACGTGCGCCTCGGGGCTCGCGCCGACGGCGAGGTGCCCGGGCGTCGAGACGAGGAAAGTCCAGTACGCGCCGCGCTCGTGCTCGAGCAGCGCGCGGAACCAGGTGAGACCCGCCGTCAGCGGGTCGACGTCGACCCGGGCGGTGAAGTCGCGCCGGATCACGAAGTTCGCGCCCTCGCCGCGGCCGATCTCGTCGGCGATGACGGTGCGCACGATATCGGCGTATTCCTCGTCCGGAATGTCGAAACCGGCGTCAGCGAGGGCGACCGGCTCGGCGGGGAGCGCCGCGAGCACCTCCGCGCGCGGCAGCGAGTGGTGGGCCTTGACGACGAGGCAGCGCAGCGGCGCCTGGTCGTCGTGGCAGTCGAAGCCGCGCTCGACGACCTGCCGGAACGGCACCAGGGCGAGCACCTCGCGAGGGGCGGCGCTCGCGTCGTGCAGCGGGATGTCGGCGAGCAGGTCGACGTCGACGACGTCGCCGGTGAGGAGTTCGACGGTGTCGGCGTCGCGCGCGATCAGGGCGAAGGGCTCGCCGGAGCGCACCGTCGCCTCCAGCAGGGTGGGGCTCGCGGTCATCGCCGGGCCTTTCTCGAGGTCGGGCGGGCTGCATTTCGTCCGGGAACGAAAAGACCGCCTCGAGGGCGGTCTGTGTACAGGTTACGAGCACACCGCCTCAGCGGGTGGGCCACCAGGAGGTGCTCGTGAACATGCAGTCACGATACACCATCGCATCGGAGACCGTGCGGCGGCTAGGGTCCGCGGGGTCCAGCCTTCCCCCGGCGTGTGCGGCGTAGGCTGATGGCGTGCCAGCAGTGAACCTCGGGATGCCCCGCGTGCCGGAAGTCCTCGCCCCCCGCCGCAAGACCCGCCAGATCAAGGTCGGCTCGGTCGGTGTCGGCAGCGACTCGCCCGTGAGCGTCCAGTCGATGACGACCACCCCGACGCACAACATCAACGCGACGCTGCAGCAGATCGCCGAGCTCACGGCGTCGGGCTGCGAGATCGTGCGCGTCGCGGTGCCGCGCCCCGAAGACGCCGATGTGCTGCACATCATCGCGAAGAAGAGCCAGATCCCGGTCATCGCCGACATCCACTTCCAGCCCAAGTACATCTATCAGGCGATCGATGCCGGGTGCGGCGCCGTGCGCGTGAACCCGGGCAACATCCGCGAGTTCGACGGCAACGTCGGCGCGATCGCGAAGGCGGCGAAGGATGCCGGGGTCTCCCTCCGCATCGGCGTGAACGCCGGATCGCTGGATCGGCGTTTGCTGGAGAAGTACGGCAAGGCGACGCCGGAGGCGCTCGTGGAGAGCGCCGTCTGGGAGGCATCCCTCTTCGAGGAGCACGACTTCCACGACTTCAAGATCTCGGTCAAGCACAACGACCCGGTCGTCATGGTGAAGGCGTATCGGATGCTCGCCGAGCGGGGCGACTGGCCCCTGCATCTCGGGGTCACCGAGGCGGGACCGGCGTTCCAGGGCACGATCAAGAGCGCGACGGCGTTCGGGATCCTGCTGTCCGAGGGCATCGGCGACACGATCCGCGTCTCGCTCTCCGCGCCCCCGGCCGAGGAGGTCAAGGTCGGTCATCAGATCCTGCAGTCGCTGAACCTCCGCGAGCGCAAGCTCGAGATCGTCTCCTGCCCCTCCTGCGGGCGCGCCCAGGTGGATGTCTACACCCTCGCCGACAACGTCACCGAGGGTCTCAAGGACATGACCGTGCCGCTGCGCGTCGCCGTGATGGGCTGCGTCGTGAACGGCCCGGGCGAGGCCCGCGAGGCCGACCTCGGCGTGGCATCCGGCAACGGCAAGGGACAGATCTTCGTCAAGGGCGAGGTCATCAAGAGCGTGCCCGAGGCCGACATCGTCGCGACCCTCATCGAAGAGGCCAACCGCCTCGCCGCAGAGATGGGCCCCAGCGCCCCCGTGGGCACCGCGCAGGTCGTCACCGCCTGACCCGGCGCGCCGGACGCTCCGCGCCGTCACGGACGCAGGAGATATCGCGAAGGCAGGATGCCTGGGCCCCGTTTCGTCCTGCGTGGGTGATTTCTCCTGCCTCGGTGATGCGGCCGGCGGGCGAGGTGACCAGCCGACGGCCGGCGGCGAGGTCAGGCGGGGCGGAGGTCCACGGTGCCGTCGGCGATCGAGGCCGCGGCGACCCGCACCTGAACGGTCGAGCCGGGCGGCGCGTCGAGCGCGGGCACCTTCGCGTCGATGGGCGGGTCGTCCAACTGCACCCGAGCGACGCCCGATCGTGCGCTCACCACGACGCCCGAGAACACCTCACCGACGTGCGGAGTCAGCAGCGCCGCCTCGACCCGGTCGATGGCCCCGGCATCCAACTGGGACGCCTTCTGACCGCTCCGCGCCATGAGCGCGGGCAGGTCGGGCAGCGACGCACGCGCCCACTCCGGCACCTCGCGCCCGTTCGCGAGCGCCTCGCACACGACGAGCACCCACCGGTCGACAAGGCGGCGAAGGGGCGCCGTCGCGTGCGCATACGGGGCGCCGATGGCCGCCTGATCGGTGTGCTCGGGCACCTCGCCGTCGAACGCGACGTACGCCGCGCCGCGGAAGAGCCCGGCCGCGTATTCGCGCACCGCGCGCGCCGCCGGCGACCGGTCGAGTCCGCGCAGGTAGTCGCCGTAGGCCACGGCCTCCCGCCAGGGAAGCCCCAGCGCGACCGTCTGCGCGCGGAAGTCGACGATGTCGTCGGCGTCGGCGGGTGGCATGGTGCGGACGATCCCGACCCGTCCGCGCAGCATGATCTCAGCGGCGGCCATGCCGGTCAGCAGCGACACGTGCGCGTTCCAATCCTCGAGCGGCACGCCGTAGCTGCGCTCCAGCCGGAAACCGCCCGATCCGTCCGGCTCGATGCTCGTCTCGGGCACGTTCAGGCTCGCGCCGCCCCGCTCGCGCTCCCGTTCGGCCCGCGCGGCGCCGAACCACGGCATCGCGAGCAGCGTGGCCGGCGCGGTGCCCGCGTCGATCGCGCGCTGCGCCTCGTCGTAGGCCCACTGCTCACGGGCGCGCACGACGGCCCGCACGAGCGTCGTCGTCACCGGCCGGGCGCCGGCGTCGAGCTCGAACCGCCAGACGAAGGCGCGCCGATCGACGCCGGGAAGGAGCGAGGCGGCGTCGTCGCTCAGCACCGACGGGTGCAGGGGGATGCGCCCGTCCGGCGCGTACATCGTCTGCCCGCGGCGGCGCGTCTCGGCGTCGAGCGCACTGCCGGGTGCGACGAAGGCCGGCACATCCGCGATCGCGTAGTGCAGCACCGCCGTCCGCCCGGCGCCCTCCCCGGTGACCTCGAGGTGCAGCGCCTGATCGAGATCGGTCGCGCCGGCGGGGTCGATCGTCACGAAGTCGAGATCGCGCAGGTCGGCGAAACCCGCCGTCGCCGGGTCGGTCGACACGTCGCGCGCCGCGCGCTCCGCCTCCTGCTCGACGTCCGGGGGAAATGCCTCCGGCAGGTCGAGGGAGCGGCGGAGCGCCGTGAGCGAGGCGGTGAGCTCGGCCGTGATCCCTGCGGCGCCGGTGCGGGCCCCGGATGCCTCGGAGGAAGGCCCCTCCGGCCTCGCCGCCGCTCCTGCCGAGGCCGCCCCCGCCGCCGCGGCGGCCCCCGCCGCCCCGACCGCCGCGCCGCTCCGCGCCGCCCCAGTCCGGGCACGAGACGGGGCGGGCACGAACCGGAGGCGACGCGAGGACACGGGGTCAGTGTAGGCGGCGGGGTCTTCGCGGGCGGGTCCACACCTCCTCCACAGGGTCGGGCCAATAGCATGCTGCGGTGCGAACTGTGCGGGTGAGGTCCGGAGCGGTGCTCCTCGTCGTGGCGGCTCTGCTGCTGTCCGGCTGCGCCGCGGAGGCGAGCGCCGACGAGTCGGCCGGCTCCTCGGCATCCGGATCCGCGACCGCCAGCCCGACCGCCACCCCCAGCCCCACCCCGAGCGCCACGCCCGCGCCGCGCCAGCCGACGTCCCCCGTCGCCGGCGGCTGCGACGGCCTTGCGGCGGCCCCGGGCGTCACCGACGTCGTCGGGCAGGTGCAGCGCGTCACCGAGCCGCGCGACCTCTGGCGCGTGGGCATCGAGACCGCGGGCGGCCTGACCTGCTCGCTGCTGACGACGCGGCTCGCCGCCGACGCCTACGTCATCCCCGACGCCCTCGTCGTCGGCGAGGTCGCCAAGGTCACCGCCGCCCCGGGCTGCGACACCGGCGCCCGGGCGATGGAGTGCTGGGCGCCCGTCGCGGCGAACGGCCACGTCACGCTCGTCGTCGGATCGTTCTCGCCGGGGGCTGACAGCGAGGCATCCATCGCGCTCGTCGGCGAACTCGCCGGGGCCTTCTCGGGCGTCGTGACCGACGGCGCCGCGGTGCGCTCGCAGAAGGCGACGTGGGAGCGCCCGCTCGACTGCACCGCGATGGCCGAGATCATCGGCCTGACCTCGATCCTCGGGTCCGACGCGGCGCACACCTCGCTCGTGCGCCCGCCCGCCCGCACCGTCGAGGCGCGGCTCGCGGAGGCATCCACCACCTCGTCGCGCTGCGACTGGGAGCGCACGCCCACCCAGAAGGGCGACCTCGGCTCGAGCTACAGCATCATCGCCGTCCCCGACGGAGCGTGGGCGTGGAAGCAGGTCGCCTCCCGCGTGCCCGACTCGGTCGATGCGACGGTCGGCGGTCACCCCGCCCGCGTCACCTCGACGGGCGACGTGTACCTCTCCGACGGGGTGAACCTCCTCCACCTCACCGGCCAGCGCCTGGCCGGTGTGAGTGTCGTCGACACGTCGCTCGGGGTGCTCTCGGTGCTCTCCGCGGGGTCGGGACACACGCGCGGCTAAGCTTGTCGCTCGTGGTCACCCGTCTGTCGAACTACTTCCTCCGCACGCTCCGCGAAGACCCCTCGGATGCCGAGGTCACGAGCCATCGGCTGCTCGTGCGCGCCGGCTACATCCGCCGTGCCGCGCCCGGCATCTTCACGTGGCTGCCGCTGGGACTGAAGGTCAAGGCGAAGATCGAGGGCATCATCCGCGAGGAGATGGCCGCGGCCGGGGCGTTCGAGGTGCACTTCCCGGCGCTGCTGCCCCGCGACCCCTACGAGCAGTCGGGCCGCTGGACGTCCTACGGCGACGGCATCTTCCGCCTGCAGGACCGCAAGGGCGCCGACTACCTCCTCGCGCCGACGCACGAGGAGATGTTCACGCTGCTCGTGAAGGACCTCTACTCGTCGTATAAGGACCTGCCGCTGACGATCTACCAGATCCAGGACAAGTACCGCGACGAGGCGCGCCCGCGCGCAGGGCTCCTGCGTGGACGCGAGTTCACGATGAAGGATGCCTATTCGTTCGACTACACCGATGCGGGCCAGGATGCCTCGTACATGGCCCAGCGCGATGCGTACGAGCGCATCTTCCAGCGCCTCGGCCTCGAGTACGTCATCGTCGCCGCCGACAACGGGCTGATGGGCGGCGCGCGCAGCGAGGAGTTCCTGCACCCGACGGCGATCGGCGAGGACACCTTCGTGCGATCGGCGGGCGGGTACGCGGCGAACGTCGAGGCGTTCAGCACCGCGCCGGCCGAGCCCGTACCCTTCGACGCCGACGCGGCGCCCGTGGTCTTCGACTCGCCGAACACGCCGACCATCGAGACGCTGGTCGCGCACAGCAACGCCGTGCTCGACACGGCGAACGGGCCGTACACCGCCGCCGACACCCTGAAGAACGTCGTGCTGGCGCTGACGCACGCCGACGGCACGCGCGAGCTCGTCGTCGTGGGCCTCCCCGGCGACCGCGACGTCGACGACAAGCGCGCCGAGGTGGCCTTCGCCCCCGCCGCCGTCGAGCCGGCGACCCCCGAGGACTTCGAGCGCAACCCGCTTCTCGTGAAGGGCTACATCGGACCGTGGTCGCCGGAGGGCGCGATCCTCGGCGAGGAGTCGGCCACCGGCATCCGCTACCTCGTCGACCCGCGGGTGGGTGAGGGCACGAGCTGGATCACGGGCGCGAACCTCGACCAGAAGCACGCGCACTCGGTCGTCGCCGGCCGCGACTTCTTCGCCGACGGCGTCGTCGAGGTCGCCAACGTGCGCGCCGGCGACCCCGCCCCCGACGGATCGGGCCCGGTGGAGCTCGCGCGCGGCATGGAGATCGGGCATGTCTTCCAGCTCGGGCGGTTCTTCGCCGAGACGCTGGGGCTCAAGGTCCTCGACGAGAACGGCAAGCTCGTCACGGTCACGATGGGCTCGTACGGCATCGGAGTCACGCGCATCCTCGCGATCCTCGCCGAGCTCAACAACGACGAGCGGGGCCTCGTCTGGCCCGCGTCGGTCGCGCCGTTCGACGTGCACGTCGTGGCAACCGGTCGTGACCAGGCGGCGTTCGCGCTCGCCGAGCAGGTGTCGGCCTCGCTCGAGGACGCCGGCTTCGACGTGCTGTACGACGACCGCCCCAAGGTGTCGCCCGGCGTGAAGTTCGGCGACGCCGAGCTCGTCGGCGTGCCGCAGATCGTCATCGTCGGCCGCGGCGCCGCCGACGGCGAGGTCGAGCTGTGGGACCGCCGCTCGGGCGAGCGGGTCGTCGTGCCCGCCGCGGAGGTCGTCGGCCGGCTCGGGGCCGGGCGGGGCTGACCGCATGATCACGTGCGTCGTGACCTACACGATCGATCCGGCCAAGACGCGCGAGTTCGAGGCATTCGCCCGGGCGTGGATGGATCTCGTGGGTCGTCACGGCGGCGTTGAGAGCGGGTGCGTGCTGCGCTACGAGCGCACGTTCATGCGTCCGCTGCTGCCGACGGGGCAGGACTGAGGCATCCGCGACGCGTGCGGGAGCGACGCCCGCGTAGCGCTGCAGAAACCGGCATCCGTGCCTGGATGAACCTGTGGCGGGTGCCGGTTTCGTGCGCGTCAGCGCGAGCGAGGGCCGCGCGAGCCAGCGCGCCGTAGCTCCAGCCGCCGCCGTCGTGGCGCCGGGGTCAGCACTCGATCTTGCCGTGGTGCGGGCGAGGGCGTCGGTGCCGGTGATCTCAGTCATGCGCTCAGATTCGCACGGGCTCGCGCTGCCGGGGACGGGCTTGCGCATCCTCTCGCGCCGTGGGAGGCGGCCGGCGGCGCCCAGCGTCGCGCGACAGGAACCTGCATCCGCGACAGGAACGCGCGCCCGCGCCAGAAAAAGCCTGTGGCGGATGCCGGTTTCTGTAGCGCCAGCGGCGGACGCGCCCCGCCCGAGCGCCGGGCGGCACCGCCGGCGCGGAGGCATCCGTTCACCCGCGCGCCACCGGCGCGACGATCGACGTGACAGGGTAGATGCCATGACGGCCAGAACCATCCCGCCCGAGGTCACCGACGACATCCGCGCGCTCATCACCGACGCCGGGATCGACGCCGATAAGCAAGACCTCGTCGCGCGCATCCTCGCGACCGGCGTCGGGATGGGCCTCGACGACACCGACCGGCTCGACCTAAAGATCACCTCGGCCGCCCTCACCGAGATGCGGGCGGCGTTCGCGCTGTTCGCGCCGTTCCGGGGCATCCCCAAGGCGACGATCTTCGGCTCGGCGCGCACCCGACCCGACGACGCGCTGTACCGCGCCGCGTCCGACGTGGCGCATGCGCTCGCCGAGCGGGGCTGGATGATCGTCACCGGCGCGGGGCCCGGCATCATGCAGGCCGCCGCCGAAGGCGCGGGACCCGACCACTCGCTCGGCGTGAGCATCCGGCTGCCGTTCGAGGAGAAGCCGAACGCCGTCATCGCGAAGAACGACCGCAACGTCGCGATGAAGTACTTCTTCACGCGCAAGCTCATGCTCGTGAAGGAGTCGCGGGCCTTCATCTGCGTGCCGGGCGGCTTCGGCACCCTCGACGAGATGTTCGAGCTGCTCACCCTGCAGCAGACCGGCAAGGCCGATCCGACGCCCATCGTGCTGCTCGACCGCGCCGGGGGCACCTTCTGGGCGGGCCTCGAGCGCTTCGTGCACGAGCATCTCGTCGCGAGCGGCGTCATCTCGCCCGATGACTTCGACCGCGTGCTCGTGACCGATTCGGTGGATGCCGCGGTCACCGAGATCACGGGGTTCTATCGCAACTACGACTCGCTGCGCTGGGTCGGCGGCCGGCTCGTGATCCGCCTGCACACCGCGCCCACCGACGACGAGCTCGACGACCTGAACGCCCGGTTCGGCGACCTGCTCGCGGAGGGCCGCATCGAGCGCACCGCGCCCCTGCGGGCCGAGGTGCGCGACAACGACCGGCTCGAGCTGCCGCGCGTCGTGCTGCGGCTCGACCAGTTCAAGGTGGGCGCGCTGCACCGCCTCATCCGGGCGCTCAACGACCTGCCCTCGGCGGCGGCGGAGACCGAGACGACGCCGGTGCCCGTATCGGGGCGCTGAGCCCGGACGCAGCCCAGGGCCTGCCCCCCGGGCGCAAGCCCCCGCTACAGCCGCGCGTACCGGGCGCGGAAGAAGAGGAACAGGCCGTACGCGATGAAGCCGACGCCGACGAGCGCGACGAGCAGCGGTCCGAGGAAGAGCCCGCGCAGCGTGGCGAACGCGTCGTCGAGGCCGCCCGCCTGCGAGGCATCCGACGTCACCGCGGCGACGACCAGGAGCACCCCGACGATCGCCAGGGCGATGCCCTTCGCGATGTAGCCGACGACGCCGAGCGTCGTGACGAACGTGCCGAGGGCGCCCGAGGGGATCGTCATCTTCTTCTGGAACGACCGCATCACGCCCATCACGACGAACGCGACACCGCCGGCGGCGACCCCGATGCCGACGAGCGCGAGCACGATCCCGCCGCCGGGAAGCTCCAGCACGCCGCGGCTCGCGTCTTCGGCGCTGCGGTTGCCCTCGGTGCGGGCGCCGAGCGCGACCGACGCCGACACGGTGCCGAGCGCGGCGAAGAAGACCGCCTGCCCCGCCTCCGAGATCCGGCGCCCCCAGGTCTTGGCCGTCGAGGCGTCCCGCAGGACGAAGGCCTCGATCAGGTGGTAGAGCGCCAGCGCCCACAGGAGCACCGCGATGATCCACAGCACCGCGAGGCCGAGCGGCGCGCCCGCGATCGCCCGGAGCGCCCCCGAATGGTCGGCCTCGCCGCTGCCGCCGAAGGCGAGCGTCAGCACCAGCAGGCCGATGAGCACGTGCACGACGCCGCTGGCCGCGTACCCGCCGCGCGCGAGCGCGCGGACGAGCGGGCTCGACTCCACCTGGCGCGCGGCGGACCGCGCGGTGTCGGCCATCCTCACGACTCCGAGTCGGCGGAGCCGGCGATCCACGCCGGGCCGAGCGGGATGACGTGCCGGCCCATCGTGCGCCAGTAGAACTTCTCGATGAGCATGGAGGTCGCGAGGGCGGAGGCCCCGATCAGGAACCATGCGCCGACGACGCCGAGGCCGTCCGCGCCCGAGAAGGCGCCGGTCGCCTCGAGACCGAGGCCGATCCCCACGCACAGGAGCGTCAGCGGCAGGACGGTGTTGTGCGTCGCGCCCGCGACGGCGAAGCCGAACGCGAGCAGCGAGAAGATCAGCATGAACAGGGGTTTGGCGGGCCCGGACACCTCGAAGAATCCGAGCTCGCCGCCGAGGAGGAAGCCGGGCATGCAGATCCAGTACCACCCGAAGGCGTTGTAGACGACGAAGTGGAAGTCGTCGCCGATGAAGTACGACAGCATGCCCGCGGTCACCTGCACGATGCCGCCGAAGGCGGCGCCCACCCAGAACACCGCGCTCTCGTCGTGCACGCCGAGGTGCGCCAGCTGCGCGGTGAGGGTCGCGATGACGAAACCGAGGAGGCCGATCAGCCCGGGATCGGCGGTTCCGCTGTGCCGCCGGGCGCCGGAGCGGGAGGGAGGATCGCCGAGGGTGCTCATGGGGCCAGTATGGCGACCTGCGGGGGCGGACACCACCGGGGCGGGGCGCCTCGCCGCCGCCGCTCAGCGAGGCATCCGGTAAACTCGGCGGAATGACGCGGGGCGAACCCCCGCACGACAGCTGAATAGGGAGGACGTCGTGGACATCGATCTGGGACTGCTGCGGACGGTCGAGCGCGAGAAGGAGATCCCCTTCGAGGAGCTCGTACGGATCATCGAACAGGCCATCCTCACCGCCTATGCCAAGCACACCTCGCCCGACGGCGAGCTGCCCGAGGGTACCCGCGCGGTGCTCGACCGCAAGACCGGTCACGTCGCCGTCTTCGTGCCGCTCCTCGACGAGGAGGGCGCGGTCATCGGCGAGGAGGAGTCGACTCCCGAGGACTTCGGGCGCATCGCCGCCTTCGCCGCCAAGCAGGTGATCGGTCAGCGCCTGCGCGACATCGCCGACGATGCGATCCTCGGCGAGTTCCGCGGCAAGGAGGGCGACATCGTCGCCGGCGTCATTCAGCAGGGCCCGAACCCCCGCATGGTGCACGTCGACCTCGGCACGGTCGAGGCCATCCTCCCGCCCGAAGAGCAGGTCGCCGGCGAGGAGTACCCGCACGGCGCGCGCCTGCGCGTCTACGTGACCTCTGTGTCGAAGGGCCTCAAGGGCCCGCAGATCACCGTGTCGCGCACGCACCCGGGCCTCGTCCGCAAGCTCTTCGCGCTCGAGGTGCCCGAGATCGCGTCGGGCCTCGTCGAGATCACCTCGCTCGCCCGCGAGGCGGGCCACCGCACCAAGATCGCCGTCGTCGCCACCGACCCCGCCATCAACGCCAAGGGCGCCTGCATCGGCGAGCTCGGCCGCCGCGTGCGCGCGGTGACCGAGGAGCTCGGCGGCGAGAAGATCGACATCGTCGACTACGACCCGGAGCTGGCGAAGTTCGTCGCGAACGCGCTATCGCCGGCGAAGGTGACCTCGAGCTTCGTGCTCGACGCGAACACGAAGGCCGTCCGCGCGCTCGTCCCCGACTACCAGCTCTCGCTCGCGATCGGCAAGGAGGGCCAGAACGCCCGCCTCGCGGCCAAGCTCACCGGCGCCAAGATCGACATCCAGCCCGACTCGATTCTCGAGGATGCCTGACGGGGGTAAGATGGATCCCGTTCGAACGTGCGTGGGATGCCGCGCGCGTGCCCCCCGATCCGCCCTGTTGCGGGTCGTCGTGCAGGGCGGCTCGCTCGTCGCAGACGAGAAAGCGGTCCTTCCCGGGCGGGGTGCGTGGGTGCATGACACGGATGCCTGTGTGCAGGCGGCTCTCCGCCGCCGCGCTTTCGGACGAGCATTGCGCGCGTCGGGTTCCCTCGACACGCAGACCTTTCAAGAAACCCACCAGCGAAAAGGCTGAACGGCTATGGACACGAAGTGAACGGCTCGAAATGAGACCCGTCCGCACGTAACGGTCCGCCCTGTCCGGGGTGGACCCCAGACAGGAGAATTGTGGCAAATCCACGAGTGCACGAAATCGCCTCGGAGATCGGCGTCGACAGCAAGGTCGCCCTCGCGAAGCTGAAGGAGCTCGGCGAATACGTCAAGAGCCCTTCCTCGACCATTGCGCCCCCCGTGGCGCGGAAGCTGCGTGCGGCCCTCGAGGCCGACGGCGCGGCGAAGCCCGCTGAGGCCCCCGCCGCCAAGACGACCGCACCGCGGCCGTCGACCGGCGCGCGCCCCGGCCCCGCGAAGCCCGCGGCGCCGACCCCCGGTCCCGCGACGAAGGCCCCCACGGCCGAGCCCGCTGCGGCGCAGACCCCGGCTCCCGCCTCGACGGCGTCGGCGCCTGCGGCCACGTCCGCGCAGAGCGACACGGCCGCGTCCGCGACGCCCGCGTCGACGGCCACGCCCGGCTCGGCGACCCCGACGCCCGGCGCAGGTTCGCCCGGCGCAGGCGCGTCCGGCTCCGGGGCATCCGGCTCCGGGGCATCCGGTTCGGCGACTCCCGCCGCGCCCCGCCCCGGCGGCGCACCGCGCCCCGGCAACAACCCGTTCGCCTCGTCGCAGGGCATGGGGCAGCGCCCCGCCGGCCCGCGCCCGGGCAACAACCCGTTCGCGTCGGCGCAGGGCATGGGCCAGCGCCCGACGCCCGGCAACATCCCGCGCCCGCAGGCGCCGCGCCCCGGCGCGCCCCGCCCCGGCGCGCCCCGCCCCGGCGCCCCGCGCCCCGGTGGTGCCGGTCGCCCCGGCGCCGGTGGCCGTCCCGGCGCTCCGTTCCAGCAGCGTCCCGGCGGCCCCGGCCGTCCCGGCGGCGCCGGCGGCTTCCAGCGTCCCGGCGCGCCCGGCGGCGCTCCCGGCGGGTTCGCCGGTCGTCCCGGCGGTGGCGGCGGCCGTGGCCGTGGCCCCGGCGGCGGCACCGCGGGTGCCTTCGGCAAGGGCGGCGGCAAGTCGAAGCAGCGCAAGTCGCGTCGGGCGAAACGGCAGGAATTCGAGATGAGGGATGCCCCGGTCGTCGGTGGCGTCAACGTCTCGAAGGGCAACGGCGAGATCATCCGTCTCCGTCGCGGCGCGTCGATCGCCGACTTCGCCGACAAGCTCGAGGCGATCCGCGGCTACACCGTGCAGCCCGGCACGCTCGTGACGATCCTCTTCAACCTCGGTGAGATGGCGACGGCGACCGAGTCGCTCGACGAGGCCACCTTCGAGGTGCTCGGCGAGGAGCTCGGCTACAAGATCCAGATGGTCTCGCCCGAGGACGAGGACAAGGAGCTCCTCGAGGGCTTCGGTCTCGACCTGGAGGCCGAACTCGAGGCCGAGAGCGAAGACGACCTCGAGATCCGCCCGCCCGTGGTCACCGTCATGGGCCACGTCGACCACGGTAAGACGCGACTGCTCGACGCGATCCGTCAGACCAACGTGGTCGCCGGCGAGGCCGGTGGCATCACGCAGCACATCGGTGCGTACCAGGTGTGGACCGAGCACGACGGCATCGACCGTGCGATCACCTTCATCGACACCCCGGGTCACGAGGCGTTCACCGCCATGCGTGCCCGCGGTGCGCAGGTGACCGACATCGCGATCCTCGTGGTCGCCGCCGACGATGGCATCATGCCCCAGACGGTGGAGGCCCTGAACCACGCCCAGGCGGCGAACGTGCCGATCGTGGTCGCGGTGAACAAGGTCGACAAGCCCGACGCCAACCCGGCCAAGGTGCGTCAGCAGCTCACCGAGTACGGCCTCGTGGCCGAGGAGTACGGCGGAGACGTCATGTTCGTCGACGTGTCGGCGCGCGAGAACCTCAACATCCAGGCTCTGCTGGATGCGGTGCTCCTCACCGCCGACGCGGGACTCGACCTCACGGCGAACCCGAACAAGGCGGCGCGCGGTGTCGCGATCGAGGCGAAGCTCGACAAGGGCCGCGGAGCGGTCGCGACCGTGCTCATCCAGTCGGGCACGCTGCGCGTCGGCGACGCGATCGTCGCCGGCACGGCCTATGGCCGCGTGCGGGCGATGGTCGACGAGAACGGCGACGCGGTCGAAGAGGCCTGGCCCTCGCGTCCCGTGCAGGTGCAGGGTCTCAACTCGGTCCCGCGCGCGGGCGACACCTTCATCGTCACCGAAGAAGACCGCCTCGCCCGGCAGATCGCCGAGAAGCGTGAGGCCGCCGAGCGCAACGCCCAGCTCGCCAAGGCGCGCAAGCGCATCTCGCTCGAGGACTTCACCCGCGCTCTCGAAGAGGGCAAGGTCGAGTCGCTCAACCTCATCATCAAGGGTGACGTCTCCGGTGCCGTCGAGGCGCTCGAGGAGTCGCTGCTCAAGATCGAGGTCGACGACTCGGTGCAGCTGCGGATCATCCACCGCGGCGTCGGTGCGATCACCGAGTCCGACATCAACCTGGCCACGATCGACAACGCGATCGTGATCGGCTTCAACGTGCGTCCCGACACGAAGGCGCGCGAGCGCGCCGCCCGCGAGGGTGTGGATGTCCGGTTCTACTCGGTCATCTACAACGCGATCGACGACGTCGAGCAGTCGCTCAAGGGCCTGCTCAAGCCGGAGTACGAAGAGGTCCAGTCGGGTGTCGCCGAGATCCGCGAGGTGTTCCGCTCCTCGAAGTTCGGCAACATCGCCGGTGTCATCGTGCGGTCGGGGACGATCACCCGCAACGCGAAGGCACGGGTCATCCGCGACGGCGTCGTCATCGCCGATGGCCTGGCCATCGAGTCGCTGCGCCGCTTCAAGGACGACGTCACCGAGGTGCGCACCGACTTCGAGGCCGGTATCGGTCTCGGCAAGTACAACGACATCCAGATCGGTGACGAGATCGAGACCACCGAGATGGTGGAGAAGCCGCGCGGCTGATCCGACCTTTCCGGGATGCCGCGCTCGAGCTTTCGAGCGCGGCATCCCCGGTCCGTTCCAAGGAGGAACCATGGCATCCGAACGACAGGCACGGCTGGCGGACCGCATCCGCGTGCTCATCGCGGAGCGTCTGGAGAAGGGGCTGCGCGACCCGCGGCTCGGATTCGTGACGATCACCGACGTCCGCGTCACCGGTGACCTGCAGCACGCCTCGGTGTTCTACACCGTGTACGGCGACGACCAGGCCCGTGAGGACACGGCGGCCGCGCTGAAAGCGGCGACCGGCATGCTCCGCAGCGAGGTCGGAAAGCAGCTCGGCGTGCGGCTCACCCCGTCGCTGGAGTTCATCCCCGATGCGCTGCCCGAGAACGCCGGCCACATCGCCGATCTTCTCCGTGAAGCGCAGGAGCGGGATGCCGCTGTCGCCGGTCTCGCCTCGGGCGCCAGCTACGCCGGCGACGCCGACCCGTACCTGAAGCCGCGAGACGACGAAGACGACGACCGGGCCTGAGCGCCCGTCCGTCCCGGGCGTCGCGATGCGGATCGTGTGCGCCGTCGTGATCGCCGAGGCCGACGGCGTCCCGGCGGGGTCGGCCTAGGCGGAGGCACCGCGCGGGAGGCGCAGGAAGCCGTCCGAAGCCTCGACGAGGCCGTCGGCGATGAGCGTGAACAGGGCGCGGTCGCGCTGCGCGGCATCCGGCCAGTCGGATGCCACGGCATCCTGTCGCAGCTCGTGCGCGGCAGACTCGCGCAGCGCGCGCAGGATCGCGCCGCGGGCCTGCCGGTCGCTGCCCTCGTATCGGGCCTGCTTCCGCCGGGCATCGCCCGTGTCGGGGTAGCCGGCCGCCCGCCACGCGCAGATATGCGCGATGGGGCATGCGTCGCATCGCGGTGTGCGGGCGGTGCAGACGAGCGCGCCGAGCTCCATCGCCGCTGCGTTGACGATGGCGGCATCCACGTCGTCTGCGGGGAGCAGCCCCGCCATCGCGGCGAGATCGCGCTTCGACGGGGGCGCCGGCTGCGACCTGCCCTCGAGGGCGCGCGCGAGCACCCGGCGCGTGTTGGTGTCGACGACGGGATGGCGGTCTCCGTACGCGAACACCGCGACAGCGCGCGCGGTGTAGTCCCCGATGCCGGTCAGGGCGAGCAGGGCCTCGACGTCGCGGGGCACGACGCCATCGTGGCGGTCGCGGATCTCCGCCGCCGCTCGGTGCAGCCATAGCGCGCGGCGCGGGTAGCCGAGGTTCGCCCACTGCCGCACCGCCTCAGCGGGCGGGTCGGCCGCGAGGGCCGCGGGCGTCGGCCAGCGGTCGAGCCACGCCTCCAGCAGCGGGATGACCCGGGCGACGGGCGTCTGCTGCAGCATGAACTCGCTCACGAGGATGCCCCACGCCCCGAAACCCGGCCGCCGCCACGGCAGATCGCGCGCCGCGCCCCGGTACCACGCGATCAGCGGGGTCGCGAGGTCGGGCATCCCGCCAGCCTACGTGCCGCGGCGTCGCCGCCTAGGCTGGGAGGATGCCCGACGCGAACCCGACCCCGGCGGCGGACCCGAACCCGGAACCGGCTGACAAACCGGCGGCCCCGACGCCGAACCCGGCCCCGAACGGCATTCTGCTGGTGGACAAGCCCGGCGGCGTCACGAGTCACGACGTCGTCGCCCGCGCGCGCCGCGCGCTGCACACCCGCAAGATCGGCCACGCCGGCACGCTCGATCCGATGGCGACCGGCCTCTTGATCCTCGGCGTCGGCCCCGCGACGCGTCTGCTCACCTACATCGTCGGGCTCGACAAGACGTACGAGGCCACGATCCGGCTCGGCGTGGCCACCGACTCCGACGACGCCGACGGCGCCGTGACCGCACATGCCGAGCCGGCGGCCGTCGCGCGCGTCACCGCCGCCGACATCGCGGCGGGCGTCGCCGACCTCACCGGCGACATCTCGCAGGTGCCGAGCACGGTGTCGGCCATCAAGGTCGGCGGAAGGCGTGCCTATGACCTCGCCCGCGCGGGCGAGGAGGTCGCCCTCAAAGCCCGCGACGTGACGGTCAGTCGGTTCGACGTGCTCGCGGTGCGTCCGGCAACGACCGACGACGGTGCACCGGTGCTCGACCTCGACGTCGTCGTCGACTGCTCGAGCGGCACCTACATCCGCGCGCTCGCCCGCGATCTCGGCGCGGCACTCGGCGTCGGCGGGCACCTGACGGCCCTCCGGCGCACGCGCATCGGCGCGTTCCGCGTCGAGGATGCCGCCGTGGAGATCGACCCCGACATGCCGCTCCGCTCCGCCGCGGGAGTCGCCGCCGCCGTCCTCGGCGCCCTGCCCGTCACCGCTGATGAGGCGCGCGACCTCCGACACGGCAAGCGCCTCCCCGGCGCCGCCGTGCGCCTCGTCGGCGCGGCGACGCCCACGCCCGCCGCGATCGACCCCGACGGCCGCCTGATCGGCATCGTCGAGCGCCGCGGCGACGATCTGAAGAGCGCCATGAACATGGCCGAGGATGCCTCGTGATCGGCTGGTTCGCGATCGTCCAGGTCGTCGTCGCCACCGTCGTGGGAATCGCGGCGATCGCCGCCGGCCTCGCCGGTCGCCGGCCGGGCGACGTGACCGTCGGCGGGATGGCGCTCGTGCTGCTGCTGCTCATCGCACAGGTTGTGATCGCCGTCGTCGCGCCGCTCGTCGGCAACGCACCCGCCGGCAGCCCCATCGAGTTCTGGGCGTACCTGATCGGCGCGCTCCTCATCCCGCCGCTGGCGGTGTTCTGGGCGCTCGTCGAGCGCAGCCGCTGGAGCACCGTCATCATGGGGATCGCCGCGCTCTCCGTCGCCGTCATGGTGTGGCGGATGAACGTCATCTGGACGACACCCGCGCTCTGACCGGTCGGCCGGGCCGCCGCTTGGCCGCCGCCGGCCACCGCCGAGGCATCCATCGGCGCCTATCATGGACAGGTCATGTCTACCCTCGGCACCTCCGCGCCCGCCCGCATGACGGGCATCGGCCGGGTGCTCGTGGTGGTCTACGCGATCATGGCGCTCGCGGCGACGGGACGCTCCGCGGTGCAGATCCTCGAAGACTGGGACAACGCGCCGCTCGCCTACGCGCTGTCGGCGGCCGCCGCCCTCGTGTACATCCTCGCGACCGTCGCCCTGGTGAGATCGGATGCCCGGGGCTGGTACACCGTCGCCTGGATCGCGATCTCGTTCGAGCTCGTCGGTGTGCTGGTCGTCGGCACGCTGAGTCTCACGCACCCCGAACTCTTCTCGCACGACGCGACCGTCTGGTCGGGGTACGGGTACGGGTATTTCTGGGTACCGCTCGTGCTGCCCTTCGTCGGCATCTGGTGGCTGTTGACGCACCGGGGCGGTGCGCCCGTGTACGAGCCGCAGGAAGCGGTCGAAGAGAGGTCGAGCTGGTGAATGTCTTCCGCGCGCCGGGCGACGTGCCCGCCGGGTTCGGGCCGAGCGTGGTCGTCATCGGCAAGTTCGACGGCGTCCACTCCGGGCATCGGTCCGTGATCGACCGCGCCCGCGTCACCGCGACCGACGCGGGGGCACGCGTGGTCGCGGTCACGTTCGACCGCAACCCGCTGAGCCTCCTGTGCCCCGAGCTGTGCCCCGATCCGCTCTCGAGCGTCGATCAGAAGCTCGAGCTGCTCGCCGACGCCGGCGTCGACGCGACGCTCGTGCTCCGCTTCGACGCCGACCTCGCCGGCCTCGCCCCGCGCGCCTTCGTCGAGCACGTGCTCGTCGACGCCCTCGGAGTGGTGATCGTGATGGTCGGCGACGACTTCCGCTTCGGCCGCGGGGGAGCGGGCGACCCGGCGCTGCTCGCCGAGCTCGGTGCCGAGTTCGGCTTCGACGTCGACGTCGTGGGCGACGTGCAGGGCGGCGGCCGCCGCGTCTCGTCCACCTGGGTGCGCGACCTGTTGACGGACGGCGACGTCGAGGGCGCCGCGCGCCTGCTCGGTCGCCCGCACGCCGTGGCGGGCGAGGTCGTCCACGGACTCAAGCGCGGGCGCGAGCTCGGCTTCCCGACCGCGAACCTGTCGCCGGATGCCGAGGGGTTCATCCCCGCCGACGGCGTCTACGCCGGGTGGCTCGTCGACCTCGGCCCGGCGTCCGCGGCATCCGACACCCGCGCGCCCGTCACGCGCTACCCCGCGGCGATCTCGGTGGGCACGAATCCGACGTTCGACGACGTGCCGACGCGGCAGGTCGAGGCGTACGTGCTCGATGAGACGACGCTCGACCTGTACGGCCACCGCGTGCAGATCCTGTTCACGCACCGCATCCGCGGCATGGTCGCGTTCGAGGGGATCGACCGGCTCATCGCGCAAATGACCGACGACGTCGCGCGCGTGCGGGTGGCGCTCCGCGCCTGATCGGGGGCGGAGCCTGGGCCCCGGCGGGACCGCGGCTCGGCGTCTGCTCCCCGGCGGGCCCGCGGGCGGACCGGCCGGGGATCCGTGCGTCAGTACGAGGTGTCGTGGACGGCGCCGGTGGCTTCGTCACCGGCATCCACGCGGCGGGCCTCGCCGAGGATCACGGCGCTGCCGCTCGTGCCGAGGCGCGTCGCGCCGGCGCCCAGCATGGCGAGGGCGTCGGCGTAGCTGCGCACACCGCCGGAGGCCTTGACCTGCACCTCGGGGCCGACGCTCGCGCGCATCAGCTCGACGTGCGGCACGGTCGCGCCGCCGCCGGCGAACCCGGTCGAGGTCTTCACGAAGTCGGCGCCGCCCTGCTCGGTGAGGCGGCTGCCGCGGGCGATCTGCTCGTCGTCGAGGAGCGCGGTCTCGAGGATGACCTTGGTGATGTGACCGGATGCCGCGTCGACGACCGCGGCGATGTCGGCGACGACCTGGTCGTCGAATCCCGAGCGGAGCGCGCCGATGTTGATCACCATGTCGAATTCGCTCGCGCCGTCGGCGAGGGCCTGACGCACCTCGGCGACTTTCGCAGCCGTCGAGGTCGTGCCGTGCGGGAAGCCGATGACGGTGCCGACGGCGACGCCCGTGCCCGCGAGGCGCTCGACGGCGTGCGGGATGTCGCTCGGGCGCACGCACACGCTGAACACCTTCCACTCTGCGGCGATGTCGAGCTCGGCGTCGACGTCGGCCCGGGTGAGCTCGGGCTTGAGGATCGCGTGGTCGATGGTCTCGGCGAGGGCGCGTTCGGTGATCGTGGCCATGGTTCCAGCGTACGCGAGGGGACCGTGGTCGGCGGAGTCGCTCGGGAATACCCCAAGGGGGTATCCTGTTCTCGAACGCTGGAGCGGGTCGCAGCCGGCGACCGGCAGCAACGGAGGAGAGCGGAATGACCGAGCAGACCTACGCCGTCGAGGGAATGACCTGTGCGCACTGCGCGGGCGCCGTCTCGCGCGAGGTGCGCCGCATCGAGGGCGTGTCCGACGTGCGCGTCGACGTCGCCGCGGGAACGCTCACCGTGGGCGCGACCACCCCCGTCTCCGACGACGCGATCGCCGCGGCGGTCGACGAGGCCGGGTACACGGTCGTCACCGCTCGATGAGCGCCGCCGTCGGCACCGCCGCGCGCGCGGGGGGATCGCGCGCGGAGGCCGTGCTCGACATCGAAGGGATGACCTGCGCGAGCTGCGTGGCGCGCGTCGAGAAGCGCCTGCAGAGACTCGACGGCGTCGCGGGATGCTGCGCCTAGCGGCCCCGAACTGAGCGACGCCGCGCCGCTCGATGACGAGGCCGCCGCGACCGAAACGCCCGCGCCTGCCCGCGCCTCCGCTCGCTTTGCGGGGGCGACGCTCCGCACCCGCCTGCTCGTCAGCGCGGTGCTCGCGGTGCCGGTCGTCGCGCTCGGCATGGTTCCGGCGTGGCAGTTCCCCGGCTGGCAGTGGGTCTCGCTCGTGCTGGCGACACCGGTCATCCTCTGGGGCGGCTGGCCGTTCCATCGGGCGACGTTCGCGAACGCGCGACACGGCGCGATGACGATGGACACGCTCATCACGCTCGGCACCGGCGCGGCCTACCTCTGGAGCGTCTGGGCGCTCCTGTTCGGCACCGCGGGCCGCATCGGCATGCGCCACGACGGCGGACTGTTCGACCCCGTGCACGATCCGTCGTCGCTGGTCTACTTCGAGGTCGCCGCGGCCGTCACGGTGTTCCTCTTGCTCGGCCGGTTCGTCGAGCAGCGCTCCAAGCGCCGCGCGGGCGCCTCCGTGCGCGCCCTCATGGAGCTCGCCGCGAAGGACGTCGAGCTCGAAGACGGCACGCGGGTGGACATCGCCCGTCTGCGGGTCGGCGACCGGTTCGTGGTGCGTCCGGGCGAGAAGGTCGCCACCGACGGCGTCGTCGCGGAGGGACGCGCATCGGTCGACGAGAGCATGATCACCGGGGAGTCGGCCCCCGTCGAGGCATCCGTCGGCAGCGCCGTCACGGGCGGCACGCTCGCGGTCGACGGACGCCTGATCGTCACCGCGACCTCGGTCGGCGACGACACGAGGCTCGCGCACCTCGCGCGGCTCGTCGAAGACGCGCAGGCCGGAAAGAGTCGCGTGCAGCGGCTCGCCGACCGCATCTCGGCGGTGTTCGTGCCGATCGTGATCGTGCTGTCGGCCGTGACCCTCCTCGTCTGGATGCTCGTCGGCGGATTCAGCGGCGAGAGCGTCGCCGCCGGGTTCACCGCCGCCGTCGCGGTGCTGATCATCGCCTGCCCCTGCGCACTCGGCCTCGCGACGCCGATCGCGATCCTGGTCGGCACCGGGCGCGGGGCGCAGCTGGGTGTGCTCATCACGGGGCCCGAGGCGCTCGAATCGGCCGAGCGGATCGACACCGTCGTGCTCGACAAGACCGGCACCGTCACTTCGGGCGAGATGACGGTGGTGTCGCTCACGCCGATCGGCGGGGCGGATGCCACGGAGGTCGCCGCACTCGTCGGCGCCCTCGAACACGCGTCGGAGCACCCCGTCGCCCGGGCCATCGCCGCGCTCGCGGGCGGGGCGGCCGCGGGCTCGCTCGCGGGGGAGGGTGGTGCGCCGCTCGCCGTGACCGACTTCGCCGGCCTCGCGGGCCGCGGAGTCACCGGCACCGTCGACGGGCACGCCGTGTTCGCCGGACGTCCGGCGTTCGCCGCCGAGCAGGTCGGCGTGCTCGCCGAGGTCAGCACCGCTGCGGTGGCTGCGGCGGTCGCCGCCGCCGAGGAGCGGGGCGCCACCGCCGTCGTCGCGGGGTGGGACGGCGCGATCCGCGCGGTGATGGCGGTCGGCGACACGGTGCGCCCCGACACCGCGGCAACGGTCGGGCGCCTGCGCCAGATGGGCCTCGACGTCGTCCTCCTCACGGGCGACAACGAAGGTGCCGCGCAGGCGGCGGCAGCGGTCGCGGGCATCGACGAGGTCATCGCGGGCGTGGTGCCGGAACAGAAGGTCGCCGAGATCGCCCGTCTGCAGGCATCCGGTCACCGCGTCGCGATGGTCGGCGACGGCGTCAACGACGCGGCCGCCCTCGCGACCGCCGACCTGGGTCTTGCGATGGGCGGGGGAACGGATGCCGCGATGCACGCGAGCGACATCGCGCTCGCCGGGCACGGGCTCGCCCCGGTCGTCACGGCGCTCTCGCTCAGCCGCCGGACGATGCGGGTCATCCGCGGGAATCTGTTCTGGGCGTTCGCGTACAACGTCGCGGCTCTGCCGCTCGCGGCCTTCGGCCTGCTGAACCCGATGATCGCGGGCGCCGCGATGGCCTTCTCGAGCGTCTTCGTGGTGCTCAACAGCCTGCGCCTGCGCTCCGCCGCCTGACGGCGCGCTCTCCCCGCGCCGCCGGCAGACGGGCATCCAGGCTCTCCGCCACGAGCACGAGCTGCCGACGCGTCAGGTCGGCCGCCTCTCCGGCATCCGTCTCGGGTGCGCCAGCGCGTGACGCGCTTCGAGGCGGGGCGTGCCGGGCCCATCGACCGGGTCGAGCTGACGCTGGCGCTGTGCCTGCATGCCGCCTTCGGCTAGACTGTGAGCCGAGATTCCCGCGTCCCCGTCGCCGCAGCTCGCAGAAGCGAGTACCCGCAGCCGGATCCGCAGGTCTCGCGCATTTCCCCGCGGCATCCGCCGCGGACTTCGACCGGCCGGCCCGTCACGCAACTGATGGGGCCGGTGTCACGCCGGTTCGCCCGGCTTTTCAGCTCAGGAGGAGCATGCCGCCCACGGCATCCACCGCGCCCGCCCGTCGGCGCGGCGCATCGAACCGGGGGTCGTCCGCCCGTCGCGACGACGACGCCCCCCTCATCCCGATCCTCGCCCGCAAGGTGCGCGAGGTCGAGGCCAAGGCCCAGCGCGGAAAGCTCGGGCCCACCAACCGCGTCAAGTTCCAGGTGATCGCCTTCCTCGTCCGCGAGGAACGCGCCCGCGTGAAGGCCGACGAGGAGATCCCCGCCGCCGCGCGCGCCGAGCTGCTCAAGCGCCTCGACGGCGTCGCGACCATCCTCGCCAAGACGGCCGCCCGCGACACCTCGCTCATCCAGCTGCTCGAGGTCGACCAGGCCACCTCGCCGGTCGCCAAGCGCATGCGCCGCGACTGGCTGCTCGAGTCGGGGGCGGAGCTCCCCGAGGACGAGCTGATCATCACCGACGTGGCGCCCGTGCAGACCTCCGTGGTCCCCGCCGCCGTCGCGTCGCGCCAGGTGACCCCGCCGCAGATCGAGGCGCGCCGCGAGGCGAACCCGTTCCTCGCGCCCGACGTGGCGCTGCGCGCCCCGGCATCCACCGCCCGTCGTCGCCTCGACGGCTGGGAGCTCATGGGCCCGCTGTACAAGGCGTTCGAGACCGGCGCCGGCGGAGCGAACGCCTCGATGGAGCTGCCGCCCGTCCCCGAGTTCGACCGCCTCTCGCCCAAGGGGCTCGAGATCATGCCGCACCAGTCGCGGTTCCTCGAGTCGGTGCGCGCGGGACACCGCTCGTTCCTCCTCGCCGACGAGCCGGGCCTCGGCAAGACGGCGCAGTCGGTGCTCGCGGCATCCGTCGCGAACGCGTACCCGCTGCTGGCCGTCGTCCCCAACGTCGTCAAGATGAACTGGGCGCGCGAGGTCGAGCGGTGGACGCCGCAGCGCCGTGCGACGGTCATCCACGGCGACGGCGACCAGGTCGACGCCTTCGCCGACGTGTTCATCGTCAACTACGAGGTGCTCGACCGGCACCTGTCGTGGCTCTCTTCGCTGGGCCTTCGCGGCATGGTGGTCGACGAGGCGCACTTCATCAAGAACCTCGGCTCGCAGCGCTCGCAGAACGTGCTCGCGCTCGGCGCGCGCATCCGCGAGCAGGTGAGCGACCCGCTCATGCTCGCCCTCACCGGCACACCGCTGATCAACGACGTCGAGGACTTCGACGCGATCTGGCGCTTCCTCGGCTGGACGAACGGCGAGAAGCCCGGTCCGGAGCTGATGGCGAAGCTGGATGCCACGGGCTTCACCCCCGCCGACAAGGCCTTCTATCCCGAAGCGCGCGACGCCGTCATCTCGATGGGCATCGTGCGCCGCAAGAAGAAGGACGTCGCCGCCGATCTCCCCGACAAGCTGATCGCCGATCTGCCCGTCGAGCTCGACGACGAGTACGGCCGCTCGATCCGTGAGGCCGAGCGCGAGCTCGGCGAGCGGCTCGCGGCCAAGTACCGCCGCATCATCGAGGCGCGCGGTGACCGGGTCATCCGCGGCGAGGCCGATGACGACATCGTGCGCCTCGTCGCGCACGGCGAGCTCGAAGAGGCCAAGGCCGCCGGTGCCGGCGCCGACAACGTGTTCACCATGGTGCGGAAGATCGGTCAGGCGAAGGCCCTGCTCGCGGCCGACTACGCCGCGCAGCTGCAGCGCTCGGTCGGCAAGGTCGTGTTCTTCGCGAAGCACATCGACGTGATGGATGCCGCGGAGGCGCATTTCGCGCAGGCGGGGCTTCGCACCGTCTCGATCCGCGGCGACCAGACGACCACCGCCCGCCAGCAGGCCATCGACGCATTCAACAACGATCCGGACGTCGCGATCGCGGTCTGCTCCTTGACTGCCGCCGGCGTCGGGGTCAACATGCAGGCGGCCTCGAACGTCGTGCTCGCCGAGCTGTCGTGGACGGCCGCCGAGCAGACCCAGGCGATCGACCGTGTGCACCGGATCGGGCAGGACGAGCCCGTCACGGCGTGGCGGATCATCGCGGCGCACACGATCGACACGAAGATCGCCGAGCTGATCGACTCGAAGCAGTCGCTGGCCGCACGCGCCCTCGACGGCGAGCAGGTCGACCCGACCTCGAGCGATTCGGTGCAGCTGTCGGCGCTCATGCATCTGCTCCGCCAGGCGCTCGGAGCCGACTGAGGCATCCATCCCGCGTCGCGCCCCGGCGCGGAGCGCGCACCGAGCCCGCCGTCTATTTAGGACGGCGGGCTCGGTGGCATCCGCGCCCGTTCCGGCGATAGTGTCGACAGAGGCACCGACGCCCCTGACATCCCCAGCGACATCCAACCGAAGGATCCCCACATGAAGATCGGCATCCTCACCAGCGGCGGCGACTGCCCCGGCCTGAACGCGGTCATCCGCGCCGTGGTCCTCAAGGGCACCACGACCTACAACATCGAGTTCGTCGGCATCCGCGACGGGTGGCGCGGCGTCGTCGACGGTGATTTCTTCCCGCTGACGCGCCACGAGGTGAGGGGGCTCTCAAAGGTCGGCGGCACGATCCTCGGCACCTCGCGGACGAACCCCTACGAGGGCCCGCGCGGCGGCGCCGAGAACATCAAGGCGACGCTGTACCGCCACCACATCGACGGCATCATCGCGATCGGCGGCGAGGGCACGCTTGCGGCGGCGAACCGCCTCTACAACGACGGCATCAACGTCATGGGCGTGCCGAAGACGATCGACAACGACCTGCGCGCGACCGATTACTCGTTCGGTTTCGACACCGCCGTCAACATCGCCACCGAGGCGATGGACCGCCTGCGCACGACCGGCGACTCGCACCAGCGCTGCATGGTCGCCGAGGTCATGGGTCGCCACGTTGGGTGGATCGCGCTGCACTCGGGCATCGCCGCGGGCGCGCACGTGATCTGCATCCCCGAGGTGCCGATGTCGATCGACGAGATCACCGCGCAGGTGCAGAAGGCCCACGACCGCGGCCGCGCGCCGCTCGTCGTCGTGTCGGAGGGCTTCACCCTCACCGGCATGGACGAGGCCTACAGCGACAAGGGGCTCGACGCCTTCAACCGCCCGCGCCTGGGCGGCATCAGCGAGATCCTCGCGCCCGAGATCGAGCGCATCACGGGCATCGAGACGCGTGCGACCGTGCTCGGCCACATCCAGCGCGGCGGCTCGCCGTCGGCCTTCGACCGCGTGCTCGCGACGCGGCTGGGCCTGCACGCGGCCGACGTCGTCGCGGAAGAGGCCTGGGGCCAGATGGTCTCGCTCAAGGGCACCGACATCGTGCGCGTGCCGTTCGAGGACGCGCTCGGCGAGCTCAACACCGTGCCGCTGTACCGCTACGAAGAGGCCGCCGCGCTCTTCGGGTGACGCTCGCGCGTCACGGACGCAGGACAAATCACCGTGGCAGGACGGAATCCACCGGATCCGTCCTGCCTTCGTGATTTGTCCTGCCTCGGTGATGTGGCGTGGGGTGATGTGGCGTGGGGTGATGTGGCGTCGCGTGGGGGCCGGCGCCTCCTCCCCAGGCGGGTGGATGCCAGGGTTCTCCACCGATCGCGCCGATCGCGTCCCACGGGCGAGAGCTCCGCGCGATGCTGGCGGGCATGAGATCGCACGCAGAGCTCGTCGCCTGGCTGCACGCCCGGGGCGGGATCGCCCACACGACGGCTCTCCGCGACGCCGGCTTCACGACCCATGGCATCCGCCAGGCGGTCCGCGGGGGCGCCGCGCACTGGGAGCGGCGGTCGTGGTTGGCGCTCGCCGGCGCCGATCCGGTGCTCCGACAGGCGGCGGCGCTCGGCGCGCGCGTCACCTGCCTCACGGCGGCCGCGCGGGCGGGGCTGTGGACGCCCGCGCACGACGAGCTCCACCTCTCGGTGCCGCCGACGGCCGCCCGGCGCGACCCGACCGGCGTGCGCCTGCACTGGGGAGTCGCGCCGATGCCGGTCGCCCGCACCACCCTGATCGAGCCCGTCATCAACGTCCTCGCGCACGTCGCGGGGTGCGCCGCGCCCGCCGACGCGCTGTGCGTGTGGGAGTCGGCGCTCCGGAAGGGCGCCGTGCAGCCGGGAGTGCTCACCGGCGTGCGGTGGCGGGGATCTGCGCAGCAGCTAGCAGCACTGGCATCCGTCCTGTCCGATTCGGGGCTCGAGACGCGCTTCGTCGTGCTCATGCGCGGGCTGGGTGTGGAGGTGCGCCAGCAGGTGTGGATCGACGGGCATCCGGTCGACGGGCTCATCGGGGAGCGGCTGGTCGTGCAGCTCGACGGCTTCGCGCACCATCAAGGTGCCGATCGTCGACGCGACCTCCGCGCCGACGCGCGCCTCGTGCTGCTCGGCTACACGGTGCTGCGCTTCGACCTCGTGCAGCTCCTCTTCCACCCCGACGAGGTCGTCGCGACGATCGCCACGGCCCTCGCGCAGCAGCGCCACCTGACGTCGGCGCTGCGCTGATCCCGCCTCGCCGCGCATCACCGGCGCAGGACAAATCACCGGCGCAGGACGAAACCACCCCGAGGCATCCTGCCTCCGTGAGATCTCCTGCCTCGGTGATGCTCCACACCACCGCCACATGCCCCACGCAGCCACCGGGCCAGGCGAAGCGGATGCCCCGGACTCAGTCCTCGGCGAGGCCGAGCACGTCGAGCAGCCACGCCAGCTCGAACGCGCGCTGGTGCCAGGCGTTGTAGCGGCCCGAGACGCCGCCGTGTCCGGCGACCATCTCGCACTTGAGCAGCGCGTCCGCTCCCACCGCGCGCAGGCGCGCGACCCACTTCGCCGGCTCGACGTAGTACACCCGGGTGTCGTTGAGCGAGGTCGTCGCGAGGATCCGCGGGTAGTCGACCCCCTCGCGCACGTTCTCGTACGGCGTGTACGTCTTCATGTACTCGTAGACCGACGGGTCGTGCAGCGGGTCGCCCCACTCATCCCACTCGATCACCGTGAGCGGCAGCGACGGGTCGAGGATCGTCGTCAGGGCATCCACGAACGGCACGTCGGCGAGGATGCCGGCGAACAGCTCCGGTGCGAGGTTCGCGACGGCGCCCATCAGCAGGCCGCCCGCCGAGCCGCCCTCGGCGACCAGCCGCGAGGGAGAGGTGACGCCGGATGCCACGAGGTGCCGCGCCACCGCGACGAAGTCGGTGAACGTGTTGCGCTTTCTTCCGAGCTTGCCGTCCTCGTACCACTGCCGCCCCAACTCGCCGCCGCCGCGGACGTGCGCGATCGCGAACACGACGCCGCGGTCGAGCATCGACAGCCGCGCCACCGAGAACCCCGGTTCGATGGAGTGCTCGTACGAGCCGTATCCGTACAGGTGCACCGGGCGCGGCTCACCCGCGCCGGGCTCGCCGAACGAGCGCTTCCAGACGAGCGACACCGGCACGCGGGTGCCGTCGTCGGCGGCCACCCACTCGCGGCGCTGCGCGTAGTCGGAGGGCGAGTAGCCGCCGAGCACGGGCTGCCGCTTGCGCAGCAGGAACTCGCCGGTCGCCACGACGTAGTCGTAGACGGTGCCGGGCGTGATGAACGAGCCGTAGCCGAGGCGCACGATCGGCGTCGCCCACTCGGGGTTGCCGCCCGCGCCGGCCGCGTAGAGCTCTTCGTCGAAGTCGAGCTCGTCGATCGCGCCGGTCTCGTAGGAGAGGATGCCGAGGCGCGCGAGCCCCTCGCGGCGGTACGACACGACCGCCCAGTCGCGGAACGCCGACACGTCGAGAAGCCGCCGCCCGGGCTCGTGCGCCGAGATGACGGTGCGCGGCCCGGTCGGGTCGTCGGCCGCGACGCGGACGAGCTCGAAGTCGAGCGCGCCGTCGTTGTGCACGATATAGAGCACGTCCTCGCCGCCGACGACGGCGTGGGTCGCGGAGTACTCGACCCCTTCGCGGCGCGGCCAGATCGAGCGGGGCGGCGTGCGGAGGTCGGATGCCGGCACGAGGTATTCCTCGGTCGTGATGGAGGAGCCCACGTCGATCACGAGGTAGTGCTCGCTGCGGGTGAAGCCCGCCCCGACCCAGTACCGTTCGTCGGGTTCGTGGAAGAGGCGGACGTCCGCGGTGGCATCCGTTCCCACCTCGTGCAGCCATACCGAGTCGGGCCGCCAGGCGTCGTCCATCGTCGTGTAGACCACGAACCGGCCGTCGGGCGAGAAGCAGGCGCCCGCGGAGGTGTTCTCGACGACGTCGTCGAGGTCGGCGCCGGTGGCGAGGTCGCGCACGCGCAGTGAGTAGCGCTCGTCGCCCTCGACGTCGACGCCGTACAGCAGCCGGGTGCCGTCGGTGGAGACGTCGAAGCTGCCGAGCGAGAAGAACTCGTGGCCGGCCGCGGCCTCGTTGCCGTCGAGCAGCACCTGCTCGCCGGGCACGTCGACGCCGGGCGTCAGCGCCGGGGGAGTCCAGTCCTCCGGGGAGGCGAGCGGTGCGCGGCAGTGGATGCCGTACTGCTGCCCCTCGACCGTGCGGCCGTAGTACCACCACTCGCCCTGCCGGGTGGGCACCGACAGGTCGGTCTCGAGGGTGCGCGAGCGGATCTCCTCGAAGATCCGCTGGCGGAGCGGGGCGAGGTGCGCCGTGCGGGCCTCGGTGTAGGCGTTCTCGGCCTCGAGGTGGGCGATCACGGCGGGGTCCTCTTTGGCGCGCAGCCACTCGTAGTCGTCGACGACGTCGTCGCCGTGATGCGTGCGGGTGGTCGGGTGGACGACGGCGCGGGGTCCCGCGCTGCCGCCGAGAGGGGCGCTGCTCACCCTTCCACGCTAGTCGACGCCGGGGTGCGGGGGCCGTTTGCTCCGGCTCCCGCGTCCCGCAGACACGCCGCGATGTGCGAAGATTTCTGAGGTCCGGTTGCCGGAGCATGAACCCACGGTGAACTCTTCGTTCGCACCGCCGATTCCGTCGGCTCCCTTTTTCCTCTCTCCCGACGAAAGCGAACTGTGGAAACCGCTGCCCTCATCGTCGTGCTGGTGATCGTGCTGGCGCTCTTCTTCGACTTCACCAACGGCTTCCACGACACGGCGAACGCCATGGCGACGCCGATCGCAACCGGTGCGCTCAAGCCCAAGGTCGCCGTCATGCTCGCCGCGAGTCTCAACCTCGTCGGCGCGTTCCTGTCGACGGAGGTCTCCAAGACCATCTCGCACGGGATCATCCGCGAAGACCAGATCACACCGATCGACTTCCTCCCGATCATCTTCGCCGGGCTCATCGGTGCGATCGTCTGGAACATGCTCACCTGGCTGCTGGGCCTTCCCTCCAGCTCGTCGCACGCGCTGTTCGGCGGCCTGATCGGCGCCACGCTCGTCGGCGCGAGCGCGCAGGCGATCGATTTCGGCATGGTGCTGAGCAAGGTCGTGCTGCCCGCGCTCATCGCCCCGTTCACGGCCGGGGTGATCGCCTTCCTCGCGACCCGCCTCGCCTACGCGATCACCCGCCGCTACGACAACAAGCCCGACGGCCGCGACGGGTTCCGCTGGGGCCAGATCTTCACCTCATCCCTCGTCGCCCTCGCGCACGGCACCAACGACGCGCAGAAGACGATGGGCGTCATCACCCTCGCCCTCATCATGGTCGGTTGGCAGGATGTCTCGCACGCCGATCCCCAGACCTGGGTGATCTTCGCGTGCGCGTTCACGATCGCGCTCGGCACGTACATGGGCGGCTGGCGCATCATCCGCACCCTCGGTAAGGGGCTCACCGACGTCAAGCCCGCGCAGGGCTTCTCGGCCGAGACCTCCACGGCCGCCACGATCCTCGCCTCGAGCGCGCTCGGCTTCGCCCTCTCGACGACGCAGGTCGCCTCGGGCTCGGTGATCGGCTCGGGTCTCGGCCGCCGCGGATCGACGGTGCGCTGGGGGACGGTCGGGCGCATCGCGGTCGGCTGGGTGCTGACCCTGCCCGCCTCCGCCGCGGTCGGCGCGTTGGCGGCGCTCCTCGTCGTATGGTTCGGCCCGTGGGGCATCCTCATCGACGCCGTGCTCGCGGTCATCGTCATCGTGGGCCTCTTCCTGCGCTCGCGCCGCGACCAGGTCGACGCCGGCAACGCGATGAGCGAAGTCGCCGACTCGGGCCACGCGGTCAAGGTGCCGCGCAAGGCCCCGCCAACCCGCCGCCAGCGCGCGATCGCGCGCGAGGAGGCGCGGCTGAAGGCCGAGGCCGAGGCCCGCGCGAAGGCGGAGCGCAAGCAGCAGAAGGCCCGCGAGAAGCAGCAGGCCAAGGCGGATGCCCGCCGGGTCGCCGACGATCGGCGCGGGGCGGAACGCAGTGGCTCCGAACATGGCAGCGAGGGGAAGGGATCCCAGCGATGAGCATCGAGGTCGACTGGTTCGCATTCGTGCAGGTGTTCGTCGCCGCCCTGATCGGCGCGCTCCTGGTGGTCGGCTTCTACGCGATGGGCCTGCGGCTGCTCGTGCGCGCGGGCCGGGCGCCGGTCGTCGCGCCGGCGGAGTTCACCGACGCGATCACCGTGATCAGCGAGAAGGATGCGCGCCGCGCGGCGAAGGCGGCGGCCAACGCCGCCAAGAAGAGCCCGCTCACCGACGCGCAGAAGCAGGCGGCGCTGGTGGGCGCGTACGCGTCGTTCACGATGTGCGCGCTCGCGGTGCTGGCGGGCCTCGCGCTCATCGTCGTCAAGTGAGTGTCGCGGTGTCGGCCTAGGCTGAGGCCATGGTCTCGGCGCACCCGCAGTTCGGTCAGCATCCGCCGGCGCGGCGCGTGATCGTCCACCTCAGCGATACGCACCTGCTCGCCGGCAATCGGCCCCTCGGAGGCCGCTACGACACCGCCGCGAACCTCACCGCCACCCTCGCGGCGGTCGAGCGCACCGGCGTCCGCCCCGATGCGATCGTCTTCACCGGAGACCTCACCGACCTCGGCGAGCCCGAGGCCTACGCGGCCCTGCGCGCCGAGGTCGAGCCGTTCGCCGCCCGCCTCGGGGCACCGCTCGTGTGGGTGGCCGGAAACCACGACGAGCGGCCCGCGCTGCGCGCCGCACTCCTGGGCGCCGCGCCCACCGAGGAGCCGGTGACGGGGGTGTGGGACCTCGACGGCCTGCGTTTGATCGCGCTCGACTCGACGGTGCCCGGGTGGCATCACGGCGACCTCGACCCGGGCCAGCTCGAGTGGCTCCGCGGCGTGCTCGCCGAACCCGCCCCGCTCGGCACGATCCTGGCCCTCCACCACCCGCCGCTGCCGAGCCACATCCCGTTCTTCGACATCCTCGAGCTCCGCCATCAGGACGCGCTCGCCGGCGTCATCGCGGGCACCGACGTGCGCGCGATCCTCGCCGGGCACCTGCACTACTCGACGTCGGGCACGTTCGCGGGGGTGCCGGTGAGCGTGGCATCCGCCACCTGCTACACGATGAACCTGCAGCGCCCGCCCGCAGAGGTCAACGGCATGGATGCCGGGCAGTCGTTCCATCTCGTGCACGTCTACGACGACACGATCACCCACGCCGTCGTGCCGGTCGGCGAGGCCGAGACGGCCGAGTTCTTCTCCGCGGAATGGCTCGAGCGGATGGCGGCGCTCAGCCCCGACGAGCGCATGGAGGCCTTTTCGCGCAAACCCGCTTGACTGGCCGCGTCGAGGAGCGTGACACCGCGGTCGAGGGCGCCGAGGATCGTGCGCGCGCCGCCAACGTCGTCCTGCCGGCCTCGACGGCTCCCCAGCGAACGTCCGTCTCGCGGTCGAGGGCTCGCTGCGGCGCCTCCGCACCGACCGGATCGAACTGTACTACCAGCACCGGACGGACCCGGCGGTGCCGATCGAGGAGACCGTCGGCGCGCTCGCCGAGCTGATCGCGGAGGGGAAGATCCGCGGATACGGCCTGTCCGAGGCATCCGTCGCGACGATCCGCCGAGCGCACGCCGTGCACCCGGTCACCGCCGTCCAGACCGAGTACTCGCTCTGGACGCGTGACCCCGAGACGGAGCTGCTGCCCGCCCTCCGTGAGCTCGGCATCGGCTTCGTGCCGTACTCGCCGCTCGGCCGCGGCTTCCTCACCGGCGCGATCCGCTCGGTCGACACGCTCGACGAGAAGGACTTCCGCCGCAGTAACCCGCGGTTCGCCGACGGCGCCCTGGATGCCAACCTGGCCATCGTCGAGGTGATCGAGCGTGTCGCGGCCGAGGCCGGGGCGACGCCCGCGCAGGTCGCGCTGGCCTGGCTGCTGGCGCAGGGGGAGGGGATCGCGCCCATCCCCGGCACACGCCGCCTCGAGCGACTGGAGGAGAACATCGGAGCCGACGCGCTCGTGCTCACGCCGGCGCAGCTCGCGGAGCTCGACGCGGTCGCCGCACCCGTCGGCGACCGCTACGCGGACATGTCCGCCGTCAACCGCTGACGCGCCGGCCGCAGGGCCACTGAGGCGCCGCAGGGCCACGGAGGCGCCGCGGGGCCACGGAGGCGCGCGGCCGCCGAACGCCTCCGCCGCGGCGGAGCGTCCCCGCATCACGTCGTACACGACGTACAGCGAGGTGCGGGGTCGGCGGGGTTAGGCTCGGGGGGACCCATCCGAGGCGACGACCCACAAGGACAGCACTCATGGCACAGGACGCAGCGACGCGCACCGAGACCGACTCCCTGGGATCCATGGAGATTCCCGCCGATGCCTACTGGGGCATCCACACCGCCCGCGCTCTGGAGAACTTCCCCATCTCCATGCGCCCGATCTCGGTCTACCGTGATCTCGTCAAGGCGCTCGCGATGGTCAAGCAGGCCTCCGCCCGCGCGAACCGGCAGATCGGCGTGCTCGACCCGGCCCTCGCCGACCTCATCGACCGGGCCGCGCAGCGGGTGATCGACGGCGAGTTCCACGATCAGTTCGTCGTCGGCGTCGTGCAGGGCGGCGCCGGCACGTCGACCAACATGAACGCCAACGAGGTCATCACCAACATCGCCCTCGAGATGGCGGGCCGGCAGAAGGGCGACTACGCCTTCCTCTCGCCGATCGACCACACGAACCGCTCGCAGTCGACCAACGACGTCTACCCGACGGCCGTGAAGATCGGCCTGAGCCTCGACCTCGTCACGCTCCTCGAAGAGCTCGATCTGCTGAAGCAGTCGTTCATGGGCAAGGCCGTTGAGTTCCACGACATCCTCAAGATCGGGCGCACGCAGCTGCAGGACGCCGTGCCGATGACCCTCGGGCAGGAGTTCCACGGCTTCGCCACGACGCTCGGCTACGACCACCAGCGTCTCACCGAGAACGCGAACCTCATGTTCGAGATCAACATGGGCGCGACCGCGATCGGCACGGGCATCACGACCCACCCGGGCTACGCCCCCGCGGTGCTCGCGCACCTGCGCGAGATCACCGGCCTCGACCTCGTCACCGCCGACGACCTCGTCGAGGCGACGAGCGACACCGGGTCGTTCATGTCGTTCTCGTCGACCCTCAAGCGCAACGCGATGAAGCTGTCGAAGATCTGCAACGACCTGCGGCTGCTCTCCTCGGGACCGCAGGCCGGGCTCGGCGAGATCAACCTGCCCGCGCAGCAGGCGGGGTCGTCCATCATGCCAGGCAAGGTCAACCCGGTGATCCCCGAGGTCGTGAACCAGGTCGCCTTCTCGGTCGCCGGCGCCGACCTCACCGTGACGATGGCCTCCGAGGCCGGGCAGCTGCAGTTGAACGCCTTCGAGCCGATCATCGCGCACTCGATCTTCCAGTCGATCACCTGGATGCGCCGGGCGATGCGCACCCTCCGCGTGCACTGCGTCGACGGCATCACCGCCAACCGGGACCGCCTGGGGGCGATGGTCGGCTCGTCGGTCGGCGTCGTGACGGCGCTCACCCCCTTCATCGGCTACGCGGCATCCGCCGCCCTCGCCAAGACCGCGCTGCTGACCCACCGCAACGTCGGCGACCTCGTCGTGGAGGCGGGGCTCATGACCCGCGAAGAGGTGGACAAGCAGCTCTCGCCGGCGCGGCTGTCGGGGTTGGAGGCGATCACGCAGGCGATCCCGGTGATCCAGCCGGCCGAGAACCTCGTCGAGAGCTGACGGCGCGGGCGCTGGCACGGGCGGCGACGGACCGATAGCGTCGGAGGGCCGGGACACCGGCGCGATTTTCCGCAACCCAGGAGGCCGACATGACGGACCCCAACACCCCCGACGCCACGCCGCCCGCGAACCAGGGCGGCGCGCAGCCGACCCCGCCCGCGCAGCCGGCACAGCCCGCATACGGCGAGTACGCCCCGACGACCCAGCCGCCGGCGGCGCCCGCCTACGGTCAGAACGCGGCGCCCGCCTACAGTGCGCCCGCCTACAACGCCGCGCCCGCGTACAACGGCGCGGCCGATGGCGGCACGGTGCCCGGCAAGACCCTCGGCATCGTGGCGTTCATCGTCTCGTTCTTCTTCGGTCTGCTCGGTCTCATCCTCGGCATCGTCGCGCTCGTGCAGTCGAAGAAGGCCGGCCGGGGCAACGGCTTCGCGATCGCCGCGATCATCATCGGCGCGATCTCGGTGGTCGTCGGTCTCATCGTCATCTTCGCGGTGATCGTGCCGTCACTGAACGCCGCGACGACCTGCCTCAACGACCCGACCGCCGTCGTGCAGGTGTGGGGCGTCGACCTCTCCTGCCAGGAGGTCCTGGAGCAGTCGAACCGCTGATCCGCACGGATCCGCACGGTGACCTGAAGGCGCCGACATCCCCGACATCGTCGAGGGGTCGGCGCCTTCGGCGTCTCAGCCGAGCACCCGGCAGTGCGTCGTGAGTTCGCCGATGCCGTCGACGCCGACCGTCACGGTGGAGCGGTCGCGGAGGAAGATCTGCGGGTCGCGCGAGTAGCCCGCGCCGCCGGGGCTGCCGGTCGAGATGAGCGTTCCCGGCAGCAGCGTCGCCGAGCGGGAGAGGCTCGCCACGAGCGCCGGGACGGAGCGGATCATCTGGCTCGTCGAGGCATCCTGCACCGTCTGCCCGTCGACGACGGCCCAGATGTGCAGGTCGCCGGGGTCGCCGATCTCGTCGGCGGTGACGACGAACGGGCCGTTCGGGGTGAACCCGTCGAACGACTTGCACCGCGACCACTGCGCCTCGGAGAACTGGATGTCCCGCGCCGTGATGTCGTTGACGACGGTGTATCCCCACACGTGCGCGAGCGCGTCGGCCGGCGCGACGTCCTTCGCGGCGCGGCCGATCACGACGCCCAGCTCGGCCTCGTAGTCGATCGACTCGCTGAGCGTGCGCGGCCAGACGGTCGTCTCCTCGTGCGCGGAGAGCGAGTTCGGCCACAGCACGAACACGGTCGGCGCCGAGTCGGCCTTGAGGCCCAGCTCGCTCGAGTGCGCGGCGTAGTTCAGGCCGATCGCGAGCACCACCGGCGGCGCGTCGACGGCCGGTCCGTAGCTCACCTGGTCGAGCGGGATGCCGGTGACGCCCGCCGCGGCGGAGCGCACGCGCGCGAGCAGCTCGTCGCCGCCGTCGATGAGCGCCTGCAGCCGTCGCGGTGCGCCGGGGAAGAGGTCGCCGACGAGTGCGGCCGTGCCCTCCTGCACGACGGCGAGCTCGGCATCCGTCGAGCCGGGCGGGCGGATGTGGGCGAAACGCATGGCCCCAGGCTAGCCGCCGCGCCTTAGGCTGAGCCGCATGGACGAACGGAGGCGACCGGGGAACGGCGCGTACGCATCGAGCCCCGTCGTGACCGATCCGATCCCTCCGGCGCCGGTCTCGCCGGCGGCGATCGGCGCCACCGCCCCGCGCGGCGGGCGGAGCGAAGGACGGGGGATGTCGGCTCCGATCTGGGAGATGGCGGTGCTCGTCGTGCTGCTGATCGGCCTCGTCGCGTACCTCCTCACCTACCTCGGCGTCGTCGCGTCGGCGGTAGGAATGGTGCTCGCGCTGATCCCGCTCACGGTCGTGCTGCTGGCGGTGCGCGCCGCCGACCGGTGGGAGCCCGAACCCGCCTCGCTCGTCGTGTTCGCCCTCGCCTGGGGTGCCATCGCGGCCGTCGCGATCGCCCTCGGCGTCGATATCGCCCTGGATGCCCTGGCGCCGGCCCCGCCCGACGACGCCGCCCGCGACGCGTTCTCGTCGGTGGTGCAGGCGCCGCTCGTCGAGGAGTTCGCCAAGGGTCTCGGCGTCTTCCTCGTCTTCGTGTTCGGGCGCCGTGCGTTCGACGGGCCTGTCGACGGCGTCGTCTACGGCGCGCTCGTCGGGGCGGGGTTCGCGTTCACCGAGAACATCCTCTACTTCGCGACGAGCCTCATCGAGGGCGGCCTCTCGGAGACCGCCTTCACGTTCGTCCTCCGGGGCATCCTCTCGCCCTTCGCGCACGTGATGTTCACCGCGGTCACCGGCTACGCGATCGGCCGCGCCGCGCGCGCGGGGGCGACGGTGCGCGCCGCCGCCGGGGCGGGGCTCGTGGGCATGCTCTGCGCCGCGGCGCTCCACGCGCTGTGGAACGGGTCGGCCCTGTTCGCCGACTTCTTCCACCTGTACATCACGCTGCAGGTGCCGCTGTTCATCGCGTTCGTGCTGGGATTCATCGCGCTGCGGCGCGAGGAGGCGCGTCTCACGCGGCAGCGGCTCGGCGAGTACGCGCAGGCGGGATGGTTCACGCCCGCCGAGGTCGACCTGCTCGCGACCGGATCGGGGCGCCGTCGCGCGACCGCGTGGGCGCGCACGCTGCCGGGCGACCGTTCACGGCAGATGAAGACGTTCATCGCCGAGGCCACCTCGCTCGCCGCGGCGCGACAGCGTGCCAGCACGGGCCGAGACCCCGGCGCCGTGGCCGACGAGCGCGCCCGCCTCGGCCGCACCGTCGCCGCGCGCGCCGCGCTGTTCGCCTGAGCCAGCCGCCGCCCCGGACAAGGTGCCGCCCTGGACAAGGTGCCGCCCTGGACGAAACTCAGCGCCCGGTGCCGCGGCGATGCCTGCGTGACTCCCGAGCGCTGAGCTGGTCTGCCCCCATTGTCGCGGCGCGTTCCGAGCGTGTCAAGGATCGGCGACACCCGGGCATCCGCACCGCATCCGTGCTTGGATGGATGCCATGACTGAAGAGCGCTCCAAGCCCGAGTTCGACGCCCCCTCCGGCCCCGCTCCCTCCGAGCTGGTCATCCGCGACATCATCGTCGGTGACGGCGCAGAGGCGAAGCCGGGCGACACCGTCACCGTGCACTACGCCGGCGTCGAGTACGACTCCGGCGAGGAGTTCGACTCGTCGTGGGGTCGTGGCGAGTCGATCCAGTTCCCGCTGCGCGGCCTCATCCAGGGCTGGCAGGACGGCATCCCCGGTATGAAGGTCGGCGGCCGTCGCGAACTGATCATCCCGCCGCACCTGGCCTACGGCCCCGCCGGTGGCCACTTCCTCGGCGGCAAGACGCTGATCTTCATCATCGATCTGCTCGCCGTCGGCTGACCGTTCGGAGAATATTTATATTCGTGGGAATAGATGGTCTGCAGGTGGGCGTTGGCCCCCTGCAGACCATCTCCCGTTTTCGTGAAGGAAGACACATGACCGACTCCACCAGCACCGTCGACGTTCCCGGCTACAAGGCGGGCACCTGGGTGCTCGACCCCTCGCACAGCGAGGTCACGTTCAGCCTCCGCCACATGATGATCTCGAAGGTGCGCGGCGAATTCGGCCTGAAGAGCGCCACGATCACCGCTCCCGCCAACCCGCTCGAGGCGACCGTCACCGCGTCGGTCGACGCCGCGTCGATCTCGACGAACGACGAGAACCGTGACAACCACCTGCGCTCGGCCGACTTCTTCGACGTCGAGACCTACCCGACGATCGACTTCGTCTCCACGGGCGTCCGCTACGAGAAGGGCGACTTCCTCGTCGACGGCGACCTCACGATGCACGGCGTCACCAAGCCCGTCACGTTCGAGCTCGAGTTCGGCGGATTCGGCACCGACCCCTACGGCAACTACAAGGCCGGCGCGACGGCCAAGACCGTCGTCAACCGCGAGGACTTCGGCCTCACCTGGAACGCCGCGCTCGAGTCGGGCGGCGTGCTCGTCGGCAAGGACGTCACGATCACCCTCGACCTGCAGGGCTCGATCCAGGCCTGATCACCGCCGGCCCCTGGGCCGGTACCCGGAAGCGGATGCTGCGCATGCGGCATCCGCTTCCGTCGTCTTCGCGGGCCTCCGTTGCGGCGCTGCTGCGGCTACGGGGTCGGATGCTCCGCGTCATACGCGCGGAAGCCCGGGTTCAGCCGCACCAGCACGCCGACGAGCGCGACGATGACGAGGCCGCCGACGAGCGAGGGAACCCACAGGGCGGTGAGCGTCGCGAGCGTGCCCGCGTAGAGCGCGCCGACGCGCGGACCGCCCGCGACGACGACCATGAACACGCCCTGCAGGCGCCCGCGCATCGTGTCGGGGACGGCGGCCTGCATCATCGTGGAACGGTAGATTGCGCTGACGTTGTCGGCGGCGCCGGTGACCGCGAGCGTGATCATCGCCAGCACGATCAGCGCGATGTTGGCGTGCGACTCGTCGACGCGCTCCGGCGCGAACCAGCCGAGCGCGCCGGCCGCGAGCACGAGGCCGAACACGGCGGTCGCCATACCGAACACCTGGATCGAGCGCTGGATGCCGATGCCGTGCCAGCGGTACCGTCCGATCGGGCCGGAGAAGAGGCTCGACGCGAACGCCCCCGCCGCGATCGAGGCGGTGAGGGCGCCCGTCGTGATCGGGCCGCCGCCGAGCAGCACGGCGCCGATCGCGGGGAAGAGCGCGATCGGGTGACCGAAGGTCATCGCCGTGATGTCGAGGATGTACTGCAGGCGGATGTTCGGGGCGCGCTTCAGGAATCGCATCCCGTCGCGCAGCGACTCCAGGCCCGGCCGCACGATCTCGCCCTCCGGGCGGATGTGGGGGAGGGTCCACAGGCCCAGGAACAGGCTCGTCATGAGCACGACGTCGATCGAGTAGGTCCACGCGTAGCCCGTGAATGCGACGAGCACGCCCGCGAGCGCGGGGCCCGCCATCACCATGATCCCGACCGTGATGCCCTGCAGGGCCGCGGCGGCCGGGAGCAGCTCGCGGGGGAGCAGTCGCGGCGTGATCGCCGACTTCGTCGCCCCCACGATCGAGTTCGCCGCGGAGTTCACCGCCGACAGGGCGAACAGCCACCCGACGCTCTCGTGCCCCGACCAGGCGAGGATCGCGAGCAGCAGCGTGGAGACGAAGGTCACGGATGCCGCGATCAGCGCGACGAGGCGGCGGTCGAAGGCATCCGCCAGCATCCCTCCGTACAGGCCCGCGATGATCATCGGGACGAGCCCGACGACCGCGACCATCGACACGGCGAACGTGTCGCCGGTGAGCTCGTAGACGTGCAGCATGACCGCGACGATCGTGAGCTGGCCGCCGAGCCCGGCGAGGGTCGACCCGACCCAGAGGCGCGCGAAGGCGGGGCTCACCCGGAACGGGCGGAGGTCGATGAAGTGGTCGCGTCGCAGGCGCGGCAGCGCACGCCGGCGGGTGCGCGGGTCGTCGCGGGTCGGATGCGGCACCCATCGAGCCTACGAGTTCCGCGGGTGGTGTCGGCGCTGGTAGACTCTTCAGGTTGCCGTTGGATCGGCCGCGGATAAAGAGAGCCCACGCATCAGGCGTCGGGCGCCGCGCAACAAGGAGAGAGGGGATCACCTATGGCACTGGAAGCAGACGTCAAGAAGGCGATCATCGAAGAGTACGCGACGCACCCCGGTGACACCGGATCCCCCGAGGTGCAGGTCGCGATGCTGACGCAGCGCATCAAGGACCTCACCGAGCACCTCAAGGAGCACAAGCACGACCACCACTCGCGTCGTGGTCTGTTCCTCCTGGTCGGTCAGCGTCGTCGCCTCCTGGGTTACCTCCAGGACATCGACATCAACCGCTACCGGTCGCTCATCGAGCGTCTGGGCCTGCGTCGCTGAGCATCAGCGTCTAGCGTTCAATCGCGCGAAACATTCTTGGAGAGCCGCCCCACGGTGTGGGGCGGCTCTCGTCGTCCTCGGATGCCTAGGCGCGGGCGGCGACGAGGTCGGCGTGCCAGCGCTCGGCCACGTCGGGGTGGGCGCGCAGGCGCGACTTCAGGGCGTTCTCGCCGTAGAGGGCGTGGATTGGGTTCGTCGGGTCCCGCGTCACGCCGCGGGCCTGCGCGGCGAGCTCGGGGGGCAGCTCGATCAGCGGCAGCCGGGCATCGAGCGCCGGGTTGAAGAAGTACGGCACCGAGATGCGGTCATCCGGGTAGCGCGGCGAGACGACGCGATGGTTCGTCGCGATGAGGTAGCCGCCGGTCGCATACTCGAGCATCTCGCCGATGTTGACGACGAAGGCGCCCGGCACCGACGGTGCGTCCACCCATTCGCCGCCCCGCTGCACCTGCAGGCCGCCCTTGCCGGGCTCGACCCAGAGCAGCGTCAGCACGCCTGAGTCCTTGTGCGCACCGACGCCCTGGACGGGCTCCGCCTCGCGCGATCCGGGGTAGCGGACGATCTTCAGCAGCGTCGCCGGCTCGCCGAAGTGCTCGTCGAAGTACGTCTCGGGCGCGCCGAGCGCGAGCGCCCACGCGCGCAGGAGCTTGCGGGCGACGCCCGCGAGGTGCTCCTGCCATTCGGTCGCGACGTCGCGCAGCTCCGGCTGCGCCGCCGGCCACAGGTTCGGTCCGATCAGCCGGGCGAAGTCGGGCGCCTCGGCATCCGTCACCGCGTCGCGCTCGGGCCCGATGTCGATCTGCTCGCGCCAGTCGATCTCGCCCTGCGTGCGCTCGCCGCCGACGCGCGTGTATCCGCGGAACTGGGGACTGTTCACGTTCTCGATCGCGAGTTTGTCGGCCTCGTCGAGCTCGAAGAACTCCCGCGCCGTGCGGTGCAGGCGCGCCTCGAGCTCGGGCGTGACGCCCGTGCCGGTCAGGTAGAAGAACCCGACGTCGTGCGTCGCCGCGCGCAGCTGTTCGCGGAAGGATGCCGCGGCGTCGGGCCCCTGGTCGAGCAGCGACAGGTCGAGGACAGGCAGGTTCAACTCGCTCATGCGACGAGGCTAAGCGGATGCCCGGGCGTCCGGCTCCTGTGTTTCGCCGGATTACTCGCCCGGCCCTCGATCAGGTGCGTGGGCGCTTCGATCCGGTCGGGTCGGATCGCCGGCCCTCGCGCGCGGCGAGCGTCGGGTCGGCGAACAGCCAGGCCGGGCGGGGTTCGACGAGCGGGCGGAAGACGGTGCGCACGGGCTTCGTCGCGAGCACGAGCGCGATGACGACCGACAGGACGATCACCGCCGGCAGCCACAGCCAGGTGGGCTCGGCGTTGCGCAGGATGTCGGTCTCGCGGAAGGGGTAGAGCACGAACGAGTGCAGCAGGTACACGTACATCGTGTACTGGCCGAAGTGGGTCCACCAGTACGTGCCGCGGGGGATGAGCGCGAAGAACGCGACCGAGAGCACGATCGCGATCGCCATGAGAGCGAGACGCACGGCGCCCGACCACCACGGACCGCCGAGCTCGTCGTAGCTCGCGTCGTAGAAGAGCCACTCGCGGAGGTTCACGGCGCGCCAGGTGTCGACATAGAACCACGCGATGAAGCCGCCGACCGCGAAGGTCAGCACGGCGAGCGCGCGCACCCACCAGCGGCGCCGGCGCAGCAGGTCGAGCCGGGCGACGATGTCGTGGTGCGCGAGCCACCAGCCGAGCGTGAAGAACGGCAGCAGCCCGAGGGTGCGCGACAGCGACAGCGTCGAGTCGATGTTGCCCCAGTACCCCGCGGTGACCGAGATGAGCACCGTCCACACCAGCGGGTAGCGCAGCAGCGCGAGATACGGCAGCACGAGCCGGAAGATCGCGAGCGCGAGCAGGAACCACAGCGTCCACGACGGGCGGGTGAGGTTCGGGTTCGCCTGGCCCTCGACGAGCCATTTCACGAGCGTCCACACCGTCTCGAAGATGACGTAGGGCACGACGATGTCGGTGATCACCCGCGCCATCTGGCGGCGACTGGGCGAGTCGGACTTCGAGAAGTACCCGGAGATGATCGCGAACGCCGGCATGTGGAACGCGTAGACGAGAAGGTACAGCCCCAGCGCGACGTCGCTGTCGTAGGTCAGCCGCTGCACCGCATGGCCGAGGACGACCAGCACGATGCACGCGAACCGGGCGTTGTCCCAGAGCGGCACGCGTCTTCTCACCGTCGGGGCGCTCCCGGTGCGCGGGCCGTTGCGATCGCTCATCGCAGGCCACCCTATCCGCGCGCACGCGCATGTATCGCCGACGCCGCACCCGCACCCGCACCGGCCGCCGCACCCGTTGCACCGGCCGCCGCACCCGTGGCGCCCGGCGCGCTCCCGGCGCCGGGCGACCCGTGCGCGCCCGCCGTCTGCATCGACAACGGCACGGTCCTGCTGGCGGTCAATCCGACCGGCGAGCTGAACACGCGCGACGGCACCGGGTCCGCCGCGGGCCCCGGCGACGCGGGGCTGGAGTATCTGCCGACCGGCAACGACTCCCGGGCGGGCGGCACCTCGAGCTCGAGTCGTTCGACCACACGGCCTCGACGGCGACCTCGGTCGTCCGGGTCCTCGACGGCGGGGGATCGCCGTTCCTGCGGGTCACCCACGAGTACGTCCCGGCCGCGGCCGAGGCGGCGGCCGTCGAGGCACCCGCCGCGCAGCTGGCCGTCACCGGCGGCGACGCGTCGGCGACTCCGCTGCTCCTCGCCGCCGGGGTGTTCGCGCGCGGGACGGCCCGGGAATATCGTGGACAGGCCTGCGTTGCACCAGATACATTCATTTGCATGTATTGGATGCCGAGGCATCCGGAGAGTCAGGATCATCGTGAGCGAGAACATCCCCGCGGGCCCGCAGCAGATGCAGTTCGGCATCATGACGGTCAGCGACATCACCCAGGACCCGATCTCGGGGCACACCCCGAGCGAGGCGGAGCGCATCCAGGCCTCCGTCACGATCGCCACGCACGCCGAAGAGGTCGGTCTCGACGTCTTCGCCGTCGGCGAGCACCACAACCCGCCGTTCTGGTCGTCCTCGCCGACGACGACCCTCGCCTACATCGCCGCGCAGACCGAGCGGATCATCCTGTCGACCTCGACGACGCTCATCACGACGAACGACCCGGTGAAGATCGCCGAGGACTACGCCATGCTGCAGCACCTCTCCGGCGGGCGCATGGACCTCATGATGGGACGCGGCAACACCGGCCCGGTCTACCCGTGGTTCGGCAAGGACATCCGCCAGGGGCTGCCCCTCGCGATCGAGAACTACGCCCTGCTGCACAAACTGTGGCGCGAAGACGTCGTCGACTGGGAGGGTAAGTTCCGCACCCCGCTGCAGGGCTTCACCGCGACCCCGCGGCCCCTCGACGGCGTGGCGCCGTTCGTGTGGCACGGGTCGATCCGCACGCCCGAGATCGCCGAGCAGGCCGCCTACTACGGCGACGGCTTCTTCGCGAACAACATCTTCTGGCCCGCCGAGCACTACCAGCGCCTCATCGGCCTGTACCGCCAGCGCTGGGAGCACTACGGCCACGGCGCCCCCGAGACGGCGATCGTCGGCCTCGGCGGCCAGGCGTTCATGGCGAAGAACTCGCAGGATGCCGTGAACCGGTTCCGCCCGTACTTCGACAACGCCCCGGTGTACGGCCACGGCCCGTCGCTCGAGGACTTCAGCGAGATGACGCCTCTGACCGTCGGCTCGCCGCAGCAGGTCATCGACCGCTACGCCGGCATGCGCGACCTCTACGGCGACTACCAGCGGCAGCTCTTCCTCATGGACCACGCGGGGCTTCCGCTGAAGACCGTGCTCGAGCAGCTCGACATCCTGGGCGGTGAGGTCGTGCCCGTGCTCCGCCGTGAGCTCGCGCAGAACCGCCCGGCGAACGTGCCGGATGCCCCGACGCACGCCGCGCTCGTGAAGGCGACGTACGGCGACGGACCGAGCCGCCAGGCCACTCCGCGGGCGAACCGCGGCGACAACCTGTCCGGCCCCTCGCCCTACCAGGACGTGCCCGCTCCCGCCGGTGCCGCGTTCGGCGCGGCCGCCACGGGCGGTGCGCGATGACCGCCGTGGCGCAGAGCCGCCGCATCGCCGTCGTCTCGGCGGGGCTGTCGAACCCCTCGTCGACGCGGATGCTCGCCGACCGGCTCGCGGCCGCGACGGTCGCACAGCTCACGGGGCTCGGCATCGAGGCATCCGTCGACACGATCGAACTGCGCGACCTCGCGCACGACATCACGAACAACCTGCTCACCGGGTTCGCCCCGGCGCCGCTCGAATCGGCGATCAACACGGTCGTCTCGGCCGATGCGCTGATCGTCGTGACGCCGATCTTCTCGACGAGCTACTCGGGGCTGTTCAAGTCGTTCATCGACGTGCTCGACCCCGACGCGCTCACCGGCATGCCGGTGCTGATCGGGGCGAACGCCGGCACCGCCCGGCACTCGCTCGCGATCGACTACGCGATCCGGCCGCTGTTCGCCTACCTGCACGCGGATGCCGTGTCGACGGGCGTGTTCGCCGCGTCGAGCGACTGGGGCTCGGCGGCGGATCAGGTCGCCCCGCTGAGCGCGCGCGTCGAGAAGGGTGCGCGCGAGCTCGCCGAGGCCGTCGCGCGTCGGGAGCCCGCCACCGGCGGCGACCCGTTCGACCCGGAGAACTACCTCGGCAGCTTCCAGCGGCTGATGGGCGGTGACGCCGCCTCGGGCGGCGGCCACCTGCTCGGCGGCCTCGCCGGCGAGTAGCCCGCCCGCGCGATCCTCAGCGCGCGGCAAGGCGCCCCGCGTGCACGAGGTCGGCGAACACCGCAAAGGGGGCGGCCGCGAGATGCGCGGGCGTCCCCTCCGCCTCGGGGTGCCACTGCACCGCGATGATCGGCAGGCTCTCGTGCTCGACGGCCTCCACCACCCCGTCTTCGGCGATGGCGGTCGCCACGAGGCCTGCCCCGAGGGCGCGGACGGCCTGATGGTGCCCCGATGCGACCGGCACGGTGTCGGCGTCGACCTCGGCCCGCAGGCGGGATCCCGCGGCGACCGCGACCGGATGCCACGCCCACTCCAGGTCACCGCAGCCGTCGTCGCCGGGGGAGTGCCGCACGGCGGATTCGGGGAGGTCTTCGACGAGCGTGCCGCCGAACGCGACGTTGAGCACCTGCAGCCCGCGGCAGACCCCGAGGATCGGGATCCCCGCCTCCGCGGCGGCGCGAGCGATGCCGAGATCGAGGTCGTCCTGCTCGGCGTTGACGTCGTAGACGGATGCCGCGGTGTCGCCCCCGTACCGGGCCGGATCGAGGTCGCCCCCGCCGGGGAGCACGACGCCGTCGAAGCCCGCGAGGTCGACCGAGCGGACGACCACGACATCCAGCTCTTCGGCTCGCACGAGCGCCGCGACGTCGTCGAAGATCGCGTTGGCGAGCCCGACACGGGCATCGGCACCCTCGGCGTCGGAGAGACGGGCGGGCATCGCGATGCGGGGGAGAGCGGTCATCCTCCCATTGTCGGGGACGGGGCCGTCCCCACGCGCACGCAGCGAGCCCGCCGTCGTTGCGCGCGGGCGCTCAGCCGCCGGCGGCGTGGACGGCGTCGGCCGCACGCACGAGCGCGAGATGCGAGAGCGCCTGCGGGGTGTTGCCGGCGTGCCGGCGCGCGCTGACGTCGTACTCCTCGGCGAGAAGGCCCACATCGCCCGCGAGCGCGCAGACCCGGTCGAGCAGCGCCCGCGCGTCGGCCACGCACGCCTGTTCGCGGCGTCTGCGCCTCAGCCGCTCTTGCGGCGGAACTCGCGCTTGGTGACGGCCGCGTGGGTGCCGTGGACGGCGGAATCGCCGTCGAGGTGCGCCTCACCGTCGCGGTGGTGGGCGTTCTTCTTGTCGAGCGCCTCCTTGAACTTGCGCTTCATCTCGTCGGAGGCCGGATTATCGCCGCTCATCCCTCCATCCCTCCCTGGAACTTCTCCAGGCCCAGGGCGAAGTCGCGGGACATCTGCGCCTTCTCGTACTCGCTGGGCTCGTCCTCGACCGGGGCATCCGCCTCGGTGTCTCCCTGCAGGAAGGCCTGCTTGCTCTCCGGAAGCTGTTCGCGGTCGATGTGCTCGAAGCCGTCACCGTTCATCGGGGCTCCTCTCTCCTCTCGATGTCGCGGTCTGTGTGCGTCTCACGATAGGCGCGGCAGGCCTCAGACGCCAGGGCGCCCGGCGCGGCGCGCCCCTGATAGGATCGGCCAGGATGCCGTGTGGCATCCACGCAATTCCACACACTCGAGTCCCTCCGACGAGGGGCTCATGGAGCAGGCCGGCAGGAAGCTGGTCCCCTGTGGTGGTCTCCTCGTCGCGGTGCGCCGGGTGGATTTCTACTGGTGGCCAGCGCTGACGACACCGCGCGATCCGCGCGCGTCTGGATCTGCCTGTTCCTGCTCCTTCGCACGATCTCGTGCGCGAAACGCGCGTGCGAGTCTAAACAAAGAAGGAGAGACCTCTTGGAAGGTCCAGAAATCACCGCCGCTGAAGCCGTTCTCGACAACGGCCGCTTCGGCACCCGCACCATCCGCTTCGAGACCGGCCGCCTCGCCCAGCAGGCGCAGGGCGCCGTCGCCGCCTACCTCGACGAGGAGACGATGATCCTGTCGGCGACCTCCGCCGGCAAGCACCCCCGCGAGGGCTTCGACTTCTTCCCGCTGACGGTCGACGTCGAAGAGCGCTCGTACGCCGCGGGCAAGATCCCCGGCTCGTTCTTCCGTCGCGAGGGCCGCCCCTCCACCGAGGCGATCCTCGTGTGCCGCCTCATCGACCGCCCGCTGCGCCCGTCGTTCGTCGACGGCCTCCGCAACGAGGTGCAGATCGTCGTCACGGTGCTCTCGATCGCGCCGGGCGAGTTCTACGACGCGCTCGCGATCAACGCGGCATCCCTGTCGACGCAGATCTCGGGTCTGCCGTTCTCCGGTCCGATCGCGGGCGTCCGCCTCGCGCTCATCCCCGGCCACGGCGAGCACGCCGACCAGTGGGTCGCGTTCCCCAACGCCGCGCAGGTCGAGGAGGCCGTGTTCGACCTCATGGTCGCCGGTCGCGTCCTCGAAGACGGCGACGTCGCGATCATGATGGTCGAGGCCGAGGCCACCGAGAACAGCTGGAACCTCATCAAGGGTGGCGCCACCAAGCCCTCCGAAGAAGTCGTGGCACAGGGCCTGGAGGCATCCAAGCCCTTCATCAAGGAGCTCGTCGCGGCGCAGAACGTCGTGGCGAACACCGCCGCTAAGGAGATCCAGCCCTACCCGGTCTTCCCCGCGTACACGCAGGAGACCTACGACTTCGTCGCGGGGCGCGCCTACGACCGCCTCGTGCCGGTGTACCAGATCGCCGACAAGATCGAGCGCCAGAACGCCGACGACGCCATCAAGGACGACGTCAAGGCGCAGCTGGTCGCCGCCGTCGAGGCGGGCGAGCTGCCCGCGTCGGCGCTCGCCGAGTTCAGCGGGGCGTACAAGTCGGTCACCAAGACGATCGTGCGCGGCCGCATCCTCAGCGAGGGTGTGCGCATCGACGGCCGCGGCCTGGCGGACATCCGCCCGCTGGATGCCGAGGTCCAGGTGATCCCGCGGGTGCACGGCTCGGCGATCTTCCAGCGCGGCGAGACCCAGATCCTGGGTGTCACGACGCTGAACATGCTCAAGATGGAGCAGCAGATCGACTCGCTGTCGCCCGTCACGCACAAGCGCTACATGCACCACTACAACTTCCCGCCGTACTCGACCGGTGAGACCGGTCGCGTCGGATCGCCGAAGCGTCGCGAGATCGGGCACGGCTTCCTCGCCGAGCGCGCCCTCGTGCCGGTGCTGCCCAGCCGCGAGGAGTTCCCGTACGCGATCCGTCAGGTCTCCGAGGCCCTCGGCTCCAACGGCTCGACCTCGATGGGCTCGGTCTGCGCGTCGACCCTGTCGCTGCTGAACGCGGGTGTGCCGCTGCGCGCCCCCGTCGCCGGCATCGCGATGGGCCTCGTCTCCGACCAGGTCGACGGCCAGACCCGCTACGCGGCGCTGACCGACATCCTCGGCGCCGAAGACGCCCTCGGCGACATGGACTTCAAGGTCGCGGGCACGAGCGAGTTCGTCACGGCGATCCAGCTCGACACGAAGCTCGACGGCATCCCGTCGTCGGTGCTGACCGCCGCGCTCACGCAGGCCAAGGAAGCGCGCATGACGATCCTCGGCGTGCTGAACGCCGCGATCGACGGCCCCGACGAGATGGCCCCGACCGCGCCGCGCGTGATCAGCGTGCAGATCCCGGTCGACAAGATCGGCGAGCTGATCGGCCCGAAGGGCAAGACGATCAACGCGATCCAGGACGAGACCGGCGCGCAGATCTCCATCGAGGAGGACGGCACCGTCTACATCGGCGCGACCGACGGCCCCTCGGCCGAGGCCGCCCGCGCGCAGGTCAACGCGATCGCGAACCCGACGAACCCGGAGGTCGGCGAGCAGTTCCTCGGAACCGTCGTCAAGATCGCCACGTTCGGCGCGTTCGTCTCGCTCCTGCCCGGCAAGGACGGCCTGCTGCACGTCAGCGAGGTGCGCAAGCTCGCCGGCGGCAAGCGTGTCGAGAACGTCGAAGACGTGGTCGGCGTCGGCCAGAAGATCCTCGTGCGCATCACGAAGATCGACGACCGCGGCAAGCTGTCGCTCGAGCCGGTGCTCGAGGAGCCCGCAGACCAGGAGGGTCGCGACGCGGCCAGCGAGGGTCCCGGAGACGCGCCCGCCGAGGGTTGAGCCAGACGGCTCCGGAGCCCTGCGGCTCCGGAGCCCGTCGCAGGACACGGATGCCCGCTTCCTCCCGTCTCGGAGGAGCGGGCATCCGTTTTTGGCCTGATCTGTCCCCCATTCGGGGGACATCCGCGGCGATCTCGCCCCGTCGAGATCAAAGCGTTATCGAAAGTTCACCGCATGGTCGCTGCAATGGACGGCCGTGTCTCCGGCCTGCCTTACTCTCGGTACTACGCATCGGGGGATGCGTCGGACGTTGAGCGACATCGGTCCGTGAGGGGGTGTGACGTGGGTTTCTTCGGAGTAGGCACGACGTCATCAGTGGAGCCCGCGCGCGGCAGCGCCACCGGACCCATGCGCACCGCCACCGGCCCCGTCCCGACCGACAGTGCGGCGCGCGCTGCGCCGGCCGCCTCGGGCGCGCCGGCCGCGCCGCTGACGCACCCGTCGGCGCCGATCCCCGTGCAGGGCGCGCCGCTCGGCGCCGCCGTGCGGGTGCCGCTCGGCGAGACCGGCGCGCGGGTGTTCCCGCTCGTCCTCGGCGGCGCCGAGTTCGGCTGGCACGTCGACCTCGCCGCGGCCCACAGCATCCTCGACGCGTACTTCGACCGCGGCGGAAACGCGCTGAACACCTCCGACGGCTACGCGGCCGGTCGCAGCGAGCACATCATCGGCGCCTGGATGTCACGGCGGGCGGTGCGCGACGACATCGTGCTCGGCGTGCGCGTCGGCACGAACATCGATCACCCCGGGCTCGGTCCGGTGAACCTGATCCGCGCCGTCGAGGCATCCCTCACCCGTCTTGGCACCGACCGCATCGACGTGCTCTACCTCGACGCGACCGGCGACACGCACGGCTCCCTCGAAGACACCCTCGCGACCGCGGAGTGGCTGATCGAGTCGGGCAAGGTGCGCGCGCTCGGCTCGCTCGGGCTGTCGGCGTCGCAGCTGGTCGAGGCGCGCATCCTCGCCTCGGCGGGCTACCCGCGGCTGACCGTGCTCGACGTGCCGTACAACGTGCTGCGGCAGGGCGATTTCGACGGCGACCTGCGCCTCGTCGCGGGCGCGCAGGGCATCGCCGTCACGCCGTCGCAGGCGCTCGAGCACGGCTACCTCGCCGGCGCGCACCGGTCCCGCTCACAGGTGGCCGCATCGGTGCGCGGCAGTCAGCTCGCGGCGGCGATGAACCGCCGCGGCACTCGCACGCTGCGGGCGATGGACCGGATCGGCGCCGAGCTGTCGATCCCGACGTCGGCGGTCGCGATCGCGTGGCTGCTGGCCCAGCGCACCGTCGTCGCGCCGATCGTGAACGTCTACGCCGTCGCGCACGTCGACGAGCTGATGCAGGGTGTGGGGGCGAAGCTCAGCCGCGTGCACCTCGCCGAGATCGCCCGCGCCGCCCAGTAGCGCGGATCGCGGGCTGACGTAGGGTGGGGGGGAGCACCCCCTGACGAGACGAGCCTGCCGTGACGCACTATCTGTACCTCGTGCGCCATGGCGAGCACCTCGACGCAGAGCACGGGCTCGAAGACGGTCCGCTCTCGCCGCGGGGGCGCCGTCAGGCCGAGCTGCTGGCCGACCGGCTGTCGGGCGTGCCCCTCGACGCGCTCTGGCACTCTCCGCTCGAGCGCGCCGCCGAGACCGCGCGCGCCGTCGCGGTGCGGCTGCCGGCCATCACGCCCGAGCCCTCGTCGCTGCTGTTCGACTGCATCCCGACCGGGATGACCCCCGACACGCCGAGCGTGTACGAGGCATTCTTCGGCTCGTACACCGACGCGGAGATCGACGCCGGCCGTGCGCAGATGGAGGATGCGGTGGGGGAGTTCCTCGTGCGCAAGCCCGCCACGCACGAATTGCTCATCACGCACAACTTCGTGATCGCGTGGTTCGTGCGGGCCGTGCTCGACGCGCCGCAGTGGCGGTGGCTGACGATCAACCAGGCGCACTGCGGGTTGACCGTGCTGGCGCAGCGCCCCGGTCGCCCCTGGACGCTCGTCTCGCACAACGACCTGTCGCACCTGCCGCACGAGCTGCGCACCGGCCTCCCCGAGGTCCCGCCGGTCTGAGCCCGGGCCCGGGCTTCGGGCCTGCGCGGTCCGCCCCAACTGCAAGGGATCGTGCGCGACACGCCGGGGCGGCGGTCGCGGGCGCGGCGTGTCGCCCGAGCGGCCTTGCAGTTGGGGTGGGATGCCAGGGCCACGACCCGCGGCGGCCGGGCCGCCTCAGGGTGTCACGGGGTGACGAGCTCGGCGCGGGCGGTGGGCTTCGGGAACGCGCGGCGAATGGCATCCGTGTGCAGGTAGTCGGAGACGCCGATCAGCACGACCGCGAAGAGGATCTGCTCGCCGATCACCCAGAGCGGGTAGAGGCCGGGGATCGCGGCCAGGGCGAGCGCGACGACGGGGAAGATGCGGCTGAACAGCTGCAGGCGCCGGAGCGCCCAGTACCAGCCGCGGCGGGCGCGCGCGAGGAAGGAGAAGAGTGTCGCCGTGATGCCGAGGACGACGAGGCATCGCATCCAGACCGCGAACGTGACCTCCGCCCCGGACGCTGCGAGAACGGATGCCGTGACCACGGTCGCGACGCCGAGAGCGAGGCATGCCGCGAGCAGCCAGGTGACGGCGCGGAACGCGTGCCGGAGCTTCGCATCGAGGGGGAGCGGCACGCGTCGCCCCGCCAGCCGTCCGCCCGCGATCCGATCCAGCCGCTGCAGCCCAGGTTCGATGTCCATACGAAAAGCTTAAGTCATACTGAAGGTTTAGGCCTGGGAGTTCACCGAGCAACCCGCCGCAGCGGGTCAGCTCAGCTGCTTGCCGTACCAGCGCGTCGCGTTCGGGTTGTCGTTGTAGGGCTCGATCGCGGTGAAGCCGCTCCGTGCGTAGAGACCCCCGGCGGCCTCGAGGGTGTGGTGCGTGTCGAGCACGAGGTCGGCGGCGCCCCACTCGCGGGCCTGCGCTTCGAGGCCCTCGAGCAGCACACGGCCCCAGCCGCGCCCCCGCGTGGACGGGTCGAGGTAGAGGTGCTTGACCTCGTAGCGCGGGCCGTCCGGGCCGTCCGCGATGCGGCGGATGCCTCCGCAGCCGACATCCCGCCCGTCGTCGTCGACCGCGACGAAGAAGACCCCCGCCGGAGGGGTGAACACGGATGCCTCGGGGAACACCGGCCGGTACGTCTGGCCCTGCGGGAACGCCTCGGCGCGCATCGCGAAGTAGTCGGTGAGCAGGCGCTGGGCGCGGGGGTCGTCGGCGGAGATCGGCACGAGGGTGACCATGTCTCGAGCGTAGTCCGCGCCGGCGAACGCCTAGTCTGGAGGCATGACTCCCGCAGGCAGCACGACGCGAGTGGCCCTCGTCGGCGGAACCGGCAAGCTCGGCGGCATCATCCGCTCCGTCATCGACGACGAGCCCGGCTTCGAGGTGGTGGCGGTGCTCGGTTCGCGCAGCGACCTGGCCGAGCTCGACGGCGCCGACCTCGTCGTCGACGCGTCGACGCCGAGCGTCTCGATCGATGTCGTGCGCGCCGCGATCGAGCGCGGGCTCAACGTGCTCGTCGGCACGTCGGGCTGGTCGAACGAGCGCATCGCCCTCGTCCGCCCGCTCGTCGACGCGGCGGGGACGGGTGCCGTCTTCATCCCGAACTTCTCGCTCGGCTCGGTCATCGGCTCGGCGCTCGCCGCCGCGGCCGCGCCGCACTTCCCGGCGATCGAGATCGTCGAGGCGCACCGCGAGACGAAGGTCGACTCGCCGAGCGGCACCGCCGTCCGCACCGCGGAGCTGATCGCCGCCGCCCGCTCCCAGGTCGGCCCCGTCGAGTCGCCGCACGTCGACCAGCGCGCCCGCGGTCAGCAGGTCGCGAGCGTGCCCATCCACTCCCTCCGGCGTCCCGGCGTCATCGCGCGGCAGGAGACGATCCTCTCCGGCCCCGGCGAGAGCCTCACGATCGTCCACGACACCGTCGACCCGGCGCTCGCCTACGCCCCCGGCATCCGCGTCGCCCTCGCCGCCGCCCGCGATGCCCGCGGCGTCACGGTCGGTCTCGACGCGCTCATCGACCTGGGGCTGCGCCCGCGCCGGGCGCAGGCCGACGTCGAGAAGCCGATCGACGAGGGCGGGGTGCCCGGCCAGGTCGCGCGGGCCACCGGCGCATGAGCGCACGCATCGGCGTCGCCGTGATGGCGGTGCTGCTGGCGCTGTACATCGTGCTCGTCGCTCAGCGCGCCTGGCTGCTGCTGATCTCGGGCCAGCCGATCGGCGTCGTCATGGGGGTGGCGCTCATCGTGCTCCCGCTCATCGCGGCGTGGGCGCTGTGGCGCGAGCTCGCGTTCGGACTCGGCACGCAGCGCCTCGGGCGTCTGCTCGAAACCGAGCAGGCGCTGCCGACCGAGCAGATCGACGTGCGCCCGAGCGGTCGCCCCGATCGCGCGCAGGCCGATGAGCTCTTCCCGCGCTACCGCGCCGACGTCGAGGAGCACCCCGACGACTGGCGCGCCTGGTTCCGCCTCGGCCTCGCCTACGACGGGGCCGGCGACCGCACACGCGCCCGCCAGGCCGTGCGCACCGCGATCCGTCTGGAGAAGGCGGGCCGCGCGCGGTCGTAGCGGCCGGCGGCTTCGTCTCCGGCGGGCCGCTCGGGACCCGGCAGGCCCGACGGGCCGCTCAGGCCGCGGGGACGGCGGCGGCCACGGCATCCTCGACCGTCGGGTGCGTGAAGCTGAAACCGGATGCCTCGAGCCGCTCGGGCACGACCGGCATGTCGCTCAGCAGCAGCGCGTCGGCGGCATCGGATCCGAGCGCCAGCCGCAGCGCCCACCCCGGCGCGCGGAGGAGGAACGGACGGTTCATGCGGCGGGCGAGCGCGAAGCCGAGGTCGTTCGCCGTCGCGCGGGTGGGGCCGGTGAGGTTCACGGGCCCCTCGAGGTCGCCGTCGATGACGTGCCGGATCGCCCGTATTTCGTCGTCGAGCGAGATCCACGGCCACACCTGGGTGCCCAGCCCGAGCGGCCCCGACAGGCCGAGGCGGGTGAGGAGCATGAGCGGCTTCAGCACGCCTTCGGCGTGCACCACCGGCGCGGTGCGCAGGAGCGCGACCCGCGCGCTCGGCCCGGCGCCGCGCGCGGCGACCTCCCATTCGCCGCACAGATCGGCGAGGAATGTGTCGCCCCGGCGGGTCTCCTCGGTGAACCGCTCGCCGGGCGTCCGCGGTGCCGAAGGGTAGTAGCCGACCGCCGACGCCGAGACGAACGCGGGGGCCTCGGCGCCGAGCGCGCGCACGGCGGCGGCGAGCGCCTGCGTGGGCGCGAGGCGCGACCAGAGCAGCTCGTGCTTGTAGCGCCGCGTCCACGGGAAGTGCCCGATGCTCGCCCCGCCCAGGCCGACCACCGCGCGCGCTCCGGCGAGCACGGCGGGGTCGAGCCGCGAGCGCTGCGGATCCCACGACACCTCGTCGGGTGCCGTCGCCTCGCGGCGCACGAGGCGGGTCACCGGGACCCCGTCGGCGCGCAGCGCCGCGACGAGCGCGCCGCCGATCAGGCCCGACGAGCCCGCGACGACGACGCGCGCATCGGAATCAGGCAAGCGTCGCCTCGAGGGTGATCTCGATGCCCGCGAGGGCTGCGGAGACGGGGCATCCACTCTTCGCCTCATCGGCGATGCGGGCGAAATCCTCCGCCGACAGGCCGGGGACGACCGCGTTGACGTTGAGGTGCGAACCGGTGATGCCGGTGCCGGGGATGAAGGTGACCGAGGCGGTCGTCTCGACGCTCTCGGGCGGCGTGCCGTTCTGCGCGAGCGCGTTCGACAGTGCCATCGAGAAGCACGACGAGTGCGCCGCCGCGATGAGCTCCTCGGGCGTCGTCACCGAGGTGGATCCCTCGCTGCGCGCCTTCCAGTTGACCGCGAACGGGCCCTGGTTGGAGCTCTCCAGCGCGATCTCGCCCGAACCCTCGGTGAGGCTGCCCTTCCAGGTGGTGGATGCTTCGCTCGTGACGCTCATGATGACTCCTCGGGGGTGTGTCTGCGGCGCGGGCGCGCCTGGCTCGAGCCTAGACGGACGAGGGCGGCGAGGGGAGGGGGAGCGTGCCCGGGAGGGCGATGGCGGTCCGGGTCAGGCGGCGCGGCCGACCGGATCAGGCGGTGCGGCCGACGAGACCGCCCCGCTGCAGCAGCAGGTACAGCTGGCAGCCGAGGCACAGACCGAACGCCGCGTTGAGGAAGGCGGCGACGAACGCGAGCGCCGCCGCGATCGGCAGCGCCCACGGCACGCCGGCGAGGTGCAGCACCAGGCCCACGCCGGTCACGAAGAGCCCGACGCCCTGCGCGAAGCGCGGCGGGCGCGGGTCTTCGAGCTCGGTGGGCGGCGCGAGGCGCGGCTGGATGGCGCGGCGGTAGAGCACGCTCCACGGGTGCGTCTGCGGCGAGACGACGCCCCAGAGGAACAGCAGCGCGATCACGAGGACCAGCACGAATCCGGGGTCGGCGGCGCGCTGTGCGACGGTGAGGGCGGGGAGCGCCCAGGCGGTGGGATCGACGACCACGCCGCCCGGCACGAACGAGGCGGCGCCGCGCGCGGTCGACAGACCGGTGAGGGCGAAGAAGGTCGCGATGAGGAGCAGCACGGCGGTGAGGGATGCCGCGAAGCGCGGCCCGCGCGGATCGATCCCCTTCGGGGCGGCCTCAGACACGGGCATCCACGGCGGTCACGCGGGTGAGCTCCAGTTCGACGGCGCTCCGGCTCGGCGTGCCGGCGAAGCGGGTCTGCACGAGGCCGTGCCGGTCGAGGATCAGCGTCGTCGGGGTCTGCATCACATGGAAGTGCTTGGCGATGTCGGGGCGGTGGGTGAGGTCGACGTCGAGGTGCAGCACGCCGTCGCGTTCGCCGGCGATCGCGCCGAGGGTGCGGTGCACGCCCGGGCACCGGCTGCACATCTCGGTGCTGAACTGCAGGAGCGTCGCCTGCTCGCCGAGCGACGCGGCGCCGAATCGCTGCGGGTCGACGATCTCGCCGGGGTCGACGTGGCGGGGGCGATTCTGCTGCCACCGCAGGAACGCGCCGACACCGACCGTCACGGCGAGGAGGGCCGCGAGCAGGGCGATGGCGTCGGACAGGTTCACAGCGGATCAGCCTAACGCGATCCGCCTGACAGGAGGGCGAATTCGGGTTGTGTGACGGAGCGGTCGTCATATTCGGGGTCGCGGCTTGCGGATCGGAAATCGGGTCTCGGGGATCGCGGTCGCTGCCGGCCCAGCTGTCCGGGGCCGCCGGTACGATGACAGCGTGAGTGCACCGGCATCCGTTCCCACCCCGTATGAAGATCTGCTGCGCGAGGTGCTCGACGACGGCGTGCACAAAGACGACCGCACCGGCACGGGCACGACGAGCGTGTTCGGACGGCAGATCCGGTTCGACCTGTCGCAGGGGTTCCCGCTCATCACGACCAAGCGTGTGCACCTGAAGTCGATCGTGTACGAGCTGCTGTGGTTCCTGCGCGGCGAGTCGAACGTGGCCTGGCTGCAGGAGAACGGCGTCACCATCTGGGACGAGTGGGCCGGTGCCGACGGCGAGCTCGGGCCGGTGTACGGCGTGCAGTGGCGGTCGTGGCCGACGCCGTCGGGCGAGCAGATCGACCAGATCTCGCAGGTGGTCGAGCAGATCCGTGCGAACCCGGATTCGCGGCGACTGATCGTGTCGGCGTGGAACCCGGCGGACATCCCCGACATGGCCCTTGCGCCCTGCCACGCGCTCTTCCAGTTCTACGTCGCGGGCGGCAAGCTGTCGTGCCAGCTGTACCAGCGCTCGGCCGACATGTTCCTCGGGGTGCCGTTCAACATCGCCTCCTACGCCTTGCTGACCCTCATGGTCGCGCAGCAGACCGGCCTCGAGCCGGGCGACTTCGTGTGGACCGGCGGCGACTGCCACATCTACGACAACCACGTCGAGCAGGTGCGCGAGCAGCTCTCCCGCGACCCCTACCCTTACCCGACGCTGCGCTTCACCCGGAAGCCCGACTCGATCTTCGACTACACCTACGACGACATCGTCGTCGAGGACTACCAGCACCACCCGGCGATCCGCGCGGCCGTCGCGGTCTGACGGGCCGACTGTGCGTCCGGGATCGACCGTGCGGCTGGGGCTGATCTGGGCCGAGGCCCGCGGCGGCGTGATCGGGCGGGACGGCGGCATGCCGTGGCACGTGCCCGAAGACCTCGCGCACTTCAAGGAGGTCACGTCGGGACATCCGGTGATCATGGGGCGCCGCACCTGGGAGTCGTTCCCGGCACGGTTCCGGCCGCTGCCGGGGCGCCGCAACATCGTCGTGACGAGGTCGGATGCCTGGGCCGCGGGCGCCGACGCGGCCGGTGCCGAGCGTGCGGGCTCGCTGAGCGAGGCGCTGGCGCTCGCCGGTGACGTGCCGGAGGTGTGGGTGATCGGCGGGGCGGGACTGTTCGCCGAGGCGATGCCGGAGGCATCCGTGCTGGAGGTCACCGAACTCGATCTCGAGATCACCGACGGCGACACGTTCGCCCCGGATCACGCCGGCTGGCGGGTCGCCGCCGCGTCGCCGGACGAGGGATGGGCGATCTCGCGCACGGGGGTGCCCTACCGGTTCCTCACGCTGCTGCGGCGCTGAGCCTGCGCCCCGAGGGGATGCGGTTCACACCGGATCCAGCTCGACGAGGTAGCCCGAGAAGAGCTCCACGGGGCCCGACGGCGGTTCGTCCGCTTCATGGACGAGGCGGGTCTTCTCCTCGGCCGCGGGATCGGGCGCCGTCGTCGGAACGCGGGTGACCGGGACGGTCCGCACCGCGCCGGGCACGGGCGTGAGGGTGACGGTGTAGGGCTTCGGGGGACCGATCATCCAGGCCAGGCGTACCTCACCCGCGTCGTCACTGTCACCGCGCGCCGCGGCACGCCCATTCCCACTCCGAAAGGTGCACAAGCATGCCCCGACCCTACGCACGTTCGGCGCGCGGGGTCCACGTGTGCGGCTCGGCGCGGGTGGGTACCCTGGCCGCATGGCGAAGACGGCACTCATCACCGGAGCGAGCTCGGGCCTCGGAGCGGAGTTCGCGCGGCAGCTCGCCGCCCGCGGCGCCGACCTGGTGCTGGTCGCGCGCGACGAAGCGGCTCTCGGTCGGCTCGCCGGCGCCCTGCGCGTCGCGCGCGGCGTCGAGGTCGAGGTGCTCGTGGCCGACCTCACCGACGACGCGGGGCTCGACGCCGTGGCATCCCGTCTCGCCGATCCGGAGCGGCCCGTTGAGGTGCTCGTCAACAACGCCGGGTTCGGCCTCGACCTCGACTTCGCCGCGAACGGTCTCGCCGACGAGGAGCGCCACCTCGACCTGCACGTCCGCGCGACGATGCGCCTCTCGCACGCGGCGCTCGGCGCCATGCTCGCGCGGGGACACGGACGCATCATCAACGTGGCATCCGTCGCCGCCTTCCTGCCACGCGGCACCTATGGCGCCGTCAAGGCGTGGATCGTCTCGTTCAGCCGGTGGGCGAACGCGGCCTACGGCCCCCGCGGGATGACGGTGACGGCGGTCTGCCCCGGCTTCACACACACGAACTTCCACGAGCGTCTGGGACTGCCGCCGGGGCAGGAGGGCATCCCGCCGTTCATGTGGCTGGATGCGGCGGAGGTCGTCCGCGAGGGGCTCCGCGACGCGGCGCACGGCAAGGCCGTCTCGATCCCGTCGCTGCGCTACAAACTGCTCATCGGCGCCGCGCGCCTCGTGCCCGCCCCGCTCGCCGCCCGCCTCGCCAAATCCGGCCGCTGACCCCGCCCCGCACCGCCTCTCGCACCCCTCCACCCCCAAGCGTCGGGCCGCTGGTGCTGGAGTCGCCCGGAGTGGCACCCGGCACAACACCAGCCCCACCTCTCCGACAGATGACGACCCGTCGTCGCCGCCTCCTCCCCAACGGACGGATATCGGCAACGGTGCACAGATCGGGGCTCGGGCGTCCCGCCGCGTGCCGCAGAGCTCGATTCTCGGAGGATGACTCCTGCCGCCATCGCCAACCACCTGTCCATCCGAGGCGGCATCGGACGGGGTCGCGGGGTGCTGCGGGCCGGGGCGTCGCGGGACGACCTGCGCCGCGCCGTCGCGCGCGGCGCGATCGTCCGGGTGCGAACGGGCGTCTACTGCCTGCCCCACCTCCTCGCCGAGCAGCAGACGGCCGCCGCGCACGGCGGAGAGGTCGCCTGCGCGAGCGCGCTGCGGCGGATCGGCGTCTGGCTGCTCGACGACGACGCGCGGATGCACGTATGGGTCGGCTCTCACGGACGGGCCTTTCCTCACACGGGATGCCACTGCGTGACGCACCGCGACGACGGCGTCTCCGCGTTCGGGCAGGTCGGCATCGTCCAGGCGCTCGTACAGCTCGCCTCGTGCCTCGGCGACGAGGCGTTCTTCGCCGCCTTCGAATCTGCCTGGCATCTGGGCCTTCTGGGGCGAACGGAGCGGGCCGAGGTTCGCGCGGGGTTGCGGGCAGGTCAGCGGTGGCTCGTCGACATCGCCCGTTCCGACGCGGAGAGCGGGCTCGAGTCGCTCCTCCGGCTCCGGCTGTTGCGCCTCGGGATCACGGTGCGATGCCAGGTCTGGATCCGGGATGTCGGCCGCGTCGACTTCCTCATCGACGGCGTGCTCATCGTGGAGTCCGACGGCCGCGAGGGCCATGCCCGTGAGGCGGAGCGCCACAAGGATCTCCTCCGCGACGCGCGCGCCGCCGCGGCCGGATATGAGCGACTTCGCTTCGACTACGCGCTGATCGTCCACGACTGGTCGGTCGTCGAGGCGGCCATCGTCGCGACGCTGCAGCGGCTCTGCCTCGCCAGACGTCGGACCGGTGGGGCGGGTGTGCACCGGTGAGTCCCGGCTGTCGACTCCTGCACCACCGCTCCGACGGCTGATGACGCATCCACGAGTGAATGCCCGGAGGAGAACCTGCCGCGCCAACCGATAGCCTGGAACCATGACGCACTCGGGCAATCCGTTCGGACAGGTTCTCGTCGCACTCGTCACTCCGATGACGGCCGACGGCGAGGTCGACTGGCGCGCCGTCGAGAAGCACATCGACGACGTCATCAGCGCGGGAGCCGACGGCGTCGTCGTCACCGGCACCACGGGGGAGACCTCCACCCTGACCGACCCCGAGAAGCTGAAGCTCGTCGAGGTCGGCAAGTCGGTCTCCGCCGGCCGCGCCAAGATCATCACCGGCGGCGGCTCGAACGAGACGGCGCACGCCATCGAGCTCTACAAGGCGAGCGAGAAGGCCGGCGCCGACGGCATCATGATCGTCACGCCGTATTACAACAAGCCCACCCAGGCCGGCATCCTCACCCACTTCCGCCTCGTCGCCGACGCCACCGACCTCCCGGTCATCCTCTACGACATCCCCGGGCGCACCGGCGTGCCGATCCGCTACGAGACGATCCTGCGCCTCGCCAAGCACCCGAACATCCTCGCGATCAAAGACGCCAAGGGCGACTTCAGCGAGGTCAGCCGCGTGCTGAACCAGACCGACCTGATGTACTTCTCCGGCGACGACGCCAACGCCCTCCCGCACATGGCGATCGGGGCGACGGGCCTCATCGGCGTGACGGCGAACATCACCGCCGCGCCGTACCGCGTGATGGTGGATGCCGTGAACCGCGGCGATCTCGCCACCGCGACCGCCGCTCATCAGAGCCTCGAACCGCTCGTCCGCGCCGTCATGACGCACGTGCCCGGCACGGTCAGCGCGAAGTACATCCTGCACGGCCTCGGCCGCATCTCGAGCCCCCGCGTCCGCCTGCCCCTGGTCGGGCCGGAGGAGTGGGAGGCCGCACTCATCGAAGACGAGCTGGCGCTCGTCAGCGGCGTCGACGGCGCCGACTTCTCCAACTTCCGTCCCGACCGCAATGCGGCCGCGGGCGGAGCGCTCCCCAAGGTGCACGGCACGACACGCTGACACCGCACGACCCCAAAGAAACGCGGATGCCGGATTGACCCCGGCGCCCCGAAGGAGGCATCCGATGCCCACGAACGTCTACGACCCGCCCGCCCTCGAAAGCGGCACTCTCCGCGTCACGCCGCTCGGCGGTCTCGGTGAGATCGGCCGCAACATGACCGTCTTCGAATACGACGGGAAGCTCCTGATCGTCGACTGCGGCGTGCTCTTCCCCGAGGAGCACCAGCCCGGCGTCGACCTGATCCTTCCCGATTTCGAGCCGATCAAGAACCGGCTCGACGACGTGGTGGGCGTCGTGCTCACGCACGGCCACGAAGACCACATCGGCGCGGTTCCGTACCTGCTGAAGCTCAAGAGCGACATCCCTCTCATCGGCTCGAAGCTCACCCTCGCGCTCGTCGAGGCGAAGCTCAAGGAGCACCGCCTCAAGGCCTACACCCTGACCGTCGAAGAGGGTCAGGAGGAGCAGGTCGGTCCGTTCGACCTCGAGTTCGTCGCGGTGAACCACTCGATCCCCGACGCGCTCGCCGTCGCGATCCACACGGATGCCGGGACGGTGCTCGCCACCGGCGACTTCAAGATGGACCAGCTGCCCCTCGACGGGCGGCTCACCGATCTCCGTGCCTTCGCGAGCCTCGGCGAGGACGGCGTCGACCTCTTCCTCGTCGACTCGACCAACGCCGACGTGCCTGGCTTCACCCCGCTCGAGCGGGCCATCGGCCCCGTGCTCGACCAGGTCATCGCGAAGGCGCCGCGCCGCGTGATCGTCGCGAGCTTCTCGAGCCACGTGCACCGCGTCCAGCAGGTGATCGACGCGGCCGCGGCGAACGGCCGTCGCGTCGCGTTCCTCGGCCGTTCGATGGTCCGCAACATGACGATCGCCGAGGATCTCGGCTACCTGCACGTGCCCGACGGCGTGCTCATCGACTACAAGAAGGCCAAGGACCTGCCCGACGACAAGATCGTCTACATGTCGACCGGGTCGCAGGGCGAGCCGATGGCCGTGCTCTCGCGCATGGCGAACATAGACCACGCGATCGAGGTCGGCGAGGGCGACACGGTGATCCTGGCATCCAGCCTGATCCCCGGAAACGAGAACGCCGTCTACCGCGTGATCGACGGGCTCACCAAGCTCGGGGCGAACGTCGTGCACAAGGGCAACGCCAAGGTGCACGTCTCGGGGCACGCCGCCGCGGGCGAGCTCCTCTACTGCTACAACATCCTGCAGCCGCGTAACGTCATGCCGGTGCACGGCGAGTACCGGCACCTGATGGCCAACGCGAAGCTCGCGCAGGACACGGGCATCCCGGCGGAGAACACGATCATCGCCGAGAACGGCACGGTCGTCGACCTCCGCGGCGGCGTCGCGAAGGTCGTCGGTCAGCTCGACCTCGGCTTCGTCTACGTCGACGGCTCGTCCGTCGGCGAGATCACCGACGCCGACCTCAAGGACCGCCGCATCCTCAGCGAGGAGGGCTTCATCTCCGTCATCGTCGTCGTCGACTCGGCGACCGGTCGCATCATCACGGGGCCCGAGGTGCACGCCCGCGGCTTCGCCGAGGACGACAGCGTCTTCGACGACGTCAAGCCGAAGATCGCCGCGGCGCTCACCGAGGCCGCGCAGTCGGGCGTCCGCGACACGCACGCGCTGTCGCAGGTCGTCCGCCGCACGATCGGACGATGGGTCAACCAGCGGCTGCGCCGCCGCCCGATGATCGTGCCGCTCGTCATCGAGGCGTAGGCGTTATCGAGGCGTAACAGGGGCTCGCTACCATCGGGGCATGCCCGCGAGCTTCCGCATCCGCCCCGCCACCCAGGCGGACGGCGCGTTCCTCGGCGACATGGTCGTCGAGGCAGCCAACTGGCGCGAGGGCGGCGCGCGGCCGCGCCACGAGGTTATCGCCCACCCCGACCATCATCGCTACCTCGCCGGCTGGATGCGGCCGGGCGACGCCGGCTTCGTCGCCGTCGATGCGCAGGATCAGCCGATCGGCGCCGCCTGGTATCGGATGCTGCCGCGCACCGACCCGGGATTTGGCTACGTCGGCACGGGCGTGCCCGAGCTCATCATCGGGGTGCGGCCGATCTGGCGGGCGCACGGTGTCGGCCGGACGCTCCTGCAGCGGCTGTGCGAGCACGCTCGCGCGCAGGGTTTCGGCCGGATCAGCCTGTCGGTCGAGCGCGGTAACTTCGCCCAGCAGCTCTATCGCAGTGAGGGCTTCGCGGTGACCCAGGCGGGCCACGGACGCGACACGATGGTCAAGCGCCTGCGCTGACGGGCGCACCCGGCAGTCGGCCCTTCGGGCCGCGTCAATCCGGGGAAATGTCGGCCCCCGGCCGTACCGTGGAGCAATGGCACGTTCCACGAGCACGCCCACGAACGCCCGCGCGTCGGCGAAGGGCTCCTCGTCGCGCGCCCGCAAGCCCGACCCCGCGCCCAAGCGCTACGTCGACGAGGTCGACAAGCCGGCCGTGCCGGTGCGGGTGTGGCTCGGACTCGCGCATGCCACCGGCGGCATGTTCCGCGCGTTCGGCGCCGAGACGCTCGAGAAGGATCAGCGTCGCGACGGTTTCCCGTTCCTGCTCGTCCTCCTCGCGGTCGCCGGCGCGATCGTCGAATGGTTCCTCATCGGCACCGACGTCGGCACGACGATCAGCGCCTACTCGGTCGGCGCGCTCATCGGCCGGGTCGCGTTCATCATGCCGGTGCTCCTGCTCCTCCTCGCCGGCTGGCTCTTCCGGCATCCGCCGTCCGTGCACGACAACGGCCGCATCGGCATCGGGTTCGGCCTGTTCGTGCTCGGCATCGCCGGCTTCTGCCACGTTGCCGGCGGCCGCCCGCAGCCGAAGGACGGCCTCCCCGGGCTGAGCGGCGCCGGCGGACTGTTCGGCTGGATGGTGGGCGAGCCCCTCACGCTCCTCACGAACGTCGGGGCGTATCTCGTCCTCGGCATCCTCACCGTGCTCGCCGTGCTCATCCTCACGAAGACCCCGCCGAACCGCATCGGGCGGCGCCTCGGCGACCTGTACGCGTGGATGTTCGACGCCGAGCGTCCGGCGCCGGTGGATGCCACCGCGACCGGCCCGACCGTCGCGTTCTCGCCCGACGAGTCCGACGACCCGAAAGACGCCGGCACGCCCTGGTGGCGGCGCAACAAGACCGGCCGCGAGGAGGACGTCGACGGACATCTCGGCTCCGGCGACCTCACGGCCCTGCTCAGCACGTCGGGCGACGGCGGCTTCGATCAGGCGCTCGCCGTGCCGACCCCCGAGCCGCTGCCGCCCGTGCCGCCGCTCCCCGACGCGGCGACCGAGGTCATCGATCCGGCCGTGATCGCGAACGCGAAGAAGGCCGCGAGCCGGGCGGGGCGTGCCGACACCGGCATCCGTGAGGACAGCGGCGAGATCGTGCTCGACGACGGCGTGCTGCCGGGCATCTCCGCACTCGGCGACGACCACGACGGCCGGCCGCCGGCGCCGCCGTACCGCCTCCCCGCGGTGGCCGCGCTCGCCCAGGGCACGCCGCCGAAGGCGCGCTCCGAGGCGAACGACCGCGTCGTCGCGGCGATCACCGGGGTGTTCGAGCAGTTCGGCGTGGATGCCCGGGTCACCGGCTTCTCGCGCGGCCCGACGGTCACGCAGTACGAGATCGCGCTCGGCCCGGGCGTGAAGGTCGAACGGATCACGGCGCTGACCAACAACATCGCCTACGCCGTGGCATCCAACGAGGTGCGGATCCTCGCGCCCATCCCCGGCAAGAGTGCGATCGGCGTCGAGATCCCGAACACCGACCGCGAGATCGTGACGCTCGGCGACGTGCTGCGCTCGCCGGCCTCGACGAGCCAGACCCACCCGATGACGATCGGGGTGGGTAAGGACGTCGGCGGCGGCTACGTCGTGGCGAACCTCGCCAAGATGCCCCACCTGCTCGTGGCCGGCTCGACCGGATCGGGCAAGTCGAGCTTCGTGAACTCGATGATCACGAGCCTCCTGATGCGCGCGAAGCCGTCCGAGGTGCGGATGGTGCTCATCGACCCGAAGCGCGTCGAGCTGACCTCGTATGCCGGGGTGCCGCACCTGATCACCCCCATCATCACGAACCCGAAGAAGGCGGCCGAGGCGCTGCAGTGGGTCGTGAAAGAGATGGACATGCGCTACGACGACCTCGCGTCGTTCGGGTTCCGGCACATCGACGACTTCAACCGCGCCGTCGTCGCGGGGGAGATCAACCTGCCCGTCGGCAGCGAGCGGGTGCTCAAGCCCTATCCGTATCTGCTCGTCGTCGTCGACGAGCTCGCCGACCTGATGATGGTCGCCCCGCGCGACGTCGAGGACTCGATCGTGCGCATCACGCAGCTCGCGCGCGCCAGTGGCATCCATCTCGTGCTCGCCACGCAGCGCCCGTCGGTCGACGTCGTCACCGGTCTCATCAAGGCGAACGTCCCCTCCCGGCTCGCGTTCGCGGTGACGAGCGTCACCGACTCGCGCGTCATCCTCGACCAGCCCGGCGCCGACCGCCTGATCGGTCAGGGAGACGGACTCTTCCTGCCGATGGGGGCCTCGAAGGCGCTCCGCGTGCAGGGCGCGTGGGTGGCCGAGAGCGAGATCGAGAAGGTCGTCCACCACGTCAAGAACCAGGCGCGCCCGGAGTACCGCAAGGACGTCGAGGCGGTCGCCGAGAAGAAGGAGATCGACGCCGACATCGGTGACGACCTCGAGCTGCTGCTGGCGGCGGCGGAGCAGATCATCTCGACGCAGTTCGGCTCGACGTCGATGCTGCAGCGGAAGCTCCGGGTCGGGTTCGCGAAGGCCGGGCGCCTGATGGATCTGCTCGAGTCGCGCGAGATCGTCGGTCCCTCCGAGGGCTCGAAGGCCCGCGACGTGCTCGTCACGCCCGACCAGCTGCCCGAGGTGCTCGCCCGCCTCCGCGGCGACGACCCGCCCGCGCCGGAGGCGTCCGCCGCGTCCGGCGGTGGAGACCCGCACGGCGCGGACGCGGTGGACGCGCAGTTCGACGGATACGAGGTCGTCGAGTCCGACGACTCATCCGAGGATGCCTGGGGGCTCACCGGGCGCGACCAGTAGGCTCGGCTCGTGGCGATCCCCCGGCAGCTCCCGAACGCGATCACGATCGTGCGCATCCTGTGCGCGCCGGTCTTCCTGTGGATGCTGCTCGCCGACGGCGGTCAGGACGGACCGCTGCGCTGGTGGGCGGCGATCCTGTTCATCGTCGCGATCGCGACCGACGGCATCGACGGCTACCTCGCCCGCAAGTACGAGATCGTCACCGATCTCGGAAAGCTCCTCGACCCGATCGCCGACAAGGCGCTGACCGGCTGTGCGTTCGTCGGGCTCTCGATCCTCGGCGAGCTGCCCTGGTGGGTGACGATCGTCGTGCTCGTGCGCGAGGTCGGCATCACCGTGCACCGGCTGGTGGTGGCGAGCGATCACGTCGTCGCCGCCGCGTGGATGGGCAAGCTCAAGACCGTCGCGCAGGCCGTCGCCCTGTCGCTCGCCCTGTTGCCGCTGTGGACGATCGTGGGCGACTGGATCCACGTCGTCAACACGATCGCCATGTGGATCGCCGTGATCCTCACCGTCGCGAGCGGCATCGACTACGTCGTCACGGAGGTCCGCGGCGCGCGCCGCGGCCGGCAGGCGGCGCGGTGAGCCCGGTGAGCTCGCTGCCGGGGCTTCCCGAGCTGCCCGACGACCTCGAGAACACGCAGGTGTCCGTGGGGCGGCAGAGTGAGCCCGAACGGCTCGTCGCGCGGCTGGGGGAGCTCGGCTGGACCGTCGCGGTCGCCGAATCGCTCACCGGCGGTCTCGTCGTCTCGTCGATCGTCTCGGTTCCGGGGTCGTCCGCCGTGCTCCGCGGGGGAGTGGTCGCCTACGCGACCGACGTGAAGGCCGCGCTCCTCGGCGTCGACGAGACCCTGCTGAGCGCGCACGGCCCCGTGCACCCGCGCGTCGCGCGTCAGATGGCCGACGGCGTGCGCCGCACCCTCGGACACGACGGGCTGCCCGCGGATGTCGGCATCGCGACGACCGGGATCGCCGGGCCCGTCTCGCCCGACGGTCAGCCGGTCGGCACCGTGCACGTCGCCGTCTCCACGCCGCTCGGCTCCCGGGTCGAGTCGGTGCAGCTCTCCGGCGACCGCGCCGCCATCCGCGCCGAGGCCGCGGCGCTCGCGGTGCGGATCGCGCTCGAGGCGCTCTGACGACTCCGTCTCGTGGAGGGGCGCGACGCACTTCCGGCCACGACGGCGGGGACGGCCGCGGGGAATACGCGGTGTGACATCCCTGTTACGAATGGTGATTCCCACCCATTCCCCAGCACTCGGGGTTTAGGGTGACGTGCAAGAGCTGTACTGCATCCCGACCGGGACGCGGAGTCACTGTCAGAGGAGGGGGCCCGACATGATCCTGGTTCGTCAGGAGATCGGCGAAGTCCTACGCGACTTCCGCCTGCAGAAGGGGCGCACCCTCCGCCAGGTGGCGGGGCGCGCCAGCGTCGCCCTCGGCTACCTGAGCGAGGTTGAACGCGGTCAGAAAGAGGCATCCAGCGAGATCCTCGCCTCGGTCGCCGACGCGCTCGATGTGCCCATCTCGACGATCATGCGCGAAGTGGGCGACCGCATCTCGGTGCTCGAGGGCCTGCAGGTCTTCCCCGACGTCGTGCCCGACGACCTCGCCGCGCTCGACCGCGACATCCAGTCGCAGCTGTCGCTGCGCTGACGTGCGGCGCAGCGAGTTCCAGCGCGCCGTCGACGACGAGTTCGGACCGCGCGCCGCGTTCGTGGTGACCGACCTGTCGCTCTCCGGTGTCGGCTATCGCACGGCCGCGCAGGCGATCGATGACGGCGTGCCGATGCGCGACGTCTGGCTCGCGCTCTGCGTCGAGACCGACGTGCCCGAGTCGCGCCGCCACGGCGTGGGACTGCTCGACCCGCGCCGGCCGTAGCGGGCCTCGACGCGACGGCGTGTCGTTCCAGCGTGTCGTCGTACTTTTGTTCGAGGCAGGCATAGGCTCCTCCACAAGAGGCATCGTGGAGAAGTTGTCCACCGTTTCGCCGCATCCCTCGCTCGATCATCCGTCGATGTCGGAGGGTGTTCGTAACGTGGACAGCGTCATCACGACACCTCCGCCTTGTCGCACCGAACTCCCGTCGGGAGCAAGGGCGGCAGCCTACAGGCGACGGACACCCCGACGCGGCGTAGCCGCGCAGAGCACGAAGGAGCACGTCATGCCCTCACCCGCAGACCGCGAGAAGGCCCTCGAATCGGCCCTCGCCCAGATCGACCGGCAGTTCGGAAAGGGCTCGGTGATGCGCCTCGGCAGCGACGAGCGCGCACCCGTCGCCGTGATCCCCACCGGGTCCATCGCCCTCGACGTCGCCCTCGGGGTGGGTGGCCTGCCGCGCGGCCGCATCGTCGAGATCTATGGACCGGAGTCGTCGGGTAAGACGACCCTCACCCTGCACGCGATCGCCAACGTGCAGCGCGCCGGCGGCATCGCGGCGTTCGTCGACGCCGAGCACGCGCTCGACCCCGACTACGCCCAGAAGCTCGGCGTCGACATCGACCAGCTGCTGGTGTCGCAGCCCGACACCGGTGAGCAGGCGCTCGAGATCGCCGACATGCTGGTGCGCTCGGGCGCGATCGACCTCGTCGTGATCGACTCGGTCGCCGCCCTCGTACCGAAGGCCGAGATCGAGGGCGAGATGGGCGACTCGCACGTGGGTCTCCAGGCGCGCCTCATGTCGCAGGCGCTGCGCAAGCTCACCGGTGGCCTCAACCAGACCGGCACCACGATGATCTTCATCAACCAGCTGCGCGAGAAGATCGGCGTGTTCTTCGGCTCACCCGAGACCACCGCCGGTGGCAAGGCGCTGAAGTTCTACGCGTCGGTGCGCCTCGACATCCGTCGCATCGAGACGCTGAAGGACGGCACCGAGGCAGTCGGCAACCGCACGCGCGTCAAGGTCGTGAAGAACAAGATGGCCCCGCCGTTCAAACAGGCCGAGTTCGACATCCTCTACGGCGTGGGCATCTCGCGCGAAGGATCGCTGATCGACTTTGGCGTGGAGCACGGCCTCGTGAAGAAGTCGGGCGCTTGGTACACGTACGACGGCGAACAGCTCGGCCAGGGCAAGGAGAACGCCCGCAACTTCCTCATCAAGAACGCCGACATCGCCGCCGACATCGAGACGAAGATCAAGCAGAAGCTCGGCATCGGCCAGCCGAAGGTCGTCGAAGAGGCCGCGCCCGTCGCCGACCTCGCCGAGCGACGCCCGGCGTGATGAGCGACGGCGACGACCGTCTCGCCCCCGTGATCCCCCTGTTCGGCGGGGCGGCTCCGGCCGCACCCGCCGAGCGGGGAGTCGCCGGGCGCGGGGCGGGGCCGGCGCACCGTGGGGACGCGGATGTCGTGAACGCGGGCGGTGTGGATGCGGCGCTGGCGCCCGACGGCGATGAGCGGGCCGCCGCGTGGCATCCGACGTGGACCGCGCAGGTCGCGGACCTCGGCGGTCAGGATGACGAGCCGGAGGGCGACAGCGCCGACGAGAGTGCCGCGGCGGGCGAGGCGGCGCTCCTGCGCAAACTGCGCACCCGCTCGCTGTCGGTGCGCGAAGCGCGCGGTGTGCTCCGCGAACGGGAGGTCGACGAGGCGTCCTCCGACGAGATCGTCGAGCGGTTCGTCGGGCTCGGCTACCTCGAAGACGCGAAGCTCGCCGAGCAGCTCGTGCACACGGCCGTCGACCGCAAGGGTCAGGGGCGCCGCGCCGTCTCGCAGACGCTCTCGCAGCGCGGCATCCCGCGCGAGGTCGTCGACGCGGTGCTCGCGGAGCTGCCCGACGACGAGTTCGAGCGAGCGCTCGACTTCGCGCGGCAGAAGGCCAGGTCGATGCGCGACCTCGACCGCGAGGTGGCGCTCCGACGGCTCAGCGGTCAGCTCGCCCGGCGCGGGTACGGCGGCAAAGCGCTGGCGGCGGCCCGTCAGGCGCTCGACGAGGCATCCCGTCCTCAGCCGCGCGGAGTGCGCTTCGACGGCTGAGCGAACGACGCCAGGCGCGGATCCCCCCCCGCGTCTGTCAGACTCACCACACGTGCAGGTCAGCGTGCACGTGACGCCCTGACGGGGTGCCCTGACGGGACGCTCTTGCGGGGCGCTGTGGCGGAGAGGGGGTGGCGGTGTCGATCGAGGTCGACGGACTGGTCAAGTCATACCGCTCCGTGCGCGCGGTCGACGACGTGGGCTTCTCGGTCCTCGACGGACAGCTGTTCGCCTTCCTCGGCGCCAACGGCGCGGGCAAGTCCACGACGATCGGCTGCCTGACGACGCTCCTCCGCGCCGACGCCGGCTCGATGCGGGTCGCGGGCCACGACGTCCGCACCCAGGCCGAGGCCGTCCGCGCGGCGATCGGCGTGGTCTTCCAGCGCTCGCTCCTCGACGACGGGCTCACCGTCCGCGAGAACCTGCGGCTGCGGGCCACGCTCTCCCGCGTCCCGCGCGGCAGGTTCGCGAGCCGCCTCGCCGAACTGTCCGCCCTGATCGAGCTCGACGAGGTGCTCGACCGCCCGTACGGGCGGCTCTCCGGCGGTCAGCGCCGGAGGGCGGACATCGCCCGCGCTCTGCTGCACGAGCCGGCGACTCTTTTCCTCGACGAGCCGAGGAAGCATTTGAGGGGTACCCGATTGTCCTCCCAGTCTACCGGCTACGCGCTGGCCGCGTAAGTGGTCGGTGTGGCGCCGCCGGGACGGCCGACAGTAGTGCGCAGTCAGCCTCGTTGACGGTCGCCGCTGTACCCAAGCCGTATGTGCTGCTCAGCGACCATCGGGTGGGCGTGGAAGCGCTGCAGCAGGTCGACCCGCTCGTCGAACTCGATGCTGCTCTCAAGGTCGACTGTCTCGTCGGTGCCGGCCATGACGCCATACGCGAAGTAGAACGTGGCCGAGGCGCTACCGATCTTGTGAGCCTCTATCCAGCCGATGAGTGTCGACCCGAGCCGGACTTCCCACTTGGGGGTTCGCTCTTGCGCCTCGTCGCGGGCGGCAGTAGCCGTGTGATGATCTGCGGGTCGATGGCGGGCTCGGTCATGACGGCATCCTTGTCGCTGCACGCACCGTATCGCCGGGCACCGACGCTGGTTCTCTCGGGATGTCGCCGGGGCAAACACAGCAGTTCTCGGCGACAGGTCGGAGGAGGTGCCTGTAGGCAACGGCCGTTATTGGGGAGCCGGGTCAGAGAGGTTCGCGAGACGGATTTCCTGCACTGAAACGGTCTGCCAGACCTGGCCAACCGTGTACGGGTCGGAGTCGAGCCAGGCCTGGAGATCCCGGCGCGAGGGGAACGTCACATGGAGTGTCGAGCCGACCATCTGCCCCTCGGCGTCGAGTATCGCCCCGGCACTGCGCACGTGCCCGTCGCGCGCAACACGCCGGACGTTCTCGAGGTGAGCAGGGCGATGTTCTCGCCGACGCTCGATCGCATCGTCGGCATCGTGCGCCGTGATCAGGAAGTCCACGTGTCCAGCGTAACCAGCAACTATCAGCTCGCCCGTGCCCACGCCGACGCCGACGCCGCAGCGGAAGACGGTGCCGTCGCAGGTTCCTGACTTCTTCGAGCGGTTTCGTCGGGGTAACTAGTCTCCCTTGCGGGTAACCGCAGCCCGACGGATAGCGTCGCGGTCACGGTGCCCGCGCTTGATGGGCCGCGATGGAACGGAGACGGAAACCGATGACGGAGAAGACCCAGAAGATTCGCGCAGTGATTAACCGGGCGGGCGGCCCAATCGACCGGCCTGACAGCCTCATCGACGCCGAGATCCCAACACCGGCAGCGCCGATCGGCAGGGATCTGCTCGTCGAGGTGCGGGCGGTGTCGGTGAACCCGGTAGATGTGAAGGTCCGCGCCTCCGGCAATCGTGCTCGCAAGGATCGGATTCTCGGGTGGAACGCCTCCGGGACGGTCCTCGCGGCAGGCGACGAGGCCACCCTGTTCCGCCCCGGCGACGAAGTGTTCTACGCCGGGAGCCTCGACCGCGCAGGCAGCTACGCATCGCAGCAGCTCGTGGATGAGCGCATCGTCGGCGCCAAGCCCGCGAACTTGACACATGCAGAGGCCGCTGCGCTTCCGTTGACGGCGATCACCGCTTGGGAGGCCCTGTTTGACAAGCTCCACCTGACCGCAGAGACCGCCGGCACGCTCCTCGTGCTCGGCGCGGCAGGCGGAGTCGGGTCGATCCTCATCCAGCTCGCCAAGGCCCTCACTGGCGTCACGATCATCGCGACGGCCTCCCGGCCGGAGTCGCGCGCGTGGGTGGAGCAGCTCGGCGCCGATGTCGTCGTCGATCACACGGACCTGGACGTTGCCCGCAGCATCCTGAAGGCTGCGCCGGGCGGGGTCGATTTCGTGTTCACCGCGCAGAGCAAGGGACGCATCCCACTGTTCACGAAGGTCGTCCGTCCGTTCGGGCAGATCGTCGGCATCGACGACGAGCGTGACCTCGACTTCTACGCCCTCAAGGACAAGGCCATCTCCTGGCACTGGGAGTTCATGTTCGCCCGTCCCCGCCACGGCTGGAACCTCGAAGCGCAGCACGACCTCCTGACCCGCGTCAGCAAGCTGATCGACGCTGGGCGCATCCGCACCACGCTTGCTCAGACCTTCGCGCCCCTGAACGCGACGAGTCTTCGTGAGGCGCACGCCCTGGTCGAGACCGGGCACGTAGCCGGCAAGGTCGTCGTTGCTGAGGACGCCTGAGCCAGAGCATCCTTCTGCGCGGCTCGGATTCGTGCCCGTCAGCGGTCCGTCGGCGGCGGTGTAGCATGCGAACCGTGCGCCGGTGGCTCCCGCGGTCTACATGCAGGTGATGGTGCCGTTCAGAAAAGCGTGGGCGCGTCGTGGCCAGGTGCTGAGCGGCGGTTGCCGAACGACGAGAGCGGACTCAGCTGTCTTGCCGCCCCGCGCAGGGCGCCGTCGTCGAGGTGGTCCCGGAGGACGGCCTTCACGTCGCTCCACAGGTCGGGCCGGTTCAGGTGCGCGTCGCGGTCGCAGTCACGCTGCAGCTCGTGGAGGAACGAGGCTCGCCGCTGGGGCGTGGATAGCTGCTCGTCGTAGAAGCCGTGGATGTCGTAGTGCGCGATGAAGCCGAAGTAAGCCGTGCGTGGACAGTCCCTTGTAGAGCTGCGGGGTGAACTTCTCCCGCGGGCACCCGTCGGCGATGAAGCGCAGCAGGGCGTTGACGAAGCGGGCCTTGCGCGTCGCGGTTCCCGAGTCCCAACCCGAGTCCGTGAAACGTTCTGCCTGGTAGCGGGGTGTTCGCATTTCGTCGTCTCCCTCCGTGTGCCACGTCGACCAGGTGCGCGTGACGTTTCAGCCGAACGGGATCGTCACAGGCTCCGCGACGCGCCGGCCTGTGGCGGCTGCCGGTGCGGCGTCGGGTGAGTTGCGGGGTCGGCGAGGAACTGTGCGCGGCGCAGCGCGGCGTAGGCGGCCCGGTATTCGGAGGCCTGCTGCGCTTTGGTGATGTCCTTCGGATTCCCCAACGGCGCGGCACTAGCGATGCCGTATCGGCTCCGGTAGAGTGCCACGGTCGCGACCTGTTCGAGCCATTTGCCCCGGGCGCGCTGATCGGTCGGCGACTGGAGCTTGCTCGTCCACGCCGCCGAGGAGCGCAGCTCATGCTGCGCGCTTCGCCGTGCGGCGGTCTCGATGAGGGCGCGCCGTGCGTCGAGCGCCGTGTGCACATCGTCCGGTGCCGGGGCATCGGGGATGGGGATGAGCCCGGCGACGCGACGGGGCCGCTTGCCGCGTCCTGCGGCGAGGTTCATCGTTGCTGAGTCCAGTGCTGTGGCGAGGCGTGCTGCCGGGTCGGCTTGCTCTTCGCCGGGACTGATCGTCGGTGCGAGGGTAGTCAGGGTGGCGTTCACGTCGTGGCCCGCGGCCTCATGCCGGGCGAGGGCGCCTTCGAGGTGTTCGTAGTAGGGGCTGGTGAACACGTCGTCAGTGACTCCCTCGGGGAACGGCGCGACATCGAGCAGCACGGCCCACCGTTCGGCGTGGGCTTCGCGGGCCAGGAGGTCGAACTCGTCCAGCAGGGTCGCGAGGGACGCATGCCTGTCGACTTCGCGGGCAAGAGCCTCGGTGGCAGACAGGTCAGCGTCGCTACGCGCCAGCACCCGCGAAAGGTGTCCGGTGACGGTCTTCTCCTCCGGCCGGTCAAGGTGCGGCTCGACCTCATGCGGATCGGGCTGGATCACGTACGCCTCGTTGCGCACCCGCCCGCGCGTCATCGCGACGTAGAACAGCTCCCGGGATGCCTTCTCCGGGTCGATCAGCGCGTGCGCCGTGTCCACGGTGGAACCCTGCGCCCGATGCGCGGTCGCCGCGTACCCCAGCTCGACCTCGTCGGCGACATACCCGGCGGGCAGTACGAGCGCTTTCCCGTGGGGCACGTCGCCCTTGCCGACGCGGCGGACGGCCAGCGAGCCATCGTCGTAGCGGAGGGCGACCTGCCACCTGTCTCCGTTCTTCACCCACGACCGCCCTGTCGACAGGGCGCGGTCGTTGCGGCGGGTGACGACGAGATCCCCGATGCCTGCCGTTGTCCCGTCGTGAAGGAGCACCCCTACGGGTTCGACGCGACCGGCGTCGATGAGGTCGGCGCGAGCGCGCTGGTTCAGTTCCGCGACGGCTTCACTGTTCCCGGCGATCATCAGCGTGGACAGGCCTGCCGCGCGGTCTACCTGCCACGCGGCGTACAGGGCATCGAGCATCTGGTCGAGCCCGCCACTGTGCAGCCGCTGCTGAAGCGGATGGACGCCCACTGGCGGCTCGCGCAGCCGAGGAAGACCTCACCCGCGTCGAGGCACAGCTCGCCGCGATGCAGGACAAGGCCGAGCCTGAGCCGACTGCCACCGAGCGGGCGTCGCTGACCGTGGAAGTCGTGAACGCCCACAGGCCCGCACTCGGCATACGTTCACATCCGGATCGGCATCCGGCTGCATTCGAGCCCAAGGCTCAGCCCGCTCCATCCGGACACGGGAGCAACCGGAATCTCAGCTCGTAAGAATGACGGGTTCACGTCGTGGGCGCGCAGGGACTGGCGCTGTTCCACCGAGGCTTTCGGCAGGGCAAGACCTCGATCGACGTCGCCGGGTTCAGTCCTCGCTGAACTGCTCAGGCGGTCGGGGGTCCTTCGCGGATGCCACGAGTTCCTCGACGAGGGGCTTCCATGCGCGCCCGGTGGGGCCGGTCAGCACGAGGTTGCGCTGCACGGCGGGCTCGAGCGGGACGAGGGTGAGTGCGTCGGGCACGAGAGCGCGCCCGAGGCCGGGGATGATGGAGACCCCGACTCCTGCGGCGACGAGCTCCATCACGGTGCCGAGTTCCCGGATGTCGCGGGCCGGCTCGAATGCGGGGTCGGCGGAACGGCAGATGTCGAGGATGCGTGCGCGGCAGCCGGTGTCGGAGACGAGCACGGGGTCATCGAGGAAGTCGAGGATGCCGACGGCGCGTCTGCCGGCGTAGGGGTGGTCGCGGCGCACGACACCTTCGAAGACGTCGCGGGCGACGACGACTGCTCGGCGGTCGACGTCCTGCGGATCGATCAGGATGGCGGCGTCCACGATGCCGTCTTCGAGCCATGCGGGCATCTCGTCGTCCTCGCCCTCGAGGATGCGCACCTCCACGCCGGGGAGTACCCGCCCCCAGTGCTCGACGAGCTGCGGGACCAGGCCCGCGCAGGCGGTGGTCGACGCGGCGACACGGACGGTGCCGGCTGCGCGCCCGAAGTGCACGTCTACGACGAGTCCTACGCGATCGGCGGCAGCGACGCTCGCACGGGCGTGAGGCAGGAGCTTCTCACCGAGCGCGGTGAGCGCCAGGCGGGGCTGGCGGTCGAAGACCTTGCCGCCGATGGTCTTCTCCAGCGACCCGACCGCATAGGAGAGAGCGGCCTGCGTGGTTCCGTTCTCGTCAGCGGCTGCACTGAACCCGCGCGCATCGTGCACGGCCAGGAAGGCGCGCAGCTGAGCGAGGGTGACGTTCACAAGGAAACCTTATAGAGCGATGAGGCGACCGTGTTTCCCCGTGACGGGGCCGATGACGGATCGTGGATACCTCACCACGGGAAAGGACGGAACATGACCGGGAGCGGACGGGCGCTGACGCCGTTGTGGTTCGTGTTGCTCTCGTTCACCTGGGGTTCGAGCTTCCTGTTCATCAAGCTCGCGCTCGACGGCGTCTCACCCGGCACGATCGTGCTGTTCCGCCTCATCCTGGGCGCGCTCACGTTGAACCTCATCGTCTTGCTGACTCGACGGCGTCTGCCGCGGGAGTGGAAGCTCATCGGGCACCTCGCCGTTGTCGCGTTCCTGTTGTGCGTGCTCCCGTTGCTGCTGTTCGCATGGGCCGGCCAGTACATCCCCTCCGGGCTCTCGGCGATCTACAACGCCACCACACCGCTGATGACCCTGGTCATCAGCCTGGCCGTGATCCCGAACGAACGCCTCACGCCGTTCCGCACCTTCGGAGTCCTGCTCGGCGCGGTCGGCATCCTCATCGTCCTCGGCCCATGGCAGCTGTTCGAGGACGCCAGCGCGCTGCACGGCACCGGCTGGGCGCAGCTGGCATGCCTGCTCGGCACGGCCAGCTACGGTCTGGCGTTCGCGTGGATGCGCCGGTTCGTGACCGGCAAGCACAACTACGACGCGCCCACGATCGCCGCGACCCAGGTCGGTTTGGCTGCGCTGATGATGCTCGTCCCCGCGCCGTTCCTGCTCGCTCAGCCACTGCACCTGGACACCACCATCGTCGTGTCGCTGCTGATCCTCGGCATCCTCGGTTCCGGGCTCGCATACATCTGGAACACCGCGATCGTGAACGCCTGGGGCGCGACTCCGGCTTCGACCGTCACCTACCTCTCACCTCTGGTAGGCGTCGTCCTCGGCATCCTGATCCTCGCCGAGACCATCACCTGGAACCAGCCCGTCGGCGGCGTGATCACCATCCTCGGCATCCTGATCAGCCAGCAGGTCATCACCCCCGATCTGCTGCGCCGACGTGACAGTGCCTCTCGAACAGCATCAGCCCCGCCGCTGAACCCCGAACCCGCGCAGCCCTTGCGAAAGGACCGTTGACATGACCCCCACCGACCAGCAGAGCCTGACCGCCGCTGTCCTCACCGCCGTGCAGACGGAGGTCGGCAACCAGCCGGTGACGCCGGAGTCGACATTCGGTGAGCTCGACATCGAATCGCTCACCTTCGCGGAGATCCTGATGAGCATCGAGGACCAGTTCGGCGCCTCCCTCGGCCTGGAAGAGGAGTTCGCCCTCGACGCAGGCGCGACCGTGCAACAGCTTGTCGACGCCGTCGCCGCGCGACTCCAGGATGGCAGGTAGCCCGATGGTCGTGCTCACACGCGAGAACACCATCGACGCCACCTACGGGCGGTGGGAAGACGACGGGTCCAGCCCGTTCTTCCCCGTGGTCGAGCGCAACGACGCCTTCCGTGTGGACACCAGCCTCGGCCGAGACCTGATGATGTTCGGCTCCTGCGACTATCTCGGGCTCTCACAGCGCCCCGAGCTGGCCGAGGCATCCATCCAGGCGATCCGCGACTTCGGAACGAACACGTACGGCGCGCAACTGCTGATCGGTCACACCCGCATCCACCACGAGCTCGAAGACCGGCTCTCGACCCTGCACCCGGACTACGTCGGCCTCCTGTTCCCGTCCGGGATGGCGGCGAACCTCGCCGTCATCCCGGCGCTGGTCGGTAAGGAAGACGTCATCCTCGCCGACCGCAAGGACCACGTTTCGATCTTCATGGGCGCCACCCTCTCCGGCGCCGAGGTGTGCACCTTCGCGCACAACGACATGAACAAGCTCGAGGCGCTCCTGCAGCGCACACAGACCAAGCGAAGCCGGTACATCATCGTGGACGGCCTCTACAGCGCCGACGGCGATCATGCGCCGATGCGCGTCATCGCGGAACTCGCCGAACGATACGACGCCCGCATCATCGTCGACGAGGCACACTCCTTCGCGATCGTGGGACCCACCGGCCTGGGCGTCGCCGAGCATGACGACGCACTCGAACGCGTCGACATCATCGTGGGGACGATGAGCAAGGCGCTCGGCTCCACCGGCGGATTCGTCCTCACCCGTCCGGAGATCGAGCGGACACTGCGCTACCTGGCACCCTCCTACACCAGCTCGCGCGGCAACGCGCCCGCTGTGGCCGCAGCCTCCCTGGCGGCGTTCGCCGTGCTCGAACGAGAAGGCGACACGCTGCGCGATCTGCTTGCCCGCAACGTCCAGCACGTCCTGCCGCAGTTGCGCAGCCGTGGGTTCAACATCCTCGACACCGTCAGCCACATCGTCCCGCTCATCGTCGGCGACGAGACCAAGACCGTCGAGGCGGCGGGCGCGCTCATCAAGCGGGGCATCTTCACCGCGACCTTCCTGTACCCGCACGTACCGGCCGGCCTCGGGAGACTGCGCATCGGCCTCTCCGCCGCGCACAGCACCGACGACTGCGCCCAGCTGATAGACGCGCTCGCCGATGTGCGCGACGAGGTCGGGTTCGCGTAGTGGGCCGGGCATCGGTCCTGTGCGGACTCGGAGGCCATGTGCCCCCGCATGTCGTGACCAATCACGACCTCGCCCAGGCGCTCGACACCAGCGACGAATGGATCACCTCACGCACCGGCATCCACCGGCGCCACGTCATCGACACCGAGACGGCCACCAGCGACCTCGCGGTCGAAGCCGCCACACGCGCACTGGCCTCCGCGGGTCACGATGCTGCCGACCTGCTGATCCTGGCCACGGCGACACCGGATCGGGCATGCCCGGCGACCGCCCCCGAGGTCGCGGCCCGGCTCGGTCTCAGCGGCATCCCCGCCTTCGACCTGTCCGCGGTCTGCTCCGGGTTCGTCTACTCCCTGGCGACCGCCGATGCGTTCATCCGCGCCGGACAGGCCGACCGAGTGCTGGTCGTCGCCGCCGAGTCGTTCACGACGCTCATCGACCCGGAGGATCGTTCTACCAGACCCATCTTCGGCGACGGCGCCGGCGCCGTGCTCCTCCGCGCTGGCGACACCGCCGAGCCTGGTGCCATCCTCGGCACCGAACTGCACAGCGACGGAGGGTTGGTGGAGCTCATCGCCAGCGAAGGAGGAGGCTCCCGCGCCCGCGGGGGCGGTGACGACGCCACACCGTACCTGCGGATGCAGGGCAAGGCCACCTACATCCACGCGATCCGCAGCATGGAACAGGTGTCCCGGTCCCTTCTGGATCGGGTCGGATGGCGACCGGGAGACCTGGACGCGGTCGTCGGGCACCAGGCGAACGCGCGCATCCTCGCCTCTCTCGGCGACAAGCTCGGGCTGCCCTCCGACACCGTCGCCGTGAACATCGACCACCTCGGGAACACCTCGGCCGCGTCCATCCCGCTCGCTCTCGTCTACGGCGCCGTGTCCGGCCGCCTCCGCGCTGGTGCCCGCGTGCTCATGCCCGCGTTCGGCGGAGGAGCGACCTGGGGCGCCGTCGCGATCACCTGGCCGGATGTCTCCGTCGTGCCCTACGAGGATGAGGCACTGCTCGCGCTGTCGGCATCGAACCAGCGCACCTCGACGATCGCACCGGGGCGGCCGGACGCGACGCTGAGCACGTAGCGGTCATCCGACCAGAGCACACGCGTGAACGCCAGTAGCCCTTCGGCGGTGGCCGGCGATGCCTCGACCCGCCATCCTGAGCCTTCTGCGTGAAGCACGTGCTCGCGCAGGAAGCGAGCGATGCCGAGCCCGGTCAGCTTCGCGGCGCTCTCCATGCACGACCACAACTCGATCGCGTCGGCCTCAGCGCGGCCCCGCGCGTCGCCCCACACACCCGCGAAGTACCGTTCGATCAGCCCCGGACGGACAGGCCGCTGCCGCTGGACGTCCACGCCGACCGCCCCGTCCGAGACCGCAGCGGCCACCATCGTTCCGGAGTGGCTCAAACTCACCGACAACCCACACGCTGCGCGGCCTTCACCGCGCTCGCGGCCTTCGGCGCCTCGTTCCTGCGCACGGCGGGCGCCTACTCCGCGTTCGCGACGGTGCTCGGCACCATCCTCGGCTTCATCGCCGGCGCCTACATCCCGGTGGGGTCGCTGCCCGGGCCCGTGGCATCCACCATCAACGCGCTCCCGTTCGCGCAGGGAGCGATGCTCCTCCGCCGCCCGTTCACGCACGACACCCTCGACGCCGTCACCGGCGGCAACGCCACCGCCGCCGAGAGCCTCCGCACCTTCTACGGGATCGATCTGTACGTCGGCTCGGCGATGGTGCCGGTCTGGCTCGCCGTCGCGGTGCTCGCCGCGGTCGCCGTCGGCTTCACCGCGCTGTCGGCCGGACGCATCCGCGCGCTCCTGCGCTGAGGGTCCGGCACACGGTCGGAGCACCGGCACGCGGCCAGCTTCGGCGCGCGACCGGCTCGTACAATGGTGCGATCATGACTTCTCCGTCCGCCGCCCCCACACTGATCGCGCCGTCGCCGGCCTCCGTCGCCGCCGACGGCCGCGCGCGCACCTACGAGGTGCGCACCTTCGGCTGCCAGATGAACGTGCACGACTCCGAGCGCCTCTCCGGATCGCTCGAGAGCGCCGGTTACGTGCGTGCCGAGGCGGGCTCCGAAGCCGACGTCATCGTGATCAACACGTGCGCCGTGCGCGACAACGCGGCGGGCAAGCTCTACGGCACGCTCGGGCACCTCAAGAGCCGCAAGGACAAGCACGAGGGCATGCAGATCGCCGTCGGCGGCTGCATGGCGCAGATGGACAAGGATGCCGTGCAGACGAAGGCCCCCTGGGTCGACGTCGTGTTCGGCACCCACAACATGGGGTCGTTGCCGAGCCTGCTCGAGCGCGCGCGTCACAACGGCGATGCCGAGCTCGAGATCCTCGAGGCGCTCGAGGTGTTCCCGTCGACCCTCCCGACCAAGCGCGACTCCGTCTACAGCGGCTGGGTGTCGATCTCGGTCGGCTGCAACAACACCTGCACGTTCTGCATCGTGCCGCACCTGCGCGGCAAGGAGAAGGACCGCCGCCCGGGCGACATCCTGAACGAGATCCGCCTGCTCGCCGACGACGGCGCGATCGAAGTCACCCTGCTCGGCCAGAACGTCAACAGCTACGGCGTCGAGTTCGGCGACCGGCAGGCCTTCGGCAAGCTGCTGCGCGCCGCGGGCGAGATCCCCGGGCTCGAGCGCATCCGCTTCACGAGCCCGCACCCCGCCGCCTTCACCGACGACGTCATCGACGCGATGGCGGAGACCCCCGCCGTCATGCCGCAGCTGCACATGCCTCTGCAGTCGGGCTCCGACCGCGTCCTCAAGGCGATGCGCCGCTCGTACCGCAGCGAACGGTTCCTCGGCATCCTCGATCGTGTGCGCGCCCGCATGCCGCACGCGGCGATCACGACCGACATCATCGTCGGATTCCCCGGCGAGACCGACGAAGACTTCGAAGACACGCTGCGCGTCATCGAGCAGGCCCGCTTCGCGAGCGCTTTCACCTTCCAGTACTCGATCCGCGAGGGCACCCCCGCGGCGACCATGGAGAACCAGATTCCCCAGGCCGTCGTGCAGGAGCGGTACGAGCGGCTCGTCGCCCTGCAGGACCGCATCAGCCTGGAGGAGAACCAGAAGCAGGTCGGCCGCGAGGTGCAGGTGCTGATCTCGGCGGGGGAGGGCAAGAAGGATGCCACGACGCACCGTCTCACCGGCCGCGCCGAGGACGGCCGCCTCGTGCACGTCGAACTGCCCGTGGGCAGCGAGAAGCCGCGCCCCGGCGACGTCGTGACGGTGGCGATCACGCAGGCCGCCCCGTTCTACCTGCTCGCCGACAGCCCCGACGGCGCCCCGCTGCAGATCCGGCGCACCCGCGCCGGTGACGCGTGGGACCGCACGCAGGCGGAGTCGTGCGGCGTGCCCGCTCCGGCCTCGACCGGCGCGTCGGTGACCGCGGACGGGCGCCGCGCCGTCGGCCTCGGCATCCCCACGCTGCGCGTCGGGCCGTGACGACGCCCGTCGCGCGCCGCCGGCGAAGCCCGGCGCGGTGAGCGATCAGGGCACGCCCGAGCGCGCCGACGGTGCGCGTCTGTGGGCGGTGGTCGGCGCGACCGGCACCGGCAAGACCGACCTGTCGCTGCGGCTCGCGCAGACCCTCGCGGCGCGCGGCCGCCCGGCCGAGATCGTCAACGCCGATGCGATGCAGCTGTACCGCGGCATGGATGTCGGGACGGCCAAGCTTCCCGAGGCGGAGCGCCGAGGCATCCCGCACCATCTCTTCGACGCGCTCGACGTGACCGACGAGGCCGCGGTCGCCTGGTATCAGCCGGCCGCCCGGCAGGCGATCGAGGGCGTCTTCGCCCGCGGTGCCGACGCGATCCTCGTGGGCGGGTCGGGACTGTACGTCTCGAGCGTGATCTTCGACTTCCGCTTCCCGCCGCACGACGATGCGGTGCGCGCGCAGCTCGAGGCCGACCTCGAGCAGCACGGCGCAGCGGCGCTGTACGCGCGCCTGCAGAACGCAGACGCCGCCACCGCCGCCCGCGTCGATCCACGCAACGGCCGCCGCATCGTGCGCGCCCTGGAGGTGCTCGCTCAGGGCGCCGCGACGCACGGCGCGGCCCTGCCCGAGAGCCCCCCGCTCTGGCATGCGCCCACGACGATCATCGGCGTCGCGCTCGAGCGGGCCGCGCTCGTAGAGCGGCTCGACCGGCGCGTCGAGGGTATGTGGCGCGGCGGCATGCTCGAGGAGGTCGCCCGGCTGCAACAGGTCGGGCTCGAAGGCTCGCCGACCGCAGGCCGGGCCATCGGCTACGCCCAGGCTCTGGCGCAGCTGCGTGGTGAGCTGACCGAGGCCGAGGCCATCGCGCAGACGCAGGCGCTCACCCGGCGCTACGCCCGCCGTCAGGTGTCGTGGTTCCGCCGCTACGACGGCATCCGGTGGACGGATCCCGCCGCGGATGCCGCGGACCTGGCAGACTCGCCCGAATGAGCATCGAGATCCGCCCCTTCCAGATGGCCGACACCGAGGCGACGGTCTCGCTCTGGCAGGAGACCGGTCTGTCGCGGCCGTGGAACAACCCCTATCAGGACATTCGTCGCAAGCTCACCGTGCAGCCCGAGCTCTTCCTCGTCGCGGTGGACCGCGGCGAGGAACTCGACACGGGCGATGGCGAGGCCGCCGGCGTCGGCGATGGCATCGGTGCTCAGGCTCCCGGCGAGCTCGTCGGCACGGTGATGGCCGGGTACGACAGGCACCGCGGCTGGCTGTACTACCTCGCGAGCGCCCCGGCGCGCCGCGGCGAGGGGATCGGTCGCCGCCTCGTCGAGGCGGCCGAAGAGCGACTGCTCGAGCTCGGCTGCCCGAAGGTGCAGCTCATGGTGCGCCCCGAGAACGGCGGCGTGCACGCGTTCTACGGCGAGCTCGGCTATGAGCCGTTCGACACCTGGACGACCGGAAAGCGCCTGATCGCCGACTGAGCTCCGTCTCTGCTGCGCGCCCTAGACTGAACCGCATGCCGCAGACCGTCGCGTTCACCAAGGGCCAGGGCACCGGCAACGACTTCGTCATTATCCCCGACCCCGACGGTGCGCTCGCCCTGAGCGACGCGCAGGTCGCCGCGCTCTGCGACCGTCGGTTCGGCATCGGCGCCGATGGCACGCTCCGCGTCGTCCGCTCGGCGGCGCTCGTCGAGGGCGCCGCGACGCCCGACGCGGAATGGTTCATGGACTACCGCAACGCCGACGGCTCGGCGGCGGAGATGTGCGGCAACGGCATCCGCGTGTTCGCGAAGTATCTGCTCGAGGCGGGACTCGCGACCCTCGACGATGCGCCGCTGCTCATCGGCACCCGCGCCGGCACCAAGCGCGTCACGCGCAGCGACCTGGGCTTCGAAGTCGATCTCGGCTTGTTCGCGGTCGACGACTCGGAGATCGTCGTGCACGCCCGCGGGCTCGATGTGCCGCGCCCCGGCGTCGGGATCGACGTCGGCAACCCGCATATCGTGATCGCCCTCGGCGACCCCGCCGAGCTCGACGCCCTCGACCTCACCGCGCAGCCGGTCGTCACCCCCGCCCCGCCGCACGGGGCGAACATCGAGTTCGTCGTGCCCGCCGCCGCGCGGCACGCGCAGGGTCCCGGACTCGTCCGCGCCGGTATCGGTGCGATCCGCATGCGGGTGTTCGAGCGCGGTGTCGGCGAGACGCTCTCGTGCGGCACGGGGGTCGCCGCTTCGGCGCTCGCCGTGCGCCATTGGGCGGGAGCCGGCGCCCCGGACGAGTGGTCGGTCGAGGTGCCCGGCGGCACCCTCGGTGTCCGCGTCGTCGCCGAGCGCGACGGCGACCACGTGCTGCTGTCGGGACCGGCCGCGCTCGTCTACTCCGGCGAGGTCGCGCTGGCCTGAGCGGTCAGCGTCCGGGACCGCCCCGGCAGCCGTCAGTCGCCGAGCCCGGCGAGCAGACTCGCCGGCGGCACGAAGAAGACACCGCCGGTGAGGGCGGTCGACGCGTCGAGCAGCCGGTCGTGCTTGCCGGGCGGGTCGCCGATGAACATACGCTCCAGCATCCGTTCGATCACCCACAGCCGCGCAGTGTAGCCGATGAAGTACGTGCCGAACTCGCCGTGCCCGGGAGAGCCGAAGGGCATGTTGTCGCGCAGGATGTCGTGCTCGACGCCCGCGTCGTCGGTGATCGTCGAGAGGGTCTTGTGCGACTTCTGCTCGGATGCCCCGGCGTCGGCCAGCTCGATGTTGTCGAGCTTCGTGCGGCCGATCACCGCCTCCTGCTGCTCGGTGGAGAGCCGGTTCCACGCGGCCAGGCTGTGCACGTACTTCTGCACGACGAGGTAGCTGCCGCCGTGCGCGTTCGGGTCGGCCTCATCCGAGGCATCCACGAGCGTCGCGGCCGGAAGCGCATCGCCGACCGGGTTGGCGGTGCCGTCGACGAAGCCCAGCAGGTCGCGCGCATCGAAGTAGCGGAACCCGATCGTCTCGTCGACGACGGTGACCGCGCCGTGCAGCCGGTCGAGCAGCTGGCGTTCCAGTTCGAAGCACAGGTCGCGCCGGTTCGCGCGGATGTGCACGAGCAGGTCGCCGGGCGTCGAGGGCGCCGTGTGCACCGCGCCGACGACCTCGCGGAACGGGTGCAGCTCCGCCGGGCGGGGTGCGCCGGTGACGACATCCCACACGGCGCTGCCGATGCCGATGGTGCAGGCGAGCGCGGCATCCAGGTCGCGGAAGGCGACGTTCTTGGTGATGTCTTCGAGGTCGGCCAGCACCCCGCGCACCGTCGCAACCGAGTCCGAGCCGGCCGAGACGTCGGTCAGGGCGAGGGTGAGGAGCACCGCCGACGAGGTGAGCGGGGCGTCGACCCGCTGCGGCTCGATCGGCACCCGACGCTGAGCGCTCTGGTCCATGTCGTCACACCTCCACGATGTCGACAGGCGCGGTGCGCACCGCCCCGTGGCGGCGCACCTTGAGCACGCGGAAGCCGCGTGCGGTCGCGGAGCGGGCGACCGAGTAGCCATCGTCGAACGTCGCCGCGATCCACCGCTGCAGCGAGTCGGATCCGAGGTTGCGCTGCACGACGAGCCAGGCGTCGCTGCGCTCCTCAAGCCGCGGCAGCCAGCGCCGCAGCAGGCCGTGCAGCTCGTTCTTGCCGACCCGGATCGGCGGATTCGAGCGGATCGTGCGGAAGCTGACGTCGTCGGGAACATCGTCGGGCAGCACGGCGTTGACGTTGTCGAGGCCCCACGCTTCCGCGTTCCGACGCACGAGGTCGAGGGCGCGCTCATTGACGTCGACGGCCCACACCGTCGCGTGCGGCGACTGCGTCGCCAGGCTGAGCGCGATCGGGCCCCACCCGGAGCCGAGGTCGAGCAGGTGACCGCCCGGGGGCGGGGGAGGCGTGTTCGACAGCAGGACCGCCGTGCCGCCGTCGACGTGGTCGGGGCTGAACACCCCGCCCGCGGTCGTGACCTCGCCGCTGTGGCCCGCGAGGGTCACCGAGATGCGGCGGAGGTGCTCGGCGCTGGACGGGGATGCACTGAAGTAGTGATCACTCGCCATGAGATGCGAGCGTACCGGAGCCGTGGCACGCCGTGGGAGGGTGCGAACGGCTAGTGTCCTCCGCCGTTAATTCGTTGCAATAGTCGTCCGAGGGATTCGAGTATCTGGTCTGCGGTCTTGGTCCAGATGAAGGGCTTCGGGTTC